>CBINOW010000021.1:0-44201 GCA_966252395.1 uncultured Oleiharenicola sp. | reverse complement strand
GAACTTGGAGAGGATATCCACCGCTTCCGCGAGAGGATACTCCTTGGTGAGATCAGCGGCCTTGACGGCGCTGTTGTAGCGTTTGCTGTGTTTGACGGGCATGTTTTACTCCTTGCGGTGCGAACGTCCTTGGGGACTCCCGCGGTGAGTGGTTTTGCGGGCGGAAACTTAGTCGACGACCTCGATGCCCATGTTCCGGGCGGTGCCGGCGATCATACGAATCGCAGCCTCGTCGGAGTTGGCATTGAGATCGGCCTTCTTGATTTTGATGATCTCGAGAATCTGCTTCTTGGTGACCTTGCCCACCTTGTCCGAGTTGGGCTTGGCGGAACCGGAAGCGATGCCGGCTGCCTTCTTGAGGAGCACGGAAGCCGGGGGGGACTTGCAAATGAACGTGAAGGACTTGTCGGAATAGACGGTGATCACCACGGGGATGATCATGCCGTTCTGATCCTTGGTCTTAGCGTTGAACTCCTTGCAGAAGCCCATGATGTTGACGCCCTGCGCGCCGAGGGCGGGACCGACGGGGGGAGCGGGATTGGCGGCGCCGGCGGGAAGCTGGAGGCGCACGTAACCTTGAATTTTCTTGGCCATGTTGAGCTAGGGATGACTGGTTGTGGTGAGGGCGGCTGGATCAGCTTTCAGAGGCGCGCTGGACCTGCCAGTATTCGAGTTCGACGGGCGTAAACCGTCCGAAAATGGAAACGGAAATCTTGAGCTTGCCGCGGGCGGGGTCGACCTCGTCCACGCGGCCGGTGAGGTTGGCGAACGCGCCGTCGGTGATCTTGAGTTCTTCACCGACCTCAAAGGTGACCTTCGGCACTTCCTTGCCGGAGGCGGCCTCGACGCGGGCCTTGATCTCGTCGATCTCGGCCTGGCGGAGCGGAGCAGGATTGTCGCCACCGACGAAGCCGATGACACCGGCCGCGTCCTTCACAAAGTAAAACGGCTTGATCATGACCTTCTTCGTTTCGTCGAAGAGGCACATGTTGATGAACACATAACCCGGATAGAGCTTGCGGGTCTTGACGGATTTTTTGCCGCCCTTGACCTCGGAAACAACCTCGGTCGGGAGAAGAACCTCGTGGATCAGATCGTCGAGTTCCTCGGCCTTTTTGAACTTCTCGATGTAGTTCTTCACCTTGTTCTCCTGGCCGGAGAGCGTGTGCAGCGCGAACCACTGGGCGTTGGAGGTCTGGGTGGACATCGGGAGAAAGCGGGGGTTAACGGCTGACCCACTCGGTCACGGCGTTCACGACATTCAGGAGAGCAAAGTCGCTGATGCTCGTGAAGAGGCCGAGCAGCAGGCAGGCGACGATCACGACGATCGTCGAATCCTTGAGCTCGGTCTTGGTCGGCCAGCTGGCCTTTTGCAGTTCGCCGATCAGTTCGCTGACGAAGAGCCGGGCGGAGCGGAAGGGATTTGCCATGTTATGTGTCGGGCGAAGCTGGCAGGCGCGGAGGGAATCGAACCCCCAACCAACGGTTTTGGAGACCGCTACTCTACCAATTGAGCTACGCGCCTGTGATTATTTCTTTTAGACGACACAGCCGGGACCCCAAAAAGGAGCCCCGGCAGCGTCGGTCTGAAGCTTGTTAAAGGACGCTTATTCGACGATCTCGGTGATACGACCGGCACCGATGGTGCGGCCGCCTTCACGGATGGCGAACTTCTGGAGTTTTTCCATCGCGATGGGGGCGATGAGCTCGATGTCCACGGAGATGTTGTCACCGGGCATGATCATCTCGACACCCTTCGGGAGGTTCACCACGCCGGTCACGTCCGTCGTGCGGAAGTAGAACTGCGGGCGGTAACCGGTGAAGAACGGCGTGTGACGGCCACCCTCGTCCTTGGAGAGGACGTAGATCTCGGCCTTGGCCTTCTTGTGCGGGGTGATGGACTTCGGAGCGGCGATAACCTGGCCGCGCTCGATACCGTCCTTGTCAATACCGCGGAGGAGAATGCCGACGTTGTCACCCGCCTGGCCCTGATCGAGCAGCTTGCGGAACATTTCGATGCCGGTGACGACCGTGGAGACGGTGTCCTTGAGGCCGACGATTTCGACGTTCTCGTTGAGCTTGACGATGCCACGCTCGATACGGCCGGTGGCGACGGTGCCGCGACCCGTGATCGAGAAGACGTCTTCAACGGACATCAGGAAGGGCTTGTCCATCTCGCGGACCGGCTCGGCGATCTCGCTGTCGATGGCGTCCATCAGCTCGGCGAAGGCCTTCTCGCCCTCGGGCGTGCCGGCCAGACCGGCGGTGGCGGAACCACGAACGATCTTGGTGTTCTTGCCGTCGAACTGATACTTGGTGAGGAGATCGCGAATTTCCTCTTCGACGAGCTCAAGGAGGTCGGGGTCTTCGATGAGGTCGACCTTGTTGAGGAAGACCACGATCTTCGGCACGCCAACCTGACGGGCGAGAAGCACGTGCTCCTTGGTCTGCGGCATCGGGCCGTCAGCAGCGGAGACAACGAGGATCGCACCGTCCATTTGGGCGGCGCCGGTGATCATGTTCTTGACGAAGTCAGCGTGGCCGGGGCAGTCAACGTGGGCGTAGTGGCGCTTGGCAGTCTCGTATTCCACGTGGGCCACGGAGATCGTGACGGTCTTGGTCGCGTCACGGACGGTGCCGCCCTTGGCAATGTCGGAGTAGGCCTTGACCTCGGCGAGACCCTTGCGGGCCTGCACGGCCAGGATCGCGGCGGTCGTGGTGGTCTTGCCATGGTCGATGTGACCGATGGTGCCAACGTTGACGTGCGGCTTCTTGCGTTCGAATGTTCCTTTAGCCATGTGGAGCTTGGAGTATGTTGTTGTGGTTGAAGTTGTTGATTTTGATTAACGTCGGAATCACCGACGGGTTGCCCTGGAGCCCAGAACCGGATTCGAACCGGCGACCTCGTCCTTACCAAGAACGTGCTCTGCCAACTGAGCTATCTGGGCAGACCAAGACACTGGAAAAAACAAAGAGAACGACGAGGGAATGATTCTCAAAATAGGCCGTCAACTAGATTTTGTGCGATTTCGTCAAAAATCCTAGGTTCCGACCAAAACACGATAGCGTCCGGGCGAGAGACGTTCCCCCAAGTGATAGGATGTCGCAAGGTAGTTCCTGACGAGATTATCCACCTCGTCCCACCCCGATCCGCTGACCAAGACTGGTTCGCCGATCAGCCCGGCGCTTCCTACCAGAATCAAAAATTCAACCGGAGCAAAGTCCAAACGAGGAAACTGAATTCCCTCAAGTGCCTGCTCTAGAGAATTTTCCAATTCACCCAGCTTGCGAACCTGCAGGTAGCTGGCTCGCACTGGCAGGGTGGGTTTGGGATTGTTCATCTGCCCCAGGCCGGCGAAAGGAGCCTCGTTGCCCTGCTTCAGCAGATCGGTGGGCCTATCCGGCACTTGCACCACCTCCGCGCCAAAGGGCGCGAGATTTTGCTCATTCACGGTGAGCTTGGCTTCGTAGCTGCCAAATATCTGGCCCGACTGTCGTGGCCCGAAGTCCAAGGGACGCTGACCGTAATTCCACTCCGTGGGAAAAAACAATGGCGTCGGGTCCATCAACTCCGCCCGCTCCTGCAGAATCCGGCTCCCTGCGGCCGTGCCCGCGCCGGCCAGTTGCACGAACGGCTGCGGGCCTATCCCCACCCCCATCGCGAGTTGCTCCCGGCCCCGGGCCCACCACGCCCAAGCCGCAACACCAGCGAGTGTCGCAGCGAGACCGACCCACACCCGGCGTTTGATCTTAATGGCCACGCGGGACACGATGGCGTTTTCTCCTCATTCGCGATTCACCTCGGGCAGGGGTTGCTCTGCCGCCGCCAACACGTTCGCGAAACCGACTTGGCGGGCCATTTCGCAAAGAGCGAGAAACGCCTGCATCGACACCTGATGGTCGGCGCGCACCAACATGACTGCCCCGGGATGTTGTTTGGCGTAGGCCTCCATGTGCTTCCGCAGCTCGGGCATCGTGTATTTGCCTCCCTCAAAAAGAATCACGTTGTCCCGCCGGTAACTCACCACCACCGAGGCCGGACCCGCGCTGTCCGTGGCGCCTGTCATCTGGGGCAATACCAGTTCGCTGTCGCCTGCCACGTTGATGGGCAGACCGGGAGCGAGGACGAAGCGGGAACCCAGCAGGGCAAAGAACAGCACGATCACGCCGGCGTTCACCCACGCGAAGAAATCCAGATCGCGCGGTGGCGGACTCAACCGCGAACGGAGCTCGAGTGGTCCCGTGATCATGTGTCCCTGCCTCCCTCTTTGCGATGATCCCGCAGCAGGTAACGCATCAGCTCGTTGCCAATCCACTCCATGTCCTGCACCAGCGCGCGCACGCGACCGCTTAGAAAATGCCGGCCGAGGTGCGCGGGAATCGCCACCGCCAGGCCCGCGGCGGCCGTCAGCAGCGCCTCCCACATGCCGCCGGCGAGCACGGCCGGGGTCGCATAATTCCCGCCCTTGTTGAACAGCCAGAAGGTCTGGATCATGCCGAGCAGCGTGCCGAGCAGGCCCAGCAGCGGCGCGATCTGCGCGATCGCCGCAAGCGCACCCACGCGGCGCTCGAGCACGGGCAGTTCGGTCAACGCGGCCTCCTGCACCGCAAAGCGCAACGCCTGCTCGTCGTCGTTGGCGTGCCGCAGACCCGCCTTCACCAGCTTGGCCACGGGGCCCGGGGTCTCCTCGCAAAGCGTGAGCGCCTCCATGAGCCGGTCTTTCTGCAGCAGATTCTTGATGCCGTTGAGAAACTCGGTCGAACGGATCTGGCTCCGATGCAGGTAAAGCGTCCGCTCGATGAACACGACCAGCGCGGCCAAACCGAGGATCACCAGCAGCCACATCACGGGGCCGCCCTTTGCGAAGACACTGTAGCTGAATGCCGTCATGATTGTTGCGGGCGCATCATGCGCCGGTGAATGGATGCGTCCATGCCAAAGCTCACGGAGCAGGCCCTCCCGCGGCGCGGAAGCGGGCCAGCTTGGCCTGCGCCTGCGCGATGCCGCTCAGCCGGTTGTCCACGATCAGTTGGTAGGCGCGCTGGGCTTCATCCAACCGCCCCGCCTCCTCGTGGAGTTGCGCCAGTTCGAGCAGCGATTTTGAAAGCCAAAAACGCCCCTTCGCCCCGAGTTTCACCGCCTGGCTGGCATCCAGCAAGAATCCCTGCACAACCGACCAGAAGACCGTCTGCGCCTTGTCCGGCTGGCCGCGCTTGGCGAGGGCGTAGCCCCACGTGAAACCGGCCTCGACCCGCAGGTCCGGGGGAGCCGAGGGCAGGTCGCGCAGTCGCTCGAAGATCGCCGCGGCACTTTCGTAGTTGGACACGTTGTTGGCGCCTTGGGCCAGCAGCGTGTTGCCCAGCGCCAGCTGCGCGAGCAACTCGTCGGGATGCCCGGCATAGTTGTTGACGAGATACTCGTAAACCAGGCGGGCATTCGGGAAGTCGTTCAGCTTCCGCAGCAGATCGCCCTGCTTGAGTCGCGCATAGAACACGATGGAATCGCGCGGATACGCCTTGATCAGCCGCTCGATCAGGTCGCCAGCCTCCCGGAGATGGCGGTCCAATCCCTGTCGTTCGAGCAACAGCGCCGCCTGATATAGGGCCACCGGTGCGTATTCACTGGTTCCGTAACCATCCGCAAAGCTGATCAGCACGCCCTGCGCTCCGGCGAGATCACCCCGCTGGGAGAGATAGCCAGCCTGGACGAGGTAGGAATACTGGGCCGAAGTGGTCGTCCGAAAATCGGCGCGCAACCGCTCCAGCAGCGCGAACGCCTCGGTCTCCCGGCCAAGCGTGAGCAGCGCCTGCGTCTTGAGCAGCTGCGCGGTGCTGGTGACGTCGGCCCTGAAGACTGCCGTCAGCGCGGCGCCCGCAGGCAGCCGCGCGAGCAACTCATCCGTCAATCGCAACGCCGCCTCCGGCTGCGCGTTGTCGAAGGCCAGCCGTGCCCGCAGCCACATGAAGCGGACGCGCAGTTCCTCAGGCACGTTCTGCGCCCCGGAGGCGAGCAGTCGCTCAACACGGGCAAACGCCGCCTGCGTCTGTCCCTGCACCTGCATGGCTTTGACGAGATTCCACTCGGCCTGCCAGCGGTTCTCGGGGTCAAAAGCCGGCTCCACGGCCGCCGCATCGAGCTGCTGTGCCGCCGCCTCGAGTCGCTCCGCGTTGATTTCGGAAAGCACGCGCTGGAAGATCAGCGTGCCGGCCGACGCCGCGAGGGGCGGCTCCCGCAGCGCCGCATCGTAGGCGTCAGCCGCGTTGCGATAATCCTCGGCCCGGAAATACGCCTCCGCCAGCAGCACGCCCAACTGCGCGCGTTCCGGACTCGCCGGCAGCAACCCCCGCAACTGCGCGATCACATCGGCCGCCGTGCGGTAGCGCTTAAGGTCCCACGCCACCGACAGACGCACGCCCAGCGCGGCGGAGCGCAGGGTCGTGGCCGGATAATTGTCGAGCAACTCGCGAGCATCATCCTCGGCGGTCGTGTAATCCTTGTCGACCAGCGCCGACTGCGCACGCACCAGCAGCAGATCCTCGACAATGGGGCTGGCCGGCGTCGCCGCGATCAACCCGGCCAGTTCGCGCCGCAATTGCTCGCGCTCCGCGGTCGTCTTCGTGCCACGCGCCAAAAGGTGCAGGGCGAGGCGCCGTGTCTCCGGACGCTGGGCATCGCGCGTGAGCTGGCGGAAAGCCCGCCGCCCCGCCTCGCTGCCTTCGCCCGCGATCAGACCGAGCATCAGCCGGAACTGGTCCGCGATGCCGCGCTCGCTCGCCGGAAGGAAAGCCAACTGGCGCTCCAAAATCTGTTGCGCCTCGCTCGCGCGGCCCAACCCGGCCAGCGCCGCGGCGTAGGAACGCGCCGCCTCGTAGCCGATGCGCTGCCCGGGGTAGCGCTCCATGCTGGCGCGAAAGGCGGCCAGTTGATCTTCGCCCGTTCGTCCTGCCATCAGTCGCGACTGCTCCCAGCCGATGTCGAAGCGCGTCCGCTGCAGATCGGAAACCGCGGCGGCGGCGGCCTGTTCGTAAAGGGGATTGGCGCGCGCGGTTTCCCCCTCCTGGTCCGCCACGCTTGCCGCCAAAAAATACCACCAGCCGCGATCCGCCTCGGGCAAATCCTCGGCGCGACCGGCGGCCAGCTCCGCCTTCGCCTGCGCCGTGCGCTTCGCCTGGACCGCCAGCAGGCCCGCCCGCAAGCGGTAGGCGCTGTTCTGCGGGCCGGTGTAGCTTTGCAATTGCTGCTCGGCCGCGGCGACTTCGCCGGCGTCCAGTGACGCGGTCACCAGCGACAGCGTCACCCTCGCGCGCGTGTCCGCCGGCACACTGGCATCGGCCAGGATCTCGCGATAGATGCCGGCCGCCGTCGCCGGAAAACCGGCTTGGAGCGCCGCGTTGGCCCGGCTCTCCATCACGATCCACCGGCCCGGCACGGCCTGCTGCGCGCTGGCGACCGAAGCCAGCGGACTCGGATCGGCCACCTGGGCGGACACACGCCCGGCCAGCAGGCAGAGCAGCAGGAGAAGGGGGCGCACCGGCATCTTCATTGGGCGCCGCATCGTGCAACCCGCCCCACCCGCTGGCAAGCGCCGCCTGCTCCAAAGTTGCCCGGACGGTGTAACGTGAAATTTCTCGCGCCGCATTTCTGCTTCCGACAGACATGGCCGCGTCCGGTTCAACCCAACCCTTCCTTATGAGTATCGCTCTTGTTCTCCTTCTCGTGCTCGGCGGCGGCGCGCTGCTGATCGGTTTCTGGCTCATCGGTGCCTACAACGGCCTCGTTACCCTGCGCAACCGTTTCAAGAACGCCTTCGCCCAAATCGACGTCCAGCTGAAGCGCCGCTACGACCTGATCCCTAACCTCGTCGAGACCGCCAAGGGCTACCTCAAGCACGAGCGCGAGACGCTCGAGGCCGTCATCGCCGCGCGCAACACCGCCTACGCCGCCTCCAAGGCCGCCGCCGCCAACCCGGCCGACGCCTCCGCCATGAAGGGCCTGCTCGGCGCCGAGTCCGGCCTCGCCGGCGCGCTCTCCCGCCTGATGGTCGTCTCCGAGGCCTACCCCGACCTCAAGGCCAACCAGAACATGATGCAGCTCACCGAGGAGCTCACCTCCACGGAAAACAAGATCTCTTTCGCCCGCCAGGCCTACAACGACGCTGTCACCGGCTACAACACGACGCGCGAGCGTTTCCCCACCAACCTCATCGCCGGCATCTTCAACTTCGCCGAGGCCGCCCTCTTCCAGGTCGAAAATGCCGCCGAGCGCGAGGCCCCGAAGGTGAAGTTCAGCTGAACCGGCAGGGCGAATCCTCCGGATGAGCCGTCAAGCGGCTCGGCAGGGACGCCTCGCCCTACCTAAGAGAATATGGACTTCTTCGAGGCACAGGACCGCGCGCGCCGGCGCTCCAAGCGACTCGTATTCCTGTTCGCCCTCGCGGTGCTCGGCACCATCGCGGTCTCCTACCTCGCCGCGCTCCTGATTCTCGGCTACCTTGATGGCCGGGGTGGATCGCCCTCGCTTTGGGACCCCAAGCTCTTCTTCGCCGTCGCCGGCGGCACGGTGGCTGTGGTCGGGTGCGCCTCGCTCTTCAAATGGTCGCAGATGCGCCAAGGCGGGGCCGCCGTGGCCGAGATGGTCGGCGGTCGCCAGGTGGACCCCAAGACCCGCGACCTGCGCGAGCGCCGCCTGCTGAACGTCGTTGAGGAAATGGCCATTGCCTCGGGCATTCCCATGCCGGCCGTTTTCATCCTCGAGGAGGAACCGGGCCTCAACGCCTTCGCCGCCGGCCTCACCACCGCCGACGCCGCCGTCGCGGTCACGCGCGGCACGCTGGACAAGATGACGCGCGACGAGCTGCAGGGCGTCATCGCCCACGAGTTCAGCCACATTCTCAACGGCGACATGCGGCTCAACGTCCGCATCACCGCCATCGTCTTCGGCATCCTCGTCATCGGCCTGGTGGGCCGCGGCATCCTGCGCTCGATCGGTCGCGGTCGCCTGCGTTCCTCTGGCGGCGGCAAGAACAAGGGCGGCGGCATCGCCCTCGTTTTGGCCATCGGCCTCGCGATGCTCATCATCGGCTACATCGGTTATTTCTTCGGGCGCATGATCCAGGCCGCCGTGTCGCGGCAGCGAGAGTTCCTCGCCGACGCCTCCGCCGTGCAATTCACGCGCAACCCGCTCGGCATCGGCGGCGCGCTCAAGAAAATCGGCGGCTACGCCCTCGGCGGCACGATGGTCAACAACCACGCCGGCGAAATCGGCCACTTCTTCATCGCGCAGGCCTTCAAGTCGAACTTCGGCGGACTCTGGGCCACACACCCGCCGCTCGACGAACGCATCAAGGCCGTCGAACCCAGTTGGGACGGAAAGCTTTTCGATCCGCCCGAGGTCGTGGACGTCAAAAACGAGTCCTTCGCCACCGCCGGCTTCGGCAGCGGCACCCGCCACACGCCCGAGGAAACTTTCCGCCGCGTGCAGGAAGCCCAGCCCGACCTGCCTCCCCCGCGTCCGCAAGTGCGCATGGCTTTTGAACCGGCGAAAGCCGTCGTGGACATCGGCGCGCTCACCGACTCGCATTTCCGCCACGCCCAGGCACTGATCCAGTCCATCCCCGAACGCCTGCGCGACGCCGTCCGCGACGCCACCGGCGCGCAGATTGTTGTCTTCGGCCTGTTGCTCAACGGCGACAAGCCCGCCCGCGATGCCCAGCAGACCATCGTCGAGAAACACGCCGGCGCCGACGCCGCGGCCCAACTCGCCGGCTACCGCTCCGCCCTAAGCGTGCTCCACCCCGACGCCCGGCTGTCGCTGCTGCAGCTGGCCGTGCCCGCCCTGCGCACGCTCGACGCCGCCGGACTCGACCGCTTTGCCACGACCCTCGACGAACTCGTGCACGCCGACGGCCAGGTCACGCCCTTCGAATACGCGCTGCAAAAAATGCTGCTCAGCCAGCTCCGCCTCGCGCAATCGCCCAATCGAGCCGTGCAGTTCGACTCCTTCCCCGCCGTGGCCGACGAGATCAACACCGTGCTCTCCGCCCTCGCGCATTTCTCAGCGACCGAATCAGCGCGGGCATTTTCCGTCGGCGCCACGCAGCTCCCGCTGCTCGCCGGACGCCTCACGCTCATGGACCCCGCCGCTTGTGGCTTAGAACGCGTGGACGCCGCCCTCGACAAGCTCGCCGTGTGTTCGCTCCCGATCAAGAAGCGCCTGCTGATCGCCGCCGCCCACGTCATCGGCAGCGACGGCACCATCAGTGCCGAGGAGGGCGAACTCTACCGCGCCCTCGCCGCCAGCCTCGACCTGCCGATGCCAAGCCTAGGCGCAGCTGCCGTTTGATAGAGACCCCATCCGCAACGGGTCATTCTGAGTGAAGCGAAGAATCCAGGCTTGGTGACAGACGTGGTAACACGAATGACCAGCAGCGTTATCGTTGTCTCCACTCCCATCGCCCCCCAGCGATAATCGCCGATTCGAGGCGTGGCCGTGATGCCAGCTTCGGGCAACGCACCCAGTTTCGTCCCCGCCGCCCGGTCACCGCGAGCAGGAGCTTCAGGTCGCTCGGCACATACGGAATCTGGTAATCGGAACCCTCCAGCATGTTCCGTCCGTCGAGCCGCAGCGCCGTCACCTTCTCCAGCGACTCACCCGGGAAATGCACCCACAGCGAACTCGCCGTCGGCAGCGTCCGCACCGCACCCGGCCCCACCTCCGCGGCAGCGGTCGCTCCACCAACTGCAGTCCGCTCGCCAGCACAAGTAGGAGCAGCGCCCCACCCCAGCCCATCCACACCACCCGGATCTTCCACCCACTCCAACACACGCCCGCCGCGGCCGCCAACAGCGGCAGGAACAGCCATGACACGTAGTGAATCAGGCTGAAGCGGTAGAACGACGACGGGAAAAAGTCGTTGTAGCCGAGGTAAAGCAGTCCGCTCAGCGCCCCCGTCGCCAAGGCCGCCGTCGCACCACCGCCGTCGCAAGCACGAGCAGCAGGTTGGGCATGAAAAACGCATACGCCGTCTGCCGTGCTTCGCATCCCGGTTCTCTCCGCGCCCCTGGGACATCGCACCTGGGGCCGACTCAATAGGTCTATTGAGTTTATCAACTCACGGCCTGCATGCCGCTCTGCTATCTTGGTGCCGTCCCTCAGATGCGATCTGCGCACCACGCGCGCCGATTCCTCCCGACCCGCAACCACGCCGCTCCATGCTCCCCCTCCTCATTGTGCTAGGCCTGCTTTGCTTGCTCGTCGCCACCGACGATTCGTCCACTGACCACCTGTCCTGAAAGTTCCGTTTTTTCAGTATATCGCCATGAACCCAGCCAACCTTCTGCCGAACGCATCCATCCACCTCGCCTCAAGGTGGTTTCATGTCGTCACCGCCGTGACGCTTCTTTTCGCGGGCTCCGTGCAATCCGGCTGCACCACAACGATGCACCCCAGCCCGTTCACGGGACTGCCCCAGCTGATCGCTGAGGTGAAACCCGGTGACCACGTCCGGGGCGTCCGGCATGATGGATCAAAATTCTCCTTCAAGGTCACAGCCCGCGAAACCACCGGCTTGGTGGGCGAAAAGCAGCGCGTCCTCGCCGCCGACATCTCCCGGCTGGAGGTCCGGCGCTTCTCACCAGGAAAAACCGCGCTCGCCGTGGTCAGCTTGGTGGCACTCGGCCTAACCGCCGAGGCCATCTCCGATCTGGCCTTCTTCCCCGCGCTAGCCCCCTGGCCTTGAGCGGCGTCCGCCGCGTTCTCAGTGCCGCACCAGCGCGATCACGATGGCCAAGGCCAACGATCCGGCGATCAGGCCACGAGCCCAGTGCTTGCGCACCGCCTCGTCGGGCAGCCACTTTTCCTCACGCTTGGCCAGCCAGCTGAAAAAAAGGCCGGGGATCACCAGCGCAAAAATCCAGTGCACCCCGAGGTTGCGCAGGAAAAACCACATGCTGCCCGTCACCGACCAGCCGAGCACGAAGCAAGCGAACAGCAGCGCGAACGTCACGCTGTTCCCCTTGAAACCGCGCCACAGCCAGTTGAGCGCAAATGGATTGACCATGCCGCGGATTCAAAGGGCGGCCCGATGGCTTGCAAGCCGCCGGTCCGTGCCTGTGCAAAGACTTTGCCTCCCTGCCTTCGCGCGACCAGGCTGCGCGCCCATCAACCTGCGAGGTATCTCATGCTTGTCGTCCATGTCCATGTTCAGGTGAAACCCGAATCCGTCGCCGCCTTCATCGCCGCGACAACGGAAAACGCCCGCCAGAGCGTCCGCGAGCCGGGCATCGCCCGCTTCGATGTCGTCCAGCAGGCCGACGACCCCACGCGCTTCGTGCTCGTCGAGGCCTACCGTCACCCGGAGGCCCCGGCCGCCCACAAAGCCACCGCCCACTACGCCGCCTGGCGCGACGCCGTGGAGCCGATGATGGCCGCCCCGCGCCGCAGCGTGAAATACACCAACACCTTCCCCACCGACGCCGGCTGGTAAGCCCCCCTTCATGTCATTGCGAGCCTCGCGGAGCGAGGCTTGGCAATCCAGCTAACCCACCATGCGCTTCGAATTCACCACCGCCGGACGCATCGTCTTCGGCCCGGGCGCGCTCCGCGAGGTCGGCCCGCTCGCCCGCAGCCTCGGACGCCACGCCTTCGTGGTCACCGGCCGCGATCCCAGCCGGGCCGAACCGCTCCTGAAACTTTTGGCTGCCGCGTCGGTTGCGCATACCCACGTCGCCGTTTCCGGCGAGCCGACCACCGACGCCGTCACGATCGCCGCCGCCCAAGCGCGCGCCGCGGGCTGCGACTTTGTTATCGGCTTCGGGGGCGGCAGCGCCCTCGACGCCGCCAAGGCCATTGCCGCGCTCCTCACCAACCCCGGCGACCTGCTCGATTACCTCGAAGTCGTCGGCCGCGCCCAGCCGCTCGTCCGGCCCGCCGCGCCCTGCCTCGCCATCCCCACCACCGCCGGCACTGGCGCCGAGGTCACGCGCAACGCCGTGCTCGCCTCGCCCGCCAGCCGCTGCAAAGCCAGCCTCCGCGACGTCTCGATGCTGCCGCGCATCGCGCTCGTGGACCCGGAGCTCACGCGCGACCTCCCGCCCGCTGTCACCGCCGCCACCGGTCTCGATGCTCTCACCCAGCTCATCGAACCCTACGTTTCCTGCCGCGCCAACCCGATGACGGACACGCTGTGCCGGGGCGCCCTGCCGCTGGCTGCGCGCTCCTTGCGGCGCGCCTGCGAAAATGGCCGCGACGAAGCCGCCCGCGCCGACCTCGCCTTCGCCAGCCTGTGCAGCGGCCAGGCGCTCGCCAACGCCGGCCTCGGCATCGTGCACGGGTTCGCCGCACCGATTGGCGGCATGTTCCCGGCTCCGCACGGCGCGATTTGCGCCGCCCTGCTGCCGCGCGCGATGGCCACCAACCTCGCCGCCTGCCGTGAGCCTGGTCGAACGGCCCCCGGCCACACCATCCGCCGCTACGAAGAGATTGCCCGCCTCCTCACCGGCCGACCCCACGCCACCGCCGACGAGGGCGTCACCTGGGTCCGCGAACTCGTGACCGCCCTCTCCATTCCCCGTCTGTCCACCTACGGCGTGACCACCGCCGATGTGCCCGTGATCGTCGAAAAAGCCGCCGCCGCCAGCAGCACCAAAGGCAACCCGCTGCCGCTCACGCAGACCGAACTTACCGCCCTGCTGACTGCCGCCCTGTAGTTGCTCGTGTAGCCGCATTGAATCCGCGTCCGCGGGAGACAACGTGGAGGTTCCAAGGCAACGCTTTCGTCTCGCCTCCGCGGAACTCAAGCGCAGCTACATAAGCCGCACGAGCCAGCCTTCCGCCAACTTCTCCCAACCTCTTCCCGTGGCCCTCGCCGAAAAGCAGCAACAGACCATCGACGACCTCCTCCTGATCGAGGACGCGCAGGAGCGCCTCGCCGCCGTCGTGGACCGCGCGAAGAAGCGTCCCCCGCTGCCTGAGGCCGATCGCACCGAGGCCAACCGCGTCAAAGGCTGCATCTCCGCCGCGTGGGTGGTCGGCGACCTGCGCGACGGTCGCTGCCACTTCCGCAGCGACGCCGACTCTCCGCTCGTGCGCGGCCTTGTGGCGCTGCTTTGCGATTTCTACAGCGACGCCGCCCCGGCCGATGTGGCCGCCACCGAGCCCGAGTTGTTCGAGAAAACCGGCCTCGCCCGCAGCCTGTCGCCCACCCGGCTGAACGGCCTGCGCTCGGTGCGGGCCCGCATTCGCGACTTCGCGTTGGCACAGGTCGCTTCGTAAATTCCCCGCCAAAGCCGGCTTTCCCGACTCGCCTCGAAACCGATCAAGGCCAAGCTGCGTCTCGTTGGGATCACCTCCCGCCATGTCTCACTCCGGGCACGCGCATCATCACCACGGGCACCAACCCTGCCTCGGCGTCTCGACCGAAATCGAAGACTACTTCCTCACGCGCCGCCAGTTTCTGAACCGCGTCGGTCTAGGCCTCGGGGCCCTCGGCGCCGCCACCTTTCTTGGCCCAACCGATCTGTTCGGCGCCACTTCGACCACTGGCCTTGCCCCCGCCGGAAATCCGCTGGTGCCGAAGCTTCCGCATTTCCCCGGCAAGGCCAAGGCCGTCATCCACATCTTTGCCCAAGGTGCGCCCTCGCATGTGGACACCTGGGATTACAAGCCTGAACTCGCGCGCCTCGACGGCAAATCCCTCGGTAACGACGGTGGCGTCGCGATGGCCTCGCCTTTCGCTTTCAAGCCCTACGGCCGGTCCGGAATCGAGGTCAGCGAACTCTTCGCCAAGACCGCCGCCCACGCCGACGACTTCACGGTCATCCGGTCGATGTTCACCGACATCCCGGCGCACGACGTCGCCACGACGTTCATGAACACCGGCTCCGTGCGCATCACCAAGCCCAGTCTCGGCTCCTGGGTGGTTTACGGCCTCGGCTCGGAAAACCAGAATCTCCCCGGCTTCATCTCCCTCCGCGGCAACCGCCTTCCCGTCGGCGGCGCCAACGGCTACGGTTCAGCCTTCCTCCCCGGCATCTACCAGGGCACGAGCGTCAACACGACCGCACGCAACGTGCAGCAGATGATCCAGAACATCCGCAACAGCTACGTCTCGAAGCCCGAGCAGCGCCGCCAGCTCGACTTCGTCCATCAGCTGAACGAACTCCACGCGCAAAACCTCCAGCGCGACGCCGCGCTCGAGTCGCGCCTTGAGACCGCCGAAATCGCCTTCCGCATGCAGGCCGAGGCGACCGACGTTTTCGACATCAACAAGGAACCCGCCGACACCCGCGCCGCCTACGGCGACACCCCGCAAGGCCGCCAGCTGTTGATCGCCCGTCGCCTCGTGGAGCGCGGCGTGCGCTTCGTTCAGGTCTGGCACGATGGCTGGGACCACCACGACGACCTCGAGGACCGCATCACCCAGAAAGCCGGCGAGATTGACCAACCGCTCGCCGCGTTGCTCGCAGATTTGAAACTGCGCGGACTGCTCGACTCGACGCTCGTCATCTGGGGCGGTGAATTTGGCCGCAAGCCCACGCGCGATCGCAACGGCGGCGACTCGCCCGGCCGCGACCACAACGCCAAGGCCTTCTCCCTTGTCCTCGCCGGCGGCGGCGTGAAGGGTGGACACGTTCACGGCGCCACCGATGAAACCGGCGCCGAGGCCGTGAAGGACAAGGTCCACGTCCACGACTTGCACGCGACCGTGCTGCACTGCCTCGGCTTCGACCACACGAAACTCACCTACCGGCACAACGGCCGCGACTTCCGCCTCACCGACGTCGCCGGCAACGTGGTGAAACCGATCCTCGCTTAGTTATGATTTCCGCAACCTGTCATCCTGAGCGCAGCGAAGGATCCAGTATGATGACCGCCAACGTGAATCGTTCTGGGTTCTTCGCTGCGCTCAGAATGACACGCCAGGTGGGTATCTTTTCAATCGCGAGCCTGCTCGCGACCTCATCGCTGATCGCCGCCGAACCCTCCCTCGCCAAGGCGGACCTCGACTTCTTCGAGTCCAAGGTCCGTCCCGTGCTCAGCGAGCACTGCTACAAGTGCCACTCGCACACGGCCGACAAGATCAAGGCCGGCCTCCTTCTCGACTCTCGCGACGCCCTCCTCCACGGCGGCAACTCCGGTCCGGCCGTGGTCCCCGGCAAGCCCGACGAAAGCCTCCTCATCCAGGCCATCCGCTACACCGACGAGGATCTCAAGATGCCGCCCGAGGATCACGGCGGCCAACTCACCGACCGCCAGATCGCCGACCTCACCGAGTGGGTCCGCCGCGGCGCCCCCGATCCACGCGTGCCGCTCGCCACCGCCGGCGGCAAAAGCTACGGGGGCGTCGGCCGCCAGCACTGGGCCTTTCAACCGGTGAAGAAGCCGACCGTTCCCGTGGTGAAAAATCCCGCCTGGGTGCAGTCGCCCGTGGACGCCTTCGTCCTCGCCCGCCTCGAGGCCAGCGGGCTCGCCCCGAACCCGCTGGCCGACAGACGCACGCTCATCCGCCGCGTGACCTTCGACCTCACCGGCATCCCGCCGACCGAGGCCGAGATTCAGCGCTTCCTCGCCGACAACTCGCCCGAAGCCTTCGCCAAAGTCGTGGACCGCCTCCTTGACTCGCCCGCCTACGGCGAACGCATGGCCCGCCACTGGATGGACGTCGCCCGCTACTCCGACACAAAGGGCGACCCGCCACGGCGCGATGACCCGCGTTTTCCCCACGCGTGGACCTACCGCGACTACCTCATCAAGTCCTTCAACGCCGACAAACCCTACAACCAGTTCATCACCGAACAGCTCGCCGCCGACCGCCTCGTGGCCGAAGCCGCCGCGAAGGCCAAGGCCGCCAAACAGGAAATCCCCGACGACCAGAGCATCCTCGCCGCCCTGGGTTTCCTGCGCCTCGGTAACCAGCACGACGGCCGTCGCAACGACATCATTGACGACCGCATCGACGTGACGACCAAGGCCTTTCTCGGCCTCACCGTGTCCTGCGCCCGCTGCCACGACCACAAATTCGACCCGATCCCGACCAAGGACTACTACTCGCTCTACGGCGTGTTCGCCAACACCACCGAGCCGCGCCTCGCCATGATGGAGCCGGCGTTGACCGCCCGCCTTCCCGTCACCGACGACCTGACCGACTACCTCGCCCAGGGACGCGCCCTCGTCCAGCGCGGCGATGACCTGCAAAAACAGTTCCTCGAAATGCGTCGCGCCCGCGAACGCGATCCGCAGAAACGCCGCGAACTGGTCCGTGCCGAGGGCGTCCTGCAGCGCGAGATCACCAACCTCGAGATGAACCACCCCGGCGCACCCGCCCGCGCGCACGGCGTGACCGACGTGCCGAACCCGAAGGATTACCCGGTGCTGCTCCGCGGCGAGGTCGGCAACACCGGCGAGATGGTGCCGCGCCGTTTTCTCGAAATTTTATCCGCCGACCCGAAAAACCGCCCGACGTGGAAGAAAGGCTCCGGGCGCCTCGAACTGGCGCAGGCCATTACCGATCCGAAGAACCCGCTGACCGCGCGGGTGATTGTGAACCGGGTCTGGCAGCAGCATTTCGGCGCCGGCTTCGTGGCCACGCCCGACGACCTTGGCAACATGGGCGGTGTGCCGAGCCACCCCGAGCTGCTCGACTGGCTCGCCACGCGCTTCATCGAGAGCGGCTGGTCGCTCAAACAGCTCCACCGCACGATGCTGCTCACGAGCACCTACCAGCAGGGCAGCCGCGCCGATCCGGCCCGCCTCGCCGCCGATCCCGACAACCGTCTGCTTTGGCACTTCGGCCTGCGCCGCCTCGACTTCGAGGAAATCTACGACTCGCTCCTCGCCATCGCCGGCACCCTCGACCGCACCCTCGGTGGCAAACCGGTCACCCCCGCCAGCGACGAGTTCGGCAAGCGCCGCGCGCTCTACTTCCTCATCGACCGTCGCAACCCGCCCGAGCTGCTCACGCAATTCGACTTCCCCAATCCCGACACCCCCACGGGCCGGCGTTTCGAAACCACCGTCCCGCAACAGGCGCTGTTTCTCATGAACAGCCCGCTGGTGGTCGAAACCGCCCGCAAGCTCACGCACCGCCCCGACTTCATGGCGCTGGGCGACGACACCCAACGCGTGACCTCGCTCTACCTCGCCATCTTCCAGCGCGAACCCACGGCCGAAGAGACCCGCCTCGCCCTCGGTTACGTCCGCACCAATCCCAGCGGCACCAGCCTCGACGCCCCGCCCGAACCGCCCGCCATGAAAACGGCCCGGGAAAAAATGCGCGAGCAACGTCAGGCCCAGCGCCAAGCCCTCGCCGGCAGGCTCGGCGCCCCCGACAACCGCCCCATCGGCGCCACCATCGAACACGGCGGCCCCGTGGACGCCTGGACCAAACTCGCCCACGCCCTTTTCCAGACGAACGAGGCGATGTTCGTGAACTAGGCTTCACTCCCCGACCGCGGTCTGAAAAAACGCGAACGTCAGTCCGCCTTTCGTAAATTCAGTTTCTTGAAAACTGCGTCGAAAGTGGATTCCGCGGTCTTGCTCGTGGCAAACCATGCTTTCTCTTTCCCTTCGATGATAAGGCCGTTCTCGCAAGAATAGCATAGCACGACATCGACAAATCCCTTCAGCCCGTAGATGCGCAGTCCGTGCCGGGGCATAAAGCAATCCGCCGTTTCTTCGGGCGCTGTGGCCACGGACATGATGACCGCATAAAGCAGTTCATTTATTTCATCCCTATTTCTGATTTCTTCGCGCCCGATCACATGGAAGCCATGAAACGGGTGCAACCTGCCAGAAACAGGGGCCGCCTTTCCCAAATCGACAGCTGGATCGATAGACCAGACTTCGACCAGTCGCGCCTCCTTCATCTCTCGGCGCAACTTCATCAACGCAGCTTCCGTGTCGTCTTTAACGCTGATGGCCTGCCAGTCCTGCTTGGAATGTGGCCGCAGAATGACCGGCACCTTGTATTCCGAATCAGACTTTTTGAGCTGGATCGTTGGCATCTCCGACGGGACCAACCCAGCACGCTCACCAGACGAAGGAGATTCTCCCCATAAACGCAAAATGCCGAAGAATGAAAGCAGGGCGACACCTGCCACATGTAGATTCTTAGGTCCCATGCTTAAGTCGGTCAGTCCTACTCCGCACACACCCAGTCCGGCCACGTCGCCTCGGCATACGCGCGGACGTCGTTGATCACGGTCTGCACCTGCTCCGACGCCTGACCGCGCCAGAGCGCGCCCATGGTGAGCGGCGAAAACCCGGGCAGCGGCACGATGCGCACATCCTTGGATCGCGCGTGGCGGTCCACGAGCACATTGAGCCCGATACCGTCGCCGTTGGCCACATACCGCGTGACGAGGTCGAGCGAAGTCGCCTCGACCACATGCGGCCAAGTCGCTCCCTGGGCCTTCAGCTCCTGGAAAAAGCGCTGCACCACGTTGGAGCGCGGCTCGAGGCAGATGAGCGGCTCGGCGATCTTCTTCTGCGCAAAGAGCTCGGCGGCGCTTTTGAGCTTCGACGACTTCGGCACCTGCAGGACCAGCGGGAAAGAGGCGATGCGCGTCATTCGCAACCCCGTCGGCACGCGTTCATACACCGGCAGAAACGCCACATCGGCCTGTCCTTCACGCAGCCACTCCTCCACCTGCGACTGGTAGCCCATCGTGCGCAGGCTGAACCGCAGCTTGGGAAAGCGCGTTTTCATGTGCTTCAGGATCACCGGCAGGTGGTCGCGCAACACGAGCTCCGCGCCGCAGATGCGCAGCTCCGGGTGCGCCACGGATTTCACCTCGCTGGCCACGCTCGCGAGCCCCTCGAAAAACGGCTGCACATGCGCGTAGAGCCGCTCGCCGGCCGGCGTCAGGCGGAAAGGACTGCGCTCAAACAGCCGCACGCCCAGCTCCTTCTCCAGGTTGCCCACCTGCCCGCTGACCGCCGGCTGCTGGATGCCATAGGGAATCTTGCGCACCGCCGCGCTGATCCCGCCATGCTTGGCCACGTAGTAGAACAGTTCGAGGTGGTGGACGTTCATGCGCGCCCCGAGGAAGCCTATCCCCCGGACGGGCGGCAATGCCGTTTTGCCCAGCCCATGGCCCCATTAATAAATCCAATGCCCGGCATCATGCTTATCAACTCACGGCCTTTCCGGGGTTCGGTTATTCTCACGGCGCTCCGGGCCAACCCCGGCGCGAAACTCAAACAGAAAGCCATGAACCTCCTGTTCTCCCTGCTCCTGATCGCCGTCCAGATCGTGCTCATCGTCGGCTTGGCCGACTTCATCGCGGGCCTCGTCCACTGGGCCGAGGATGCCTACTTCACCGAGGACACGCCGGTGATCGGCAAGCACGTGATCGTGCCCAACATCGTGCATCACCATCTGCCGCGCTACTTCACGCGCCTTTCGTGGTGGGAAAGCTCCCGCCTGCTCGTGTTCGCCGGCCTCCTGCTGATCGCCATCGCCTGGCCGCTGGGCCTGCTGTCGTGGCAGCTGCTGCTCTTCGTGGCCGTGAGCATGAACGCCAACGAGATCCACAAGATGGCCCACCGCACGCGCGCCGAAAACGGCTGGTTCATCTCGAAACTCCAGGACTGGCGCATCCTGCAGACCGCCCGCCACCACGGCCTGCATCACTCCGACCCGAAGAACACCTATTACTGCCCGGTCACCAACTTCGTGAATCCCCTGCTCGAACACCTCGAGTTCTGGCCGCGCCTCGAGGAATTCATCGAACGCCGCACCGGCATCGGCCACCGCCACGACACCGCCGTGCGCGGCCAGGGCCCCGGCCCGGATTGGCTGGCCGAGTATCGCGAAAAGCCGGCCCAAACCCCGCGCCCCTGTGGTCGCAACTGTCCGGGTTGCCCGCGCTGTGCTGTGCAGGGGCAGCGGGTGGCCGCGTAGGTCTTTCGTAGGGTCGTCGCTTGCGCCGACCTCGGCCGCGAGGTCGGGCCAAGGCCCGATCCTACCGGACGCGAGCCCCGCTAAACGAGCGCAGGGCGGCTTGAGTCACCTCAAGTCGCCCCGGCCTCAGACAACCCGCAATCACGCTGGATTGTTACGGCCCCAAAAGTCTCGGCCCCTGGTCGGGATCATCGCCAAGCAAATCATCTTCCGCGAGTTCCTCCGGCCGGTGCGACACCGGATCGCCGGCCTCCAGAAAGCGCCGGCCGTGCGCGTAGTCCCACAACCAGCACGACCCGTCGTGGCTGTCGTTGACCAGCATGAACTCGGGCTCGCCGCCTTCGCTGGCGCTGGCGATGTTGAAACGGTTGCCGGTGATCTTCTCGACCGTGAGGCGCAGGCGGCGCAGCAATTCGGCATCGTCCACCAGCACGGTCCACAGGCCGGCCACGACGACGGCGCGCTGGCCGGTGAAATAGTAACCAAAGAAACGCGGCACCTTGAAGCGACCGTGGATGCCGAGCCGACGGGCGTGGTCCTCGACCGCCTCAATGAACTTCACGCGCCAAGCCATATCGCGGGGCAGGCGCAGTTCGGGTATGTCGATGATCATGTTGTCCGTCATGGACGTGGTTCCTTCCGTGGGTTGGTTTCACCCAATAACGGCCACTTCCGGCCCCAACTTGAGAAAGATCAATGGTCGCATGCAGCAGGATCCATGGATCACGAGGCGAACCGTCGATCCCACGGGCGTGGGGCTAATTGCCCTCCCCTTTGCTGGAAAGCTTAACCCCCGGCAGAACGCTCTCTTTACTCCGTGTGTTTCGTGCATTCCGTGGTTAGCCATCCGTCCGTGCCGCCACTCTACGACGCCCACCAGCACTTTCATTTTGACCCGCTGAAACCGCACCGGGCAGCCCTCGTGGCCGACCTGCAGGCGGTCGGTTTGAAGCGCGCCATCGTCAACGCCACGAACGAAGAGGAGTGGCCCGTCGTCGCCGCCCTCGCCCGGGAACATTCCTGGATCGTGCCCAGCCTCGGCATCCACCCGTGGGACTGCGGCAATCGCTCGCCTGACTGGCTGGCCGGCCTCCGTTCCGCGCTCCTAACCGATCCGTCGGCGGGTGTCGGCGAGATCGGGCTCGACCGCTGGATCGTGGACGGCGTGCGCCCCGGCGACCCGCGCATCGCCGGGCTGCGCGTGGCGCCGATGGACGAGCAGGCCGAGGTTTTCGCTGCCCAGCTGGCGCTCGCCGCCGAACTCAATCGCCCCGCCTCCATCCACTGCGTCCAGGCCTTCGGCGCTCTGCTCGACGTGCTCAAAGCCACCTCGCTCCCCGCGCGCGGTTTCCTGCTGCACGGCTACGGCGGCCCCGCCGAGATGGTGAAGTCCTTCGCCGATCTCGGCGCCTACTTTTCCTTCAACGTCGAGATGCTGCAGCCGCGCCACCACGCCCGTCTCGACAATTTCCGCCACCTCCCGGCCGACCGGCTTCTCGTCGAGACCGACGCCCCGACCAAGCCGCCCCCGGCGGGGCTGAACCGCTTCCCGCTGCCGCCTGGTCCCGAGGGCGAGATCAACCACCCGGCCAATCTCGTGGTCGCCTACGAACAGCTCGCCGCCTTGCGCGGACAACCGCTCAACCTGCTCTCCACCCAAGTGGAGCAGAACTTCCGCCGCCTCTTCCTCTGACTTGTGGGCCGCGCGCTTGCTCGCGCCAAAACCCCGTCCGCCAGCGGCCTGCCAACCCTCGCAACTGTGCGGATTTTGCCAATTGCTGCTCCGCCCGCACTCGCGCCTTCCGTGCGCCACTCCGAGCAGCTTGAATCGTGGCATTCCCGCAATGACCACGAGCAATCCCACCATCATCCAGGGCGGCATGGGCGTCGGCGTTTCCGGCTGGCGTCTGGCCCGCGCCGTAGCGCAAACCGGCCAGCTAGGTGTCGTCTCCGGCACCGCCCTGCCCCTCGTTCTCGCCCGTCAGCTTCAACTCGGTGATCCCGACGGCGACCTGACGCGCGCCGCCGCGCGCTTTCCCCGAACCGATGTGGTTGAGCGCGTCTGGTCCGCTTATTTTGTCCCAGGCGGCAAACCCGCCGACGCCCCGTTCAAGGCCGTGCCGATGCCCAGCCTGCACACGAGCCAGGCGTTCTTGGATCTCGCGGTGCTCGCCGCCTTTGTCGAGGTGGCTCTCGCCAAGGAAGGTCACACCGGTCACGTCGGCATCAACCTGTTGGAAAAAATCCAAACCCCGACCCTGCCCACGCTTTTTGGCGCGATGCTGGCCGGCGTGGACTACGTGCTGATGGGCGCCGGTATTCCGCGCGCGATCCCGGGCGTGCTCGACGGTCTCGCTCGCGGCGAATCCGTCGAACTCAAGCTGGACATCACCGGCGCGCTGGAAACCGACGACTGCCAGAGCCGTTTCGACCCGCGCCCCTACCTCGGCGCCACGCTCCCGGCCCGCCCGCGTTTCCTGCCGATCATTTCCTCCGCCACGCTCGCCCTCACACTCGCCCGCAAGTCCAACGGCCGCGTGGACGGCTTCGTCGTCGAGGGCCCGCTCGCCGGCGGCCACAACGCCCCGCCCCGCGGCGCGCTCACGCTCAACGAAAGCGGTGAACCCATCTACGGGCCGCGCGACGTGCCCGAACTGCCCAAGATCCGAGACCTCGGCCTGCCCTTCTGGCTCGCCGGTTCCTGCGCCGACCCCGGCAAGCTCGCCGAAGCCCGTGCCGCCGGCGCTGCCGGCGTGCAGGTGGGCACGGCCTTCGCCTTTTGCGAGGAGTCCGGCATGCTGCCCGAGCTCAAACGCAAGGTTTGCGCCCTCAGCCGCTCGCTCGGCGCCTTGAAAGTTCGCACCGATCCACGCGCCTCGCCCACGGGTTTTCCGTTCAAGGTTCTGCAGATGCTCGGCACGCTCTCGGACGAGGTCCGCGTCGCGGCCCGCGCGCGCATCTGCGATCTTGGCTATCTCCGCGAACTCTACCGCAAGCCCGACGGCTCAGTCGGCTACCGCTGCGCGGGTGAACCCGTCGAGGACTACGTCCGCAAGGGCGGCGCTGCCGACGACACCAAAGGTCGCCTGTGCCTCTGCAACGGACTCATGGCCAACATTGGCCTCGGCCAGCTGCGCTTCGGCAAAGCCGAGGACCCGCTGATCACCGCCGGTGACGACGTCGCCAACCTCGCGCGCTTTCTGCCCGCCGGCGCCGACTCCTACCGCGCCGCCGACGTCATCCGCTGGCTGCTGGGAAACCCAGCGGTGGCGTAGGTCTATTGTAGGGCGGGGTCTCCGAACCCCGCCTTTATTCGATCATCATCGAAACTTCGAGGCGGGGTTCGGAGATCCCGCCCTACAGTTACTGGTTAGCCACCCGCCACGCGCTTCACCACTTCGCCTGCCGCGGCGAGGCCGAAGGCGGCCGTGACAAACACTGCCGTGCCGAAACCGCTCGCGCAGTCCAGCTGGAGATTCGAGCCCGGCTCGGGCTCCGTCGCACAGGTGCCGTTGGCCCACGGATAAACTGGTTTCTCCTGCGACGAGACACAGGGGATGCCGTAGTCGTTGCCCTCCCCCTTCGCGAAGCCGTGGTCGCGCCGCAGCTTCCGGCGCACGAGCTTCAGCAGGTCGTCGCCGTGCGCGCCGCCGAGGTCGCCGGTGCGGATGCGCGTGGCGTCGCGCTTGCCGCCGGCGCCGCCGACCGTAACGACCGGCTGCCCACGCTTCACGCACTCCGCGAGCACCAGCGCCTTGTTGGAAACCTTGTCGATGCAATCCACGACCCAGTCGAAACGCGACGCCAACAGTCGCGCCGCCGACTCGGCCGTGAAAAATTCCGCGATCGTCGTCACCCGGCACGCGGGATTAATCAGCCGCACACGCTCGGCCAGCGCCATGACCTTCGGACGTCCGATATTACCGTCGAGCGCAGGGAGCTGACGGTTGACGTTGGTCACGCACACGTCGTCGAGATCGATCAGCGTGAGCGCACCGATGCCGGAGCGCGCCAGTCCCTCGACCGTCCACGAACCCACGCCGCCCACGCCGATCACGGCGACGTGCGCCGCGTGCAGCCGCGGATGCGCGGCCGTGCCGTAAAGTCGGCCCAAGCCGCCGAAACGCTGCAGGTAGTCTTCGCTCAGATTCATCTGTAGCGGCGGTCTATGCCCGCCGGAACCCCCGCCCGTCAATCCCGCGGAAATTTCGCCCGGTAACCGGGGCCAGTCGTGCATTAGGCGTCCATTGCTGCGCGTTTCTTGTCCGCAGACATCATCCGCGTTGGCTTGCCGGCGTCGGACCGTAGGATCGAGAGCACATAGCCGGCTCCACGCGCCCCGCTCCCAAAATCCCCATTCGTCCGATGAAAAATTACCGTCATGGCAAACGCGGCGCGGACCTGCTCCACGACCCGCTCCTCAACAAGGGCACCGCCTTCACCGACACCGAGCGCAATGTCCTCGGTTTGCGTGGCCTGCTGCCGCCCCGCATCCACACCCAGGCCGGGCAGGTCACGCGCGTGCTCGACAGCTTCCGGCGCAAGACCACCGAGCTCGAGAAATACATCTACCTTATCTCCCTGCAGGAGCGCAACGAGACGCTGTTTTACCGCGTGGTGATGGACCACCTCGATGAGATGATGCCGATCATCTACACGCCGACCGTCGGCCAGGCCTGCCAGCGCTGGGGCTACATCTTCCGCCGTTCGCGCGGACTCTATATCACCGCGGCCGATCGCGGCCGGATCGTGCAGCTGTTGCGCAACTGGCCCTACCCGGACGTGCGCATGATCGTGGTCACGGACGGCGAGCGCATCCTCGGGCTCGGCGACCTTGGCGCCAACGGCATGGGCATCCCCGTGGGCAAGCTGTCGCTCTACACTGCCTGCGCCGGCGTTCATCCCGCGCAGTGCCTGCCCATCATGCTCGACGTGGGCACCAACAACGAGTCCCTGCGCAACGATCCGCTCTACATCGGCACACCCGAACCCCGCCTCCGCGGCCCCGCTTACGACGCGCTGGTGGATGAACTCGTGCAGGCGGTGCAACAGATGTTCCCGCAGGCCTGCCTGCAGTTCGAGGACTTCGGCAATGCCAACGCCTTTGCCCTGCTGCACCACTACGAGAACCGGGTCTGCTGCTTCAATGACGACATCCAAGGCACGGCCAGCGTCACGCTGGCGGGCCTCTACTCCGCCGCCCGTCTCTCCGGGGTGAAGCTGGCCGACATGCGTATTCTCTTCTACGGCGCCGGCGAAGCCGGTATCGGCATCGGCGATCTCATCGTGGACGCACTCAAGTCCGAGGGCATCGGCGAGGCCGCCGCCCGCCGCCAGTGCTGGTTCGTGGATTCGAAGGGCCTGGTCGTGAAGTCGCGCTCCGACCTGGTCGCCCACAAGCTGCGTTTCGCCCACGAGCATCCGCCCGTGCAGGACCTCACCGCCGCCATCGAAGCGGTGCAACCACACGCCCTGATCGGCGTCTCCGGCATGGCCGCCGCCTTCACCGAGGGCGCCGTGCGCACCATGGGCCGGCTCAACCGCCGCCCGATCGTCTTCGCCCTCTCCAACCCGACGTCCAAGGCCGAGTGCACCGCCGAGCAGGCCTACACCTGGACCGAGGGGCGCGCGATCTTCGCCAGCGGCAGTCCCTTCGCCCCGGTCACGCTCGACGGCCGCACCCACGTGCCCGGTCAGGGCAACAACGCCTACATCTTCCCCGGCGTGGGCCTCGGTATCATCGCCAGCCAGGCCACCCGTGTGACCAACGAGATGTTCCTCGTCGCCGCCCGCACCCTGGCCGGTCTCGCCACTGAAAAGGATCTCGCGCAGGGCCGCGTTTATCCCGAGCTCGGCCGCATCCGCGAAGTCTCCGCCGCCATCGCCACCGCGGTGGCCACCCTGGCCTTCGAGCGCGGGCTCACCCGTCAGATCCGGCCCGACGACCTCGCGGTCTTGGTCCGGGACAACATGTATCAGCCCGACTACGAAGACTACGTCTGAACGGCCGCGTTGAGCAGGGACTGCACCGCCGCGACGGCTGCGCGTTCGCGCGCGGCCCAGTCGCCGCGGATGAGCACGTGCGGCAATCCGCGCCGCTCGAGTGCACCGCGCCAGATCCGCATCGCCTTCTCCCGGTCCGCCGGATCCGGGAAACACCGTTGCGGATCGGGCGCAAACGGCACGTCGATGTCGAGCAGCAGGTAGAGCGCGTAGTTCCGGCACCGTTTCTCCGCCCCGCGCCGCAATTCCTCCGGGGTAGTGCCGTAAAGCAGATCGCTCCAAAGCATCGTCGTAAGCGCATCGGTGTCGCAGACGATCAGTCGCTCCGCCCTGGCCGCGGCTTCGTCCTCGCGGCGCCACTGCTCCCGAGCGACGGGTAGCATGTCCTCGAGCCCGAGCGCGCCCTGTGCGTCCCAGCGCTCGCGCGCATACTCGGCGACCAGCGGGACGCGGAAATGGGCCGCGAGCTTCGTGGCGAGCTCGGTTTTGCCGGTGGACTCGGGGCCATAGACGGCGATGCGCAGAATCTCGTTCATGTCCGGGCCTCCTTCATCGTCCGGGCCCATTCCCGCCAGCCCCAGAGCGCCATCAGCCAGAACACCACATAGAGTGCCGCGGTCAGCCGCAGGTCCTTCGCCCAGTAGACTCCGATCGCCACCGTGTTGACCAAGAGCCAGCCGATCCAGTTCTCCAGAATCTTGCGGGCCTGCAGCCATTGCGCGATCAGGCTGAACACGAGGATGAACGCGTCCCAATACGGCAGCGCGGCATCAGTCGTCCGGTGCATGACCGCACCCCAGCCCGCCGTCGCCGCCGCGCCGACAGCGATCCATCCGGCCACGGCACCGACCCCGAGCCGGGTCACCGGCAGCTCGCTGTGCGCAGCGGTGTGCTTGTTGCGCAACCAGTGCCACCAACCGTAGGCCTGGATCACGAAGAAACACACCTGCAGGATCGCATCGGAGTAGAGTTTCGCGCCGAAGAAGACCCACGTGTAAACCGCCACCTGCACCAGCCCCACCGGCCAGCCCCAGATGTTCTGGCGGATCATCAGCCAGACGCCGAGCACGCCCAGCACCGTGCCGAGGATTTCCCAACCGCTCATGACGCCCGGGCGGAGCCGTCGAGCCACGCCTCCATCGCCTCGCGCGTGATGGCGTGCGACGCCGCGCAACGCGGGCACTGCACGTGGATCAGTTCGTTGTCGCCGAACAGGCCGGCAAAGTCCGCGCGCGCCGCCGGTGCCAGCGCGTTGAGGATGCGGCTCTGCTTGCAGCCGCAATGCCAGTGGTAGAACCGGCGCTCGATGCGTGCCAAGGTCTGCGTCCGCGCCAGCATGCGCACTTCCTCGACGTCCACGCTGCGCAGCCACCCCTCGTCGCAGTCGGGATGGGACAGCAGAAACGCGTAGCGATCTTCGCCCAGGTCGAAGTAGCGGGCGAGTCGCTGCTCGCTGCCGGCGTAGAAGGCCTCGGCTGCGCGGAACATGTCGGCCTCCTGGAAATTGACCACGCTGCGACGCTTCTCCGCCCCGCGAGACGCCATCATCTCGCCGTAGAAAACGTTCTCGGGCGCCTCGCGGACGTTCTCGGTGAAAAGCCGGGCCGCCACGATGCAATCCTCGTTGTCGCCGGCGAGAAACAGGTTCAGCCGCGGTTCCTGCAGGCCGAGGGTCCAGGCAAAGTGCTCGTTGCGCGGCCGCGCGGCGCCATGGAGCGTGAAGGCCACCAGCGCCTGCTTGAGCAGCAGGTCGTGCTCCGGCTCATGCCGCAACTTGTGGTCGGCCAGGTGCAGGTAGTAGTCCACCAGCAGCGGGCCAAGGTCGGCCTGCACGAGCAGGACGTTGCGGTGGCGGATGAAATCCACCGTCACTTCGGTGCCGTTCGGCTCGTGGTTCTGCGCTTCAGCCATGCCCCCGCAATGTAATGATGTCCGGCCAATGTCCAGCGCGCCTACGCACACATCAGGTAGTCCCGTCCTTCGGTCCAGCCGCGCCTGGCCAGCCGGCTGCGGATATCCTCTCTGGCCCCGCGTTTCGCGACGTAACCCAGCACGAACCCCGCGCCGGCCGCCGGCAGCTCGTCGGGGCTGATCACCGGCACCCCGCCCACCCGTTTCCCGGTTTTTCGGGCATCGATGTCGATGTAGCCGCTGATCGCAAGCCCGTGGGCCGCCAGGTGCGCCGCCCGTTTGCGCGTCGGCCGGCCGGCGCCCCAGATCCAGACCTCGTTGCGTCCCGCCTTTTTCAGGGTGCTCGCGACGTAACCGGCCTTGAGGCGGAAGAACGCCTCGGGATCGTAGCGCGGGTCGGTCCGTGACAACCGCCCCGGCGTGTCGTGCCAAGCCAGGAGTTCGCGCGGCACCTTGGCCATGCGCACGCCGGCCTCGAGCCAGCGCAGCCACAATTCGTAATCCTCGGGAAAATCCCCGTCGCGATAGCCGCCGTGCTGCTCCACCAGCTCGCGGCGGAACAGCACGCTCGGATGCGCGAGCGGCGACTCGACGAACCGGTTCAACGCAATCTGCTCCGGGGTCACGAGCGAGTTCAGCCAGTCCACGTGCAGCGCGTAGCCCGCGCTGATGGCGCGATCACCCCCGAACCCCACCAGGCAGCCGACCAACCCGAGACCGGGATCGCGCTCCAGCGCCTCCACCTGCGCGGCCAGCCGCTCCGGGCGGCATTCGTCGTCGGCGTCCAAGCGCGCGACCAACCGGCCCCGCGCCGCCGCGAGGCCCGCGTTCAGCGCCGGCACCAGGCCGAGCGCGGGTTGCTCGAGCACGCGGATGCGGGCGTCCTCGACCGCCACCCGGCGCAGCCACCGGCTTGAACCATCGGCCGAGCCGTCATCCACGACGACCAGCTCCCAGTCGCGCAGCGTCTGCGCCTGCACACTGGCCACGGCGCGCGCGAGGGTCGCGACGGCGTTGCGCACGGGCAGGACCACAGTAACTCGGGGTGTCGGAAGCACCTCCGCATGCTCACCCCGGAGCCGGATGGAGGTCCAGCCCCGCCTGTCGAACGTTCAAACATGGACGCAAATTTTTTCGAAACTGAATTTGCCTTGGCTCGGACGATCCTGAAGATGCGGTCGCCATGTCCGACTCCCACACCCACTCCGGTCACGTTGAAGAGGAATTCAACCTACCGGTCTTCATCGCAACGATCGTTCTCTCGCTCGCAGCTCTGCTCGGCCTGTTCTGGATCGCGGCCCCCGCCGCCGTCCGGGAAGCCCAGGTCGGCACCACCGTGGGCGCCTTCGTGGTCGCCTTCCTGGTGATGCACCTGTTCGCCGCCTTCGTGGAGTTCTTCTTCCACCGCTACATCCTGCACAAGCCGGTGCTCCCCTTCCTCAGCCGGCTTTACCGCCAGCACACGCTGCACCACAATCTCACCCGCATCGGCCGCAAGCGCACCCCCTCCGGTCGCGAGATGCCGGTGGTGGAAAACATCTACCCGATCACCACCGATGAGCAGGGCGAGGCCTCGTTCTTCCCCTGGTTTACACTGCTGTCCTTCGGTCTGGTGATCACCCCGCTGCTGGCGATCCTGCAGTGGATCATGCCCTCGCTGCCGTGGTTCTTCGCCGGCTACCTCGCCATGGCGTTCTCCATGACGCTTTACGAGGTTTTCCACGCGATCGAGCACTGGCCGGTCGAGAAATGGATGGTCCTGATCGACAAACCGCGCATGGGGTGGTTCTGGCGCAAGGTTTACAGCTTCCACCTCCGCCACCACGCCGTGATCGACTGCAACGAGGCCATCTCCGGCTTCTTCACCATCCCGATCCCCGACTTCGTTTTCAGCACCTGGATCTTCCCAAAATCGCTCTACGTGGACGGCGGCGAGTGGGAACCCGCCGAGTTCACCAGCCCGAAGCCCTGCAAGTTCATCCGCTGGTGCGACCGGGCCAGCGATGAAATCGTGCAGAACCGCCGCCTGGCGGCCCAGGGCGCACCCGTGAAGCCGCTGCTCGCCCCCGAGCCCGGACCGCAGCGCACGCGCTTGGAGCGCACCATCCATGCGCTCACCCACGGCATCGGCCTCGCGGTCAGCACGGCGAGCCTCGTGCTGCTCGTGGCTTTCGCCGCCGTGGAGGGCAACGCGTGGCACCTCGCCAGCTTCACCGTCTTCGGCGTCTCCCTCGTGCTCCTCTACGTGGCTTTCGCGCTCTACCACCGTCGTGAGGAAACCGAGTGGAAGCTCACGCTGCGCAAATACGCGCACGCCGCCATCTTCCTCGTGATCGCGGGCACCGCCACGCCGTTCCTGCTCGTGTCCATGCGCGGACCGTGGGGCTGGTCGCTCTTCGGCGTCGTGTGGGGTCTCTGCACCGCCGGCGTCGCCCTGCAGTTCCTCTTCAGCGGACGCTACCGCGTCGCCACCGCCATGGCCTACATCCTCGTCGGCCTCCTCGCGGTCGTCGCGGTCAAGCCGGTCGTCGCCTCGCTGGGCGCCGGTGAACTCTGGTTGGTTCTGGCGGGCGTCGCCTGCTACACGGCCGGCCTTGCCTTCACCTTCTGGCGCCTGCCGCGTTTCGAGTTGGTGCCGCGCCAGCTGCTCTTCCAAGCCGGCAGCGTCTGCCACCTGCTCGCCGTGCTGCTCTTCGTGCTGCCGCAGGCCTGAGGCAGCAACCCAACTTAATCAGGCGGGGCGAAAGCCCCGCCTTTTTTATGCCCGGATGTCGCAACGCCGGAGCGTCCTCGCCTCTTCACGTGGAACTCCGCCCCAAGTGCGGGCGGACGCCACGCCTCACTCCTTTCCGATCACGCCCTTCTTCTGGAGCTTCGTCACCTTGGGCCGGATCACAAAGGAGCAGTAACCCTGGTTCGGGTTGTTTTTGAAATAGTCCTGGTGGTAGTCCTCGGCCGGGTAGTATTTCGGCAAGGGGCTGATCTCGGTCACAATCGGATCGTCGAACTGCGTCTGCGCGGCCGCCTTGCCTTTCTCGGCGGCGGCCTTCTGCGCTTCATCGTGATAGAAGATCACCGACCGATATTGCGTGCCCTCGTCGGCCCCCTGGCGGTTGAGCGTCGTCGGGTCGTGCGCCTCGAAGAACACCTCAACCAGGCGATCGTAGCTCACCACCGCCGGATCAAACTCGATGCGGATGACTTCCGCGTGCCCGGTCTCTCCGGTGCAGACCTGCTTGTAGGTCGGATTCGCCACATGCCCGCCTGCATAGCCGCTCTCGACGCGCTTCACGCCGGGCAGCAGCTCGAACACCGCCTCCGTGCACCAGAAGCAGCCGCCCCCGAAGGTGGCGAGCTGGGTTTTCGCTGAGGTGGCCGTAGTTGGTTTCATGGAAACAGGTTGATCGGGTTTTTGGCAGCTAGTGAATGTCAGCGCCACGAGAAAGCTAAGAAGGATCGCTCGCATCTGCATGGTCTTGGGAGAGACGCTAGCCCGCTTTTATTCCGAAGCAAGGAACCGCCGTATTGCGGCCCGCTCTGAAATCGTAAATCGTCCATTGTAAATCATAAATCTGATGTCCGACCCCCGGCTCGACAAATGGCTTTGGTGCGTGCGCGTCTGCAAGACCCGCGCCGAGGCCACCGCGCTGTGCCGCAACGGCCGCGTGCAGGTCAACAGCCTCGACGCCAAGCCCGGACGCGACCTCCACGCCGGAGAGACCGTGACCGCCCGCATCGGCATGGTCACGCGGACGTTGAAGGTGCTCGCCCATCCCCGCGCCCGCGTCGCGGCGAAACAGGTGCCGGAATTTGCCGAGGATCTCACCCCCGCCGCCGAATACGAGCGCGCCAAGCAGGCCTCGTTGGAGCACATGCTCGCCCGCGAACGCGGCCGCGGCCGGCCCACCAAGAAAGACCGTCGCGACATGGGGCGATTGTTTGGATTTGATTGATTGCACGCGATTTCCGGAAACCAAAGCCGGCCGGAATAAGGGCATCCCGCTCAACCGCAGCGGATTCCGGCCGATATCAAGAGGATGCTGGTTCCTCTCACCTCGCGGCAAACGACCGATATGGCCGCCGCGGCGCTTTCGTCGGGCCGTGGCGCGGGGTTGCCCGAGCTGCTGGAGCTGATCCAGACGCTGGCCAGCAAGATTGAGCGCATCTCCATCGCCGAACTTTCCGAACTCATCGAGCAGGACCCGGTCGTCGCCACGCGCTTGATCAGCATGGCCAACCTCATCGCTCACAACCCGGGCATGAAGCAGCTGACCAGTGTCTCGCACGCCATACACCAGATCGGTTTCCAGCGGGTGCGCAGCCTGGCGATTTCGCTGATGTTGCTCAAATCGTCCGGCGCCCGCCAGAACCCGACCGAGCAACGCCAGGCGGCGTCGCGCGCCCTTTGCGCCGGACTCATTGCCCAGGCCTGTGCGCGGCAGGTCACCGCCGTGGACCCCGGCATGGTCTTCGCCTGCGCCACGCTGCGACAGATCGGACGCATCGTGCTGCCCGTCGTGTCGCTGGAACACTACAAAGCCGCCCTCGCCGCCAGCGCCACCCAGTCCGAGGCCACGGCCTTCCGCCAGTTCTTCGGCCTGACCCCGCTCGAACTCAGCCGCGAACTGCTCAAAACCTACTCCCTGCCCCCGGAAATCCGTCACGCCCTCGCCGACTTCCACCCCGGTGGCTCCGACGACGCAGCCCCCACCTCGCACGCCGAGCGGCTCACCGGTCTCGCCGAATACGGCAGCCGGCTCACGGGCATCGTGCTGGACATCTCGCTCGACGACGAGGCCTACGCCCGCGCCACCGCGGAACTGGCCGCAACCTTCGGGGGCATCATCCCCCACGTGGCCGAGCTGCTCGTGCCGACGCTCGATTTCGCCGGTGAACGCCTCGCCCAGTTTCTGCAGGTGCCTGGGGTCTCCTCGGGGCCGGAAGTGATGCTGCGCCGCATCCGCGCGCGGTTGCCGAAACCGGAAGAACCCGCCGCAGAAACCACCCGGCTGGAAACCGCCACGCCCGCCAAACCCGGACCCGTCGTCCGCCGCGGCCCGCTGGAAACCGCCGCCCCGGCCGCAAGTCCGCGTCCGCCCGCGAGCACGACGCCATTCCCCGAGCCGGCGATAGCCCGGCAAATCCCGACGCCTGCTCCGCTCGCAGACTCCCCGGAGCCGGCGCCCGATGCCCTGCCCGACGCCATCACGCTCGTGCCCGAACCCGTGCGCACCGTCACCCCCGGCGAACCCTGGCTCGAGGTGCTGCGACCGGTGCGCGACGGATTTTCGGCCGACGACTGTGCCGTCTTTTTGCGCGCGGCGACCGACGGTCCTTTTATCCTCTCCGAAGGCCTTGGATCTTTTGCCGTGCACCATCTGGACATCGCGTCAGTGCACCCCGCCGAGCGAACCGTCTTCAGCATCGCCCTCGCGCGGCGTGAGGCCGTCGTCATCCACGACTCGCGCACGCCCACTCTCGTGCCCTACCTGCCCGCCTGGTTCCAGGGCGACTTGCACACGCCTGCGGCTTTTGTGCTCGTGCCCCTGCCGGCCGGCGACCGGATCGGCGGTCTCGTGCTGATTGGCTGGACGCAGGCCCGCCGCATTGAGCTCACGCCGGGCCACGAAGCTCTGCTGAATCTCCTGCGCACCAGTGCCGCGCGCCTGATCGCCGCCACGGCCCGTCCGCTGCCCCGCACGGCGTGAGCCTAGTGAGGCTGACCACGTTGTCGCTCCGCTCAAACGCGGCTACATTTTCCAGCCCGTAGCCGCGCTTGAGTCCCGCGCCCGCGGGACGAAAGTGTGGCCATCCGCGAGCACCTACCTCGTCAGCTTGCGGTATTTTATCCGATGCGGCTGGTCCGCATCCTTCCCTTTCCGCTTCTTGAAATCCTCGAGATAGGCCGAATAGTTGCCGGCGAACCAGTGCACGTAGCTGTCGCCCTCGAAGGCCATGATGTGGGTCGCCGTGCGGTCGAGGAACCAGCGGTCGTGCGAGATGATCACCGCGCAACCGGCGAAGGTCTCGAGCGCCTCCTCCAGCGCGCGGATGGAGTTCACGTCGAGGTCGTTGGTCGGTTCGTCGAGCAGGAGTAGGTTAGCCTCGCTCTTGAGCACCCGCGCCAGCAGCACGCGGTTGCGCTCGCCGCCGGAGAGGATGCCGACCTTCTTCGACTGGTCCGCGCCGGTGAAGCCGAACTGCGCGCAGTAGGCGCGGCTGTTCACCGAGCGCTTGCCGAGCTGCATGATTTCCTGGCCGCCGCTGATGACCTCCCAGATGGTCTTGTCGCCTTCGAGCGAATCGCGGGACTGCTCGACATAGGCGGTCTTCACCGTGTCGCCGATCTTGAAGCTGCCGGCATCGGGCTTTTCCAGATTGGTGATGAGCTTGAAGAGCGTCGTCTTGCCCGCGCCGTTGGGGCCGATGATGCCGACGATGCCGCCGGGCGGCAGTGAGAACTCCAGGTTGTCGTAGAGCAGTTTGTCACCGTAGGCCTTGGCCACGCCCTGCGCCTGCACGACGAGGTTGCCGAGGCGCGGACCGGGCGGGATGATAATCTCAAATTTCTTCTCCTGCTCGGCGACGTCCTGCTTGAGCATCGCCTCGTAGGCGTTGATGCGCGCCTGACCCTTCGACTGCCGGGCCTTGGCCGAGGAACGAATCCACTCCAGTTCGCGCGCCATGGCCTTTTGCCGCTTGTTCTCCGTGCGCTCGGCCACGCTGGCCATAGCCTGCTTCTGCTCCAGCCACGAGGAATAGTTGCCCTTGAACGGCAGGCCGTGCCCGTGGTCGAGTTCGAGAATCCAGCCGGCGACGTTGTCGAGGAAGTAGCGGTCGTGCGTCACGGCGATGACCGTGCCCTCGTAACGCGACAGGTGCTGCTCCAGCCAGTTGACCGAGTCGGCGTCGAGGTGGTTGGTCGGCTCGTCGAGCAACAGGATTGAAGGCTTCTGCAACAGCAGGCGCGCGAGCGCGACGCGGCGACGCTCGCCGCCGGAAAGGTTGTCCACGATCTGGTCGGGAGGCGGGCAACGCAGGGCGTCCATCGCCTGCTCCACCATCGGGGCCACGTCCCACGCGCCGAGGTGCTCGATCTTTTCCTGGAGCTTGGCCTGCTTGTCGGAAATCGCGTCGCGCGCGGCATCATCCGCGGCCTCGGCCAGCTCGTCCCAGCTCGCGTCGTAGGCGGCGGTGAGGTCGGTGAGGTGTTTAACGCCCTCCTCGACGCAGGCGCGCACCGTCGCGCCGGGTGTCAGTGCCGGTTCCTGCGGCAGGAAGCCGACCGGATAGCCCGGCTCGAAATGCACGCGGCCGTCGATCTCGGTGTCGATGCCCGCCAGGATGCGCATGAGCGAGGACTTGCCGGAGCCGTTGAGACCGAGCACGCCGATCTTCGCGCCGTAGTAGAACGACAGGGAGATGTCGCGGAGGATTTCCTTGCGCTCGATCTTCTTCGAGACGCCGAGCATCGAGAAGATGATCTTCGGGGCGGATTCGTCGGACTTGGCCATGCGCGGAAAACTGCGCACCGCGCGCCCGGAGTCGAGCGCAAGAAAACCGGATACGAACGGTCTCCGAAGGTGGAACCTGCGCTCCGCGCAGGTTTAAAGCCCGCGCGGAGCGCGGGCTCCACCTGTAGCCGCGCTTGAGCGCTGGGGCGAAAGCGTGGTTCTGCGAATGAAGACACCACGTTGTCTCCCGCGTCCGCGGGATCCAACGCAGCTACGCCGATCCCAGTGACCTTCCCCGTCCCTGGTCCTTGGTCCCTTGTCCCTCGTCCTCAGCCGCAGGCTGCTTAAACCTCATACATCCGCAACGGCACCGGGTCCACGACACGGGCCTTGGGCAGCTGCTCGGCAAGCTGGGCCTTGAACCAGTCGCGGGCGTCGGGGTCGCCGTGCGTGAGCACGATGCTCCGGGCCTTGGTCTGCACGGCAAACTCCAGCAGCTCGCCGCGCTCGGCGTGACCGCTCAGCTCGAACCGCTCAACGCGGGCCCGGACCTTGGCGCGCACGTCCACGGCGTCGAAATGGAAAGGCGCACCCGGCTTGGTCGCGAGCAGCTTGCCGCCGGGGGTGTCGGGGTCGCAGAAGCCGACGAAGCCGATGGTGTTGCGGGCATGGCCGACAAGACCCGAGGCGAGCGCGTAGCTGGGGGTCTTTTCCACCAGCATGCCGGAGCTGACAATATAGAGGCCCTTCTGGTGCGGTTCCTGGCCGGGGTTGAGCTTCTTGGGCAGCTTGCGCAGGCCGAGGTCGCGCAGGATGCGGGCGTCGAACTGCACGTCGTTGGTCTTGCGTGAGACCTCGTCAAACAGCTCGGACAACCCGATGCCCAGGCCACCGGCGTAGATCGGGCATTCGATGAGCCGGCCAAAGCGCCGGGCATCGTGAAAGACCGCGAGCAGCTCCTGCATGCGGCCGAGCGCGAACACCGGCAGCAGGAACGAGCCGCCGCGCGCGATGGTGTCGTTGATCGAGTCGATGAGGCGCGCGATCTCGTGCACGCGCTCCTTGCCGTAGGCGCGCTCGGTCATGCCGCGCGTCGTCTCGATGATGAGCGTGTCGAAGTGCCCGATCGGGAAATGCGCGCCCTTGAGCGTGCGCAGGTGGTCGAAGAGCACGTCGCCCGTGAGGAAGATCTTGCGCATGCCGTGGTGGATTTCGACCGCGGTCGCGCCGGCCACGTGGCCCGACGGATGGAACATGAGCTCGAGCTCGCCGCGCTTGCCCTTGATCTTTTTGACCTTCTTGAACGGCAGGCCGTGAAACCGGGACGCGAGCTGGTCGATTTCCTTGTGCTTGAACAGCGGGTAGCCGGGGATGCCGTCCTCCTCCTTCTGTTTCTGCATCACGTTGGCGGAATTGTGCAGCATCTTCTCGATGAGCATGCGGCTCGACTGCGTGAGCAGCACCGGGGTCTTCGGGTGCTGGCGCATCAGCACCGGCAGGCCGCCGATGTGGTCAAGGTGGCAGTGCGTGATGATGATCAGGTCCAGCTCGATGTCGCGCAGCTGCGAGAGGTCGGGCAGCGCCTCCAAGCCCGGGGTCTTGGGATTCAGCCCGCAATCCACGAGGATGTTCAGTTCACCGATCATGAGAAGGAGGCAGTTGGCGCCGATGCCGCCCTGGCGGTTGAGATCGATGAGTTTCATATGGGTAACGGGTCATGGAGACGCTTCCCACTCCCTCTAGCAAGCCCCGGTTTCCGGCCCCGGGCCCATGTCGTCGGCCATCCGATCAACCAACCTGCGAACAATTCTACGTATACTCCCGTATGGGGCAGATTTTCCCTTGGCCCGACCCATCGGCCCGCCACGCTCCCGCGGTGCGTCTTCTGCTGCTCCGCCCCCTTCTGGCCATCGCCGTAATGTGCGCCCTGACCGGCGCACTTTTCGCCCAGCGCTACGACTCCATGTCGGCCGGCGAAGTCCAGCGCCGCCTCGAACGCGACACCGACGCGCTCGTCAACGAGCTCCGCAGCCGCCGCAACACACCGCTCGGCAACACCCGTTTCGACGTCCAGAACAGCACCTGGGCACAGGAGCTCCGCGCCCGCGAAGAACGGAAAAAAGCCGCCCGCGACGCCTGGCTGGAAAAACAACGCCTCGACGCCCAGTGGGCCCGCGATCACCCCGGCGAAACCCGCGAACAATACTACGAGCGCACCGACCGCGAAACCGCCGCCCGCAACGCCGAACGCCTGCAACGTCTCGCGAATCGCGCCGCCGCCCAACGCGCGGAATTCATCGCCCTGCAAAACGCCCGCCTCGAAAACGCGCAATGGGCCGAAGTCCGCCGGGCCGCCAACGGCTATGCCTCCCGTGCCCGCCCGCCGGTTTTCACGTCCGGCCAGCAGGCGCTCGACTGGTTCGTCGCTCACGACCGCGAACTCCCGAATCAATGGGCCGCGGTCCAGGCCGCCCTCCTCCTGATCGACGGCGTCAACGGCGTGAAACGCGATTTCGCCGCCGCCGCCCGCCTCGTCGATCCGCGCAAAACGTCTTCCCGCCCCGACGACGACCCGATCCGCCCCGAGTCCCTCGCGCTTCACGCCTACCTCGGCGCCGCGCACCCCGAAGCCTACGCCTCCTATGCGATGACGCCCGACCGCGCCGAGGCCCGCCGCGATTTGGAAAAAATCGCCGAAACCTCCGGCCTGGCCCACTGGCTCCTCGCCCGCCTCCTCGCCGAGTCGGCCGATCCCGCCGATCAAAAACGCGCCCTCCTCCACATCGCCCCCGGCTACTGGTGGGCGGTCGACGGCTACGCTCCGGTTTTCGGATACGACACGCCCGTGACCCGCGACGTCCGCCAGCATCTCGATGGCATCCTGCTTGGCACGCTCCGCCGCCACCAAGCCCATCTCGCCGAAGTTATTCAGGAATGGCCGGCCGACCTGTTTCAAATCATCGCCCGCCTCCTCGCCCACCATAAACCCGCGCCGGCCGATTTGCTTGTCCCGTATACCGACGCGATCGCGGAGCGCCTCGGCGCCGGCACCCTCGGCAACTGGTTCGACTACTACAGCTCTGGTGAAGTCATCGCCGCCGCCGGCCACGCCGGCTCAGGCAGTGCCCACGCCCTCGCCACGCTTGATCGCTTCAGGCTCCTCGAAACCGGCACATCGCCCGCGATGTCGCCGCCGCCCTTTCGTCCACTGGCCGACATGAGCCTCGCCCTTCCCGCGCTCACCCGCTGGGCCGCCCGGGAAGACTCCCTCGGTGCCCGCGCCCGTCTCGCGCTCGTCGAACTCGCCCATCCGGCCGCCCGCGCTCCTGAATACATCCTGCCCGATTTGCCCGAAGGCCGGGAGCTGGCCAATGCCCGCACCGCCTTAACCGACGCCGAAAACGCCGACTACGCTGCGTCGCAGAAAAACAAGAACTTCGTCCGCCCCTCCGCCGCCACCTTGGCCGCGAAAGCCCGCCTTGCTGCCGCCCAAACCGCCGCACTCGCCGCCTTCCAACAGCGCGAGCGCACCGCTCCTCCCGTCGCCGCCATCCCCCGCCTGCTCGCCAACATCGAAGCCGCCGCCGCCTGGCAGCACGACCTCGCCGCGCTCCAGCCTTCGCTCACCGGCGCGACGCCCCCGCCCCTCGCCATCGACGATCCTTCGTTCGATCTCCTCAAAGCCGCCGACATGCTCGACGCCGCGTTTTCGCCCGGCATTCCCGCGGGCCCCGTTCGCAACCGCTACCTTTACGCCGCCGCGCGCCTTGGCGACGCCTATGCACCCTACGCTCTCTCGATTCAACCAAGTTACCCCGGCGAACCGGCCGCCCGCCACGCCCTCCAAAAGATCTCCGAGCAACGCCGCGCTCGCGACGAAGCCGCCGGCCTGCCGCGCGCCTTGCTCGGCAAAGCCATCGACGCGCTCCTCCGCTCGCAGGACGCCTCCGAACTTCTCGCCGCCGCCGCTCGCGCCGGCAGCCCGCTCGCCGCCGCGCTGCAACTCGACCAGCGCCTCGGTCGCGACATGGCGCGCGAAACCGACCAGCCGCCAAGCTGGAATCTCGATCCCACGCTCATCGCCGAATTCGACGCCGCCGTCACCACACTCCACGCCCAGCCCGACACGTTTGCCGATTGGACCCTCGTCCACGCCCTGGCCTCTTCCTCAGAAGTTCAGGCCGCCGCCCAGCGCTGGTTCGGCTACCTCGCCATCTGGGACCTCGATCGTCAGGAACGCCTCGCCGACGAAGCCCTCGCCCAGGCCATCCAACCGCAAATCGACGCCGTTCTTGCCACCCTCGCCGCATGGCCCGGCATCAATCAGGACGATCCGCTCCGTCAGGAATGGACCGCCGCCGCCGAGCACGACCGCGCGCAAGCCGAGGAAGCAATACGCAACAACGACGGCCTCGCCGCGCTCCGCCTCTTCCTTGCCGCCGCCGGCCGCGGCGATCGCGGCGCCCTCGAACTCCTCGGCCGCTGCATCCGCAGCGGCGCCGGTGGGCTCCCCCGCTCCGGGGTAATCGCCGATCAAATTCAAGCCGCCTCGTTCCGCATGACGATGACCGACGCCGAGGTCGGCGACGCTTTCGCCGCCAATTACATTGGCAGCAGCTACGCCGAAGGCCGCCACGTCCCCGCCGATCCTGCCAAAGCCACGAACTGGCTCACCTACGCCGCCTCCCTCGGCAGCGTGAACGCTGCCCGCACCCTCGCGAGCGACCGCATCGCCGGCCTCAGCCGCTCACCGGACGAAATCCTCCGTTGGGAAACCATCAGCCAGGCCTTGGAGTTTTCCGATTATCTTCTCCAACCCCCGCGCCGTCTCGTCGGCCAGCGCATCGACCTCGCGCCCATTCGCGCCCAGCTCGAATCCGCCGCCGCCACCTTCGCCTCCTTCCGAAACAAAAAACCGGTCGAGCTCTCCGACTCCGCCGCCGACCAGCAAGCCGCCCGCCAGCGCGCCGCGGAGGAGGAACTCAAAAAGAATCCGCTCAACGGACTCGTCCTCCTCGCGAAGGTCGCCGCCGAGGACAACGTCTACGCCGCCCGCGACCTCGCCCGCATCCTCGCGCGCGGCGACTACAACATCCTACCCGACCCCGCCCTCGCCCGCCGCTTCCACACGCTCGTCCTCGGCGACCTCGAACGCGCCGCCGAATACGGCGACAGCTTCTCCGCCGACCGCCTCGGCCGCTACCATCTCGGCGGCCTCCACGGCGCGCCCGACATCCCCGCCGGCCTCCGCTGGCTCACCTACGCCGCTGAACTCGGCAACGACATGTCCGCTTCATTCCTCGCGCGCCTCTATACCGAGGGCCTGCCCGGCCTCGCCCCCGACACCCAACAAGCCGCGCACTGGTCCGCCCTCGAAGAAAAAATCGCCAACGAATCCTTCAAGCCCCGCAAGCCCCTGAAGCGCTAGCTCCTCACCCGCGCTCTCGCCCCGCTCAGCGCGGAGGAGATTCGTTGGATACGTTCGTCGCCTCGATGTCGATCACGTCACCGGTGTTAATGGAACCACGACGACCCGCGCCGGGGGTCGCCGGCCGCACCGGTCGCGGCGTTGGGCGGACGCCCTTCGGCCGGAACAGCGAGCCCACCCACCCCAGCAATCCCGTGAACAGCACGACCAAGGCGGTGAACAACACCGCCACCATGGCGAAGAGCGCCATGAGACCGGCCAGCAGGAGACGCAACAAGGGCATGTTTACAAGACTCACCAATCCCATGAAAGTTGCACGCAAGAACGCAACCCCGGTTCCCGCCGCGCTAACCCGCCCGCAACACCCTTTTCCGCCCTCGACCCCGGCGAAAGCTTTGGCTGAAATGCGCGCGCACCCACCCACCCCATGAAAAAATATCTCGTCGAGTTCATCGGCACCTTCTTCCTCGTGTTCACCATCGGCATGACGGTCATCGCCCCCGGCGCGGGCGACATGGCGCCGCTCGCCATCGGCAGCTGCCTCGCGGTGATGATCTTCGCCGGCGGCCACATCTCGGGCGGGCACTTCAACCCGGCGGTGACGATCGGCGTCTGGCTGCGCGGCAAGTGCCCGATGTCCGACGTGGTGCCCTACTTCGCGGCGCAGTTCGGCGCCGGCGTGGTCGCCTCCTTTGCCGTCAAGGCTCTCAAGACCGGGCTCGTCGCCAAGGCCGCCAGCCTCGGTGGCGCGATGACGCCCGAGATCCTGCCCGCGCTGCTCGCGGAGTTCGTCTTCACCTTCGCGCTCGTCTGGGTCGTGCTGAACACCGCCACCGCCAAGGGCACCAGCGGCAACTCCTTCTACGGCTTCGCCATCGGTTTCACCGTGCTGACCGGCGCCTACGCCGTGGGCGGCGTGTCCGGCGGCGCCTTCAACCCCGCAGTCGCGCTCGGCCTCTGCACCATGGGCATCGTGAGCTGGGGCAGCCTCTGGATCTACCTCGTCGCCTGCACCGCCGGCGGCATCGTCGCCGCCACCGTGTTCAAGCTCGTGAATAGCGAAGAATAACCGCCGCACGCGGCGGCAAATTCCAAAGGGCAAACTCCAGACTCCAAAAAGGTCTGAAATCCCGAATCACGAAAACACCCGGAGCCGCCCCGCCCTTGGAACCTTTCGTCTGAGCCGTTTGGCGTTTGGCCCCTGGCGTTTGGAATTTCTCCCCCTTGTTTGGCGTTTGGACCTTTGGCGTTTGTGATTTCCCACCGCTTTGGCTTTTGGGATTTCCATGCTCGGTGCCGTCTTGCCTTGCCAACCTTCCCGCGCTGACGAGCATTTCGCCCACTCCACGGCATGAACAACGAGATCCTCTGGCTCATCCGCCTCGGTATTGATCAGAAATTGTTCACCCGCGAGCAGGGGCTCGCGACGCTGAAGGCCGTCGGCCCCGACGCCGACCTCATGGGCTACGCGCAGAAGCTCATTGACGACAGCATCGTCACCGACGTCGAGAAACTCGAGACCCTCGCCGGCGACGCCATGGCCAAAGCCCCTTCCGGCCCGCCCGAGCCCAATCCGCTCGTCGCCAGCGCCGACGCCGCGCCGAAGCTCCGCATCGCGCCCAAGGCCGCCGCCAGCGGCAGCGCCGCCCCGACGGCCCCCGCCGGCACGCCCGCCTTCCCGTTCGCCCAGGTCGGCGAGATGGACGACGAAGCCCTCGCCGCCGGCATGCGCCAGCTGCTCATCGACGCCGGCAAATACGGCGCGAGCGACCTCCACCTCTCCGCCGGCTCCAAGCCCTTCGTCCGCAAGCACCGCTCGCTCACGCCCATCACCGACCACGTCCTCACCGACCAGGAGTCGCTCCGCCTCAACACCATCCTCCTCGCCGAGCACCAGAAGGCCATTTTCCTCGAGCGAAAGGACTACGATCTCGCCCTGGCCCTCGACGCGACCAACCGCTACCGCGTCAACCTGATGTTCCACAAGTGGGGCCCCTCGGGTTCCTACCGCATGGTGCCCGCCGGCATCCCGAAGCTCGACGAGCTCGGCCTGCGCAACCTCGACGCCATCCGCAAGCTCCTCTCCTACCACAACGGCCTCATCCTCATCACCGGCCCGGTCGGCGCCGGCAAGACCACGACCCTCGCGGCCATGGTCGCCGAGCTCAACGAGCAGCGCGAGGACCACATCATCACCGTCGAGGATCCCATCGAGGTCGTGCAGACGCCCAAGGGCTGCAACGTCACGCAGCGCGAGGTCGGCCCGCACACGAAATCCTTCTTCACCGCGCTCAAGGGCGCGCTCCGCGAGGACCCCGACGTCATCGTCATCGGCGAACTCCGCGATCTCGAAACCATCGAGATGGCCATCAGCGCCTCCGAGACCGGCCACCTCGTGATCGGCACCATGCACACGAGCGACGCCTCCACCACGCTCAACCGCCTGCTCGACGTCTTCCCGCCCGCGCAGCAGACGCAGATCCGCGCCTCCGTGGCCGAGTC
>CBINOW010000020.1:0-44413 GCA_966252395.1 uncultured Oleiharenicola sp. | reverse complement strand
CTCCATGCGTCCACGCAGGCCAAGCTGGACGCCGGCGGCTTCCGTTATGCAGAGCGCGCGCAGGGCCGGGATTACGATGTGCTCGGCTGGCCAGGCCGATTGCTTGGCAGCCTGACCGTTCTGATTCCCGCAGCCGGTATTGTCGTGTTGCTCCGCTCCTGGCGGCGGGCTTCGCACCGCGCGGCAGCGACACCGTGATCATTCTAAAAACCGACCGCTGCTACCGCACTCCTCACGCCGGCCGGCTCTGCAGCACCTTGATGTAGTTCGCCCGCTCGTGCGCCTCGGGGTTCGCGCAACGCTTGAGGTTCAGCGCCCCGCGCAGGTCGGTGAGGTCGTCGTAGCCGCGCTGGGTCATCCAGTTTCGCATGCCGCCGAGCAGCTGCGTGAGCACGCGGGGCCCTTCCTTCAGCAGCACCGACACCACCTGCACGGTGTTCGCGCCGGCGAGCAGGGCCTTGATGATGTCCTCGGCGCGATGCACGCCGCCCGTGCAGCTCAGCGACCCCTTCACGTGCGGCGAAATCACTGCCAACCAGCGCAGGCGGAGCAACAACTCGGATGAGTCCGACAGCTTGAGCTGCGGATGCACCTCGAGTTCCTGCAGGTCGAAATCCGGCTGATAAAACCGGTTGAAGAGGACCACGCCCTTCGCGCCGGCCTTTTCCAATTCCAGCGCGAACTGCGCGGGCGCGGCGTGAAAGGGCGACAACTTGGCCGCCACCGGGATCTTCACCGCATCGCTGATGTCGCGCACGGTCTCCAGCATGTCGTCCTCCACCTGCCGGCCGCTCATGCGCGGATCGGTGATCAGGTGGTAAAGATTAAGTTCGATGGCGTCGGCCCCGGCCTGCTCGAGCTTGCGCGCGTAGTCGGTCCACGCGCCCGGACGGTGCCCGCACAGCGAGGCGATGACCGGGATCTTGAGCGTGTTCTTCAGGTGGCTGAGCTGCTCCAGGTAGGTGTTGGGCGAAAGCGGATAGTCGGCATAGGACGGGAAGAACTCCCGCACGCCCGAGGCGATCTCGCCCGGTGTCGTGTCGAGCAGGTAGGAAAGCGTGCGCTGCTGGTGATCAATCTGCTCCTCGAACAGCGAGCGCATGACGATGGCCGCCGCGCCGGCGTCCTGCAGGCGCTGCGCCCCGTCCACCTCGTCGCAGAACGGCGACGCTCCGACAATGAGCGGATTCCTGAGGTTGAGACCGAGATACTGGGTCGCGAGGTTCATGGGACGATGCTCCGGGGGTTGGCACGCGCACAGACCCATCCCAAGGGGAGTCGGGCGGCCTGAAGCGTGGAGGACATGGGACTCGGGGGACTGACTCATCATCCCATAACCGGGCTTCCGGGGCTGCGCAATTCTTGCCTTAAGCCCTCTGCGGGTTGGCACCCCGTCCGTCAGGCCTGGGTCCGGCGCTCCACCTCGGGCAGAAACCCCGTCAGCAGCCCGATCAAAGGCAGCCAGCCGCAGACCTTGAACACGAAGCCGATGCTCGTGTGGTCGGCGAACCAGCCCAGCAAAGCTGAACCGATGCCCGCGGCTCCGAAGGCCAAGCCGAAGAACAGACCTGCGATCAGGCCCACATTGCCCGGCACGAGCTCCTGCGCATAGACGATGATCGCCGAGAAGGCCGACGCCATGATCACGCCGATGCATACCGTAAGCACCACCGCCACGGGCAGGCTGGCATAAGGCAACGCCAACGAAAAGGGAGCGACGCCAAGAATGGAGATCCAGATCACCCGCTTGCGCCCGATGCGGTCACCCACCGGTCCGCCGATGATCGTGCCGGCCGCCACGGCAAACAGGAACACGAACAGCGCATACTGCGAGCCCTGCACCGTCAGCCCGAAGCGATCCATGAGGTAAAACGTGTAGTAATTGCTCAGGCTGACGAGGTAGATGTATTTGGAGAAAATCAGCAGCACGAGGACGACCATGGCGGCCGCGATCCGCCCGCGCGAAAACGGACGGGGCCCGACCCGGGCATGCCGCGCCGACCGCACCGGATCATTGAGATGCGCCTGATACCAGGCGCCCACCTTGGAAAGCACGAAGATTCCCAGCAGGGCGATGAGCGAGAAACCCAGGATCGAGTGCTGTCCGTGTGACACCACCACCAGCGCCGCCAGCAACGGTCCGAGCGAGGAGCCGAGGTTGCCGCCCACCTGAAAAAGCGACTGGGCGAAACCGTGCCGTCCGCCCGAAGCCAGCCGCGCCACCCGTGAGGCTTCGGGATGAAACACCGCCGACCCCATGCCCACCAACGCCGCCGCGACCAGGATCATCGAAAAACTCGCGGCCTGCGAAAGCAGCACCAGTCCGACCAGCGTCACGCCCATCCCGACGGCGAGCGAATAGGGCTTGGGCCGGCGGTCGGTGTAGTAACCGACCAGCGGCTGCAGCATCGATCCGGTCATCTGAAAAACAAAGGTGATGAGCCCGATCTGCGCATAGCTCAAATGGAACGAATCTTTCAACACCGGGTAGATCGCCGGGATCAGCGACTGGATCGTGTCGTTGAGCAGGTGCGACAGGCTGAGCGCCCATAAAATGCCCATCACGGTCGCCTCGGCGGCAGGCTTGGTTTCGATCGTGGGAGAGTCGGCACGGCTCATGGGCAGGCGAGAGTCGCCGCCGCCCTGCGGGAGTCAAGGAACGTGCCCGGTCGGATGAGCACAGTCCTCCACCGCGGTTGCCATACGCAGTGTCCGCCCGACGGACGCGTTGCCCTTGAAAATTCGTCCTGCTTGCTCGCCTCGCTGGGAGAAGAACCACCGTGATTATTCTGCCAGCAGAACGACGAGGTATGCTCGGGACAGGACTCGAACCTGCACGCCTTACGGCAAGGGCTTCTAAGACCCTCATGTCTGCCATTCCATCACCCGAGCGAAGGGATTTTCGATTTTAGATTCTCGATTTTCGATTGCCCGGCAAGCGCTACTTCTGGGCGGTCGTCGGCAGGAACTGCGGCTCGCGGCGGGCCTGCGTGGCTGCCTCAAATTCCGCGGCCAGCGCCAGCAGCTTCGCCTCGGTCCACGCGGCGCCGGTGAAGGAAATTCCCACGGGCAGCCCGCGCCAGTCGCCGGCCGGCACAGTGACGCTCGGGTAGCCGGCGACCGCGGCCAGCGAAGAACTGCCACCGGTGTAGGCGTCGCCGTTGACCGGGTCGATCAGCCACGCCGGGCCGCTGGTTAGGCTCACGAGCGCGTCCAGCTTGTGCTGCGCCAGCAGGGCGTCGATGCCCTCCGTGCACATGACGCGCAGACAGGTCGCCCGGGCATCAAGGTAGGCCTGCTCGGTCAGCGGGCCCTTGGCCTGCGCCTTCTCCATGAGTTCCTGGCCGAAGTGCGCGAGTTCCTTGTCGGCATGGGCGCGGTTGAAGGCGATGACGTCGGCCAAGGTCTTGATCGGCGAATCCGGCCCCAGCGCGGCGAAATACTTGTTCAGCCCATCCTTGAATTCGTAAAGCAGCACTTCCATCTCCGCCTCGCCGGCGGCATTGAACTGCGGGAGGTCGCCGAGGTCCACGATCTCGGCCCCGGCGGCTTTCAGTTTTTCGATCGCGCCGTCCAAAATCGGGTTCAGCCGCGCATCCATCCCGAAGGGGCCGCGGATCACTCCAAGCCGCGCTCCCTTTATCAGCCTCATCCTCATCTTCACCGCCACGGAGAAGACCGTTTCCACCGTGTGCGGACGGGACAGCGTTGCCTGGTCGCCGGGATCTTTATCGGCCATGATATCGAGCAAGAGGGCGGCGTCGTGCACGGTCCGGGCCATCGGGCCGGCGGTGTCCTGTGAAACGGAAATCGGAATGATGCCGCTGCGGCCAACCAACCCGATCGTAGGCTTCACCCCCACGATTCCGCAGGCCGATGCCGGTGACACAATCGAGCCATCAGTCTCCGTGCCCACGGCCGCAACGCACAGGTTGGCCGCCACCGCCGCCGCCGAGCCGGAACTGGATCCCGATGGGCTGCGATCAAGCGCGTAAGGATTGCGGGTCTGCCCTCCCCGGCCGCTCCAGCCGCTAATGGATTTCTCCCCGCGGAAGTTGGCCCACTCGCTGAGGTTGGTCTTGCCGAGGATGACAGCCCCGGCCTGCCGGAGCCGTCCGACCACCCATGCACCATCAATGGGCCTGCTCCCGACCAAGGCGAGAGATCCGGCCGTCGTCTGCATCCGGTCCGCGGTGGCAAGGTTGTCCTTGATGAGAATGGGAATGCCATGCAGCGGACCACGCACAAAGCCGGCCTGGCGCTCGGCATCGAGCTTCGCGGCGATGGTGAGCGCGTCGGGATTGATCTCGATGACTGAGTTCAGCCTCGGGCCGGCTTGGTCCACCTCCGCGATGCGATCGAGATAGGCCCGGGTCAATTGCACCGCGGTCAACCGCCCGCTCTTCATCTGCTCATGCAGGCCTTCGATCGTCGCTTCGGCATAGGCAAACTCCGCCCGAACGGTTGCCAACACGAGGCACAGCAACACCACCAAGCGCGTTTTCATGAAAACAATCAGCCACGGATTGGCCCGAGAGGCACGGATAAAACCACCGCACCGTCATCCTGAACGAAGTGAAGGATCCAAGATGATGTCCGCCATCGGTGTTGCGGCTGGATCCTTCGCACGGCTCAGGATGACGGCATGGACGTTTATGGGGGACCGCAGCCGAGCAGGCACCGGCCTGGTCTTTTGGCTCAGAAGAAAATTCGGGAATTGGTTCGCCCAATCCGTGTCCATCCGTGGCAAAACAGTTTGTTCAGCCCGCTTCACCCAGCCGCTCACCCATGCGGGCGTAGGTCTCGAGGCCGGCGGCGGTCTGCGCCACGAGGTCGGCATCGAGCGTAATGCGGCCCGGCTGGAAGAGCGTGATCACCATCGAGCCGCCGAACTTGAACAGGCCCTTCTCCTCGCCCTTCACCACCGCCCGGCCCGGCACATGGCTCTGGAAGATGCTGCCGACCATCGTGGCGCCGATCTCGCACACCGCGACGGTGCCAAACACCGGCGACTCGACGAGCGTGACCATGCGCTTGTTCTCCCAGAGATAGGCCAGGTTGCGCCGCAAGGCGATGGGCGAGACCGAGTAGAGCCAGCCGTTGATCAGCCGCGGTTCGCCGGGCTGTCCGCCCACCGGAAAATGGAAGCGATGGTAGTCCACCGGACACAGCCGCGAGATCAGCATCGCGCCGCCGGCAAACTTCGCCGCGAGGGCGGCATCACCCAGGAAAGTCGGCAGGTCGAAACGCTGGCCCTTCGCGTAGAAGCCCGCCGCCGCGTCCACGTTTTGGAAGGCTAAGTGCCGTCCGTCCGCCGGCAAGACGGCGACCCGGTCGTCGTCTTGGCCTGAGCTTGTCGAATGGCCAGCAATGGGCCGCGCGCCGGGCTTCAGCGCCCGGTAGAAGAACTCGTTGAAGGATTTGAACGTGAGCGGCTTTTTCGTGAATTCGTCCACGTCCAGCCCGTAATCCACGATGAAGGGCAGCACGCGGCGCGCACTGTCGGACATGCTCATCCGCCAGCCGTAGTAGCGCGACAGCAGCGCCCGCTTCACGAACAGGTTGAGCGCGGTCCGCCCCAACGGCGACTCATAGGTCCAGCGCAGCCAGTCCTCGCCGTAAACCTGCTCGGTTTCGACGGTCTGGTTGGCGCGGTGGTAATAGCGGATGGGCTCGGCGGGCATGTTGAGATCCAACACATCACACAAAGCAGCGAAGCCGCAAAGTCAGAACTTCACTCCTTGGCTGCTTCGTGTTCTCACGCCCGCGCCACGTGGTCGGCGACGATCCGCGCGACGCTGTCGTAGGTGAGTGGCTTGTGCAGCGTGGCGGACACCCGCAACCGGCGCGCCTCCGCCAGGTCGCTCTCGGGCCAATAGCCGCTCACCAGCACGAGTGGGACCTGCGGACGCAACCCGCGCACGCGGGCGGCCAGTTGCAGGCCGTTGACGCCGGGCATGGTCAGGTCGCTCAGCACGAGCGCGAAACGGTCGGGGGCCGCCTCAAATTCCGCCAGCGCCTCGTCGGCCCGCAGGTGCGCGCTGACCGTGTAGCCAAGCCGCTGCAGCACCTTGCGCACCGTCTCCACGATGGCAACATCGTCGTCCACGAACAGGATGGGCTGGCCGCGACCAAAGGGCACGGCGGTCGTGCGAGCCTCCTCGGCCGCCACCGGGGCCGTGGCCGCGGCCACGGGGAAATAAAGCTGGAAGGTCGTGCCGCGCCCCAGCTCGCTGGCCACGGTCACCGTGCCGTCGTGCTGCTGCATGATGCCGTGCACGACCGACAGGCCCAAGCCCGTGCCCTCGCCCATGGGCTTGGTGGTGAAAAACGGCTCGAAGATGCGGTCGAGGATTTCCCGGCTCATGCCGGGCCCCGTGTCGCGCACGCTGACGCGCAGGTAACGACCGGGTTTCAGCTCCGTCGGCTGCGCGGTTCCGGCGTCCACGGAAACCACCTCCTCCAGGAAAGTCAGGCGTCCCGGAGTGCCGCGCATGGCTTGCAGCGCGTTCGTGCCGATGTTCATCAGCACCTGGTGGATCTGTCCCGGGTCGGCCAGAATCTCGGGCGCCGCGGGATCGCCGCGATGCTCGAACTCCACGGTGCCGCGGGCCACGGCACGCAGGAAACCCGTGACCTCCTCCACCAGCGGACCAATCTTCACCGTCTGCCGGCTGGCCTCCGAGCGGCGCGAGAACGCGAGGATCTGCTTCACCAGCTGCTGGGCCCGACGCGCGGCCTTGAGGACCTGTTCCAGCGAGGGAATTTCCGGGTGGCCGGGCGGCAGGTTGAGCAGGCTCAGCTGGGTGTTGCCGATGATGGCGGTCAGCAGGTTGTTGAAATCGTGCGCGATGCCGCCCGCCAGCGTGCCGATGGCCTCGAGCTTCTGCGAGTGCCGCATGAGCTCCTCCTGCCGCTGCAGGCGCAGCCGCGCCTGGGTCTGCTCGGTGATGTCGCGCAAAGAGACCAGCAAACGCGAACCGAGCGGGCTGACCGAGACGCGCCACCAGCCCGCCGCCGCAGGCTTCTCGTGCTCGAACTCCGCGGCCTGACCGTTGCGAACCGCCTGCGTGAGCCGGTCGGCCAGGGCGGCATCCGCCACCAGCACATGCTGCAACCGCGCGCCGGGGGCGGGACCGCTGCCGGTCTGGAGCAAACGCCGCGCCGCGGGATTGGACTGCACCACGACGAGCGCGCCCGAGCCCGCCGCCGTCTCCAGCACCAGCAGGCCGTCGGGCGCACCCTCGAAAAGACTGCGGTAACGCTCCTCGCCGGCACGAAGCTCCGTGGCCTGGAGCGCAATCTGGCGGTGCAAACGGCGCTGGCGCACGGCCGCGCCCAGGGCCACGAGCAGGGCGAGAAGCAACCCCACTGCCACCGCCAGCAACACCTGCTCCAGCGTGTAGCCCATCGGCTCGACGTGGGCGAACCACTTGCGGTAAAGCGCGTCAAACCGCCCCGTGCGCACGAGCACCGCCAGGCCTTCGTTGATCTTCGCCAGCAGCTCGCGGTCGCCGTCCCGCACCGCGATGCAGTAACGCACATCGTAACCGGGCACCGGGACATCAAGCGCCTGGATGTGATTGAGCCCGAAATAATACGCCCGCGACAGGGACGTGAGACGCGTCGCCAGGGTGGCGTCGGCCTCGCCGTCGTTCACCTGGCGCAGCGCCTCCTCGACGGATTCGGCGTAGATCACGGATTCGCCCACTCCTTCCCGGCGCAGCACCATCTCCCCCATGCTGCCGCGGTGCACGGGCACGCGCAGGCCCTTCAGGTCGGCGAACCGCTTGATCCGCGACTCGCCTTTGCGAACGATGATGGCGCCGTTCAGCGTCAGATAAGGCACCGAGAAATCCGCCTCCGTCTCGCGCTCGGGGAAATAGGCATAGCTCTGCTGGACCTCGATCCGGCCCTCGCGGAACGCCTGGTTGATTTCCTTGGTGGTGCCGACGACCCGCTCGAACCGGAGCGCCATCACCGACTCGATTTCGTTCAGCAGGTCGAACGCAAAACCCGTGATCTGCCCGTCCTTGTCCCGATAGGAGAAAGGATAATTGTCGGTCAGCGTGCCGACCCGCACCGGCTTGGCTTCCTGAGCCTTGAGCAGGTTCGCGAGGAAAACCATCGCCAGCAACACCCCCGCCAAAATCCTGCAAGGTGCAAGCGGGGGCCGGTGGGATGACATGCGGAAATAGGATCACTCCGCCGGCCGGCTGACGCAAGCCCGTCGGCACGGGACGGATCAACCCTACTTCGGCACCAATTCGCCATTCTTGACCGCGAAGGTGACGGTCGAACCGTCGGCCACCTCCCCCGCAATCAGGGCCCGGGCGAGGCGGGTTTCGAGATGGCGCTGGAGGAACCGCTTGAGCGGCCGGGCGCCGAAGACAGGATCGTAGCCCTTCTCGGCCACCCAGACCTTTGCCTTCGGGTCGAGGGCGACCGTGACCCGCCGCTCGGCGAGCCGCCGGTTGATGTCGGCCATCAGCAGGTCCACGATCCGCTCGATCTGCTCGAGTGCGAGCGGCTTGAAGAGAATCGTGTCGTCAATGCGGTTCAGGAACTCCGGCCGGAAGGACGACCGCAGGTCCGCCATCACGGCTTCGCGCGTGCTCTCCTTGATCTCGTCATGCTCCACGCCCTCGAGCAGGTGGCGGCTGCCGATGTTCGAGGTCATGATGATGACCGTGTTCTTGAAATCCACGGTGCGTCCCTGCGAATCGGTGATTCGGCCGTCGTCGAGCACCTGCAGCAGGACGTTGAACACATCCGGGTGCGCCTTCTCGATCTCGTCGAACAGCACCACGGCATACGGCTTGTGCCGCACCGCCTCGGTGAGCTGGCCGCCCTCGTCGTAACCGACATAGCCAGGGGGCGCGCCAATCATGCGCGCGACGCTGTGCTTCTCCATGTATTCCGACATGTCGAGGCGGATGAGGTTGGCTTCGGAATCGAAGAGCTGTTCGGCCAGCGTCTTGGCGAGCTCGGTCTTGCCGACGCCGGTCGGGCCGAGGAACAGGAAACTGCCAATCGGGCGGCGCGGGTCCTTGATGCCGGCGCGGGCGCGCAGGATGGCCTCGCTGACGAGGCGCACGCCCTCGTCCTGGCCGATGACGCGCTTGTGCAGCTCGTCCTCCAGCTTCAGCAGCTTTTCCTTTTCGCCCTCGAGGAGCTTCGAGAGCGGGATGTGCGTCCACTTCGAGATGATCTCGGCGATCTCCTCGGCGGACACCTCCTCCTTCACGAGCGTGGTCTTGGCCGGGCCGGTCTTCTCGGCTTTGGCGAGTTCGCGCTCGAGCTGCGGGATGCGGCCGTGCTTGAGCTCGGCGATCTTGTTGAGGTCGTAGGCGCGCTCGGCCTTGGCCATTTCGAGGCGGGCGGCCTCGAGTTCCTCGCGCACCTTCTGCACGCGGCCGAGCGCCTCCTTCTCCTTCTGCCAGACGGCGCGGAGCGCGGTGGCCTTTTCCTTGGTGTCGGCCAGGTCCTTGCGTAGCTCGGCGAGACGGCGCTTGGAGGCGTCGTCCTTCTCCTTCTGTAGCGCGGTCTCCTCGATCTCCAGCTGCATGACGCGGCGCTGGAGCTCGTCCAGCTCGGTCGGCAGCGAGTCGATCTCGGTGCGGATCATGGCGCAGGCCTCGTCCACGAGGTCGATGGCCTTGTCGGGCAGGAACCGGTCGGAAATATAGCGATGCGACAGCGTGGCGGCGGACACCAGCGCGTTGTCCTGGATGCGCACGCCGTGGTGCAGCTCGAAACGCTCGCGCAAGCCGCGGAGGATCGAGATGGCGTCCTCGACGGTCGGCTCCTCGACGAGCACGGTCTGGAAGCGGCGCTCCAGCGCCGGGTCCTTCTCGATGTATTTGCGGTATTCGTCGAGCGTGGTGGCGCCGATGCAGTGCAGCTCGCCGCGCGCCAGCATGGGCTTGAGCAGGTTGCCGGCGTCCATCGCCCCCTCGGTCTTGCCGGCGCCGACGATGTTGTGGAGCTCGTCAATGAACAGGATGATGCGGCCCTCGGCCTGTTTGATTTCATTGAGCACGGCTTTGAGGCGCTCCTCGAACTCGCCGCGGTATTTCGCGCCGGCCACGAGCGCGCCCATGTCGAGGGCGAAGACCGTGCGATCCTTCAGCCCCTCGGGCACGTCGCCGCGCACGATGCGCTGGGCCAGGCCCTCGACGATCGCGGTCTTGCCCACGCCGGGCTCGCCGATGAGGACTGGGTTGTTCTTGGTTTTCCGCGAAAGGATGCGGATGGCGCGGCGGATCTCAGCGTCGCGGCCGATAACGGGGTCGATCTTACCCTTCTTCGCCTGCTGCACGAGGTCGATGCCGTATTTGGCCAGGGCGTCGTAGGTGGACTCGGGGTTGTCCGAGGTCACGCGCTGGTTGCCGCGCATCTTCTGGAGTTCGGCCAGCACCTTCTTCCGGTCGAGACCGAAGCTCGCGAAATACTTCTTCAGCGCCTCCGGCTTGCTGACGGCGATGAGCGCGAGGAACAGGTGCTCCACGCTCATGAACTCATCCTTGAGCGATTCGGCCTCGGCTTCGGCCTTGGTCAGCACCTCGTTGAGCGCCTGGGTGACGTAAATCTTCGACACATCCACGCTGCCGCTGACCTTGGGCAGGCGGTCCAGCTCGCGCTCCGCGGCGAGCTGCAGCGAACTGACGGTCAGGCCGAGCTTCTCGACGAGGGAAGGCACGATGCCGCCCTCCTGGCCCAGGAGCGCGACGAGCAGGTGCCACGTGTCCACCTCGTTGTGCGAGCGGCGGCGGCCCTCGTTCTGCGCCTCCTGCACTGCCTGGCGCGACATGACGGTCATTTTTTCGGGATTCATGATTGTTTTGAATATATCCCTTTGCACGCGGCGGGCCAGTGACGCCGGTCGACGCCGCCCGGAGATTCGCATTTTAGCTGGGCACAGTGCGCCAAAACGCGCCCCGCACCGGGACACGACCGTGTCAATATGGCGACCCCGATCCGAAATAATTCGAACGCCAAAGGTCCAAACGCCAAACAAACTCAAAGCAGGAAATACCGAAATTTCGGATTTCGTTCCTGGCTTTTATTTGGCGTTTGGACCTTTGGACTTTTGGCGTTTACCGCCCTTGGGGCGGTTACGTTGGTCCAACAAGACGACCACAGGCTCGTGGCGCTTCGCCTCTTCCGGCTCGAAGTCGGCGTAGGCGGCGATGATGACCTCGTCTCCCGGTTGCACGAGACGGGCGGCCGCACCGTTGACCATGATCTCGCCGCGCTTGCGTCCGCCGATGACATAGGTCGCGAAGCGCTGGCCGTTGTTCACGTTGTAGATTTCCACGCGCTCATGCAGCAGCAAGCCCGCGGCGCGACGCAGCTCGGGCGCGATGGCGATCGAGCCCTCGTAGTCGAGATCGGCGGCGGTGACCGTCGCGCGGTGGAGCTTGGACTTGAGCAGGGTCAGGCGCATGAGGAAATCATTTCGCGGACTCGCGATTGAGCAGTTCGGCGTGCCGCAAGCCGAAGAGGACCAGTTCGGGCACGATTTCCTCGAAGAGGCCCTCGCTCTCGAACATGCGGGCGAAGCCACCCGTGCCGATCACGTGCGGGCGCACGCCGTTGAACGCCTCAATAGTCAGCACCGAGAGCAGATTTCGGATCGCACCCACGTGGCCGTGGTAGAGCCCCGCCTGGATGCTCTCCACCGTGCTGCGTCCGAGCGGGCCCTCGGGCCGGGCGATTTCCACGGAAGGCAGGCGGGCCGTCCGGCTCGACAGCATCTCGGCCGAGATACCGAGTCCGGGCAGAATGGCGCCGCCGAGGTAGTCGCCGCCGGCGGTGACGACGTCGAAGGTCGTCGCCGTGCCGCAATCCACCACGAGGCAGTTCGCCCCCGGCCGGCGCTGCGTGGCCGCGATGGCGTTGGCCACGCGGTCGGCGCCGACTTCGGCCGGGTTGCGGTATTTGATCTTCAGCCCGGTCTTCACGCCCGCCTGCAGCAGGAACGGCTCGCAGTTGAAATACTTCACGCATGCTGCTCGCAGCGGATAGGCCACCGGCGGCACGACCGAGCAGATCGCCACGCGCTTCACCACGGCGGGATCGATCTGGTTCTCGCGCAGCACCGTGCGCAGAAAGACGCCGAACTCATCCGACGAGCCGATGGGGTGCGTGGTTTTCCGGAACTGCACGCGCAACGTGTCGCCGTCGAACACACCGCCGTGGATCTGGGAATTGCCGACATCAAGGGTCAAGAGCATGGGAGGATTTTGGATTTTCGCTTTCGGTTTTTTGATGGGTCGGCTTCGCCAGCAGGCGGACCAGTTCCGCCGCGAGCGCATCGCGATCGGGGCATTGTGCCGCCACGCTGCCATCGGGCCGCATAATGTCAGCCGGGAAACTGCCGTCATGCTGACGGGCGGCGAGGTCGTTGTGCACGACGTAATCGGCGCCGGAATGCGCGAAGAGTTTCCGCACCGCCTCGGCCGCCTGGGCGGCTTCGGCGCCCTGGGTGAGCTTGAAGGCGACCAGCGTGAACGGCGCGCGGCTCCAACCGCGCAGGCTGTCCACCAAGCGGGGATTGGCACGCAACTTCAACACCGGCGCCCCGCCCGACGGCAGTTTCCCGTCGCTGGCGGCCGGTTCTTCCGCCCTGACCATCACGACCTGGTCCACGCGGTAGTCGCTGACCGCCGCCGCGTGGATCACCGCGTCGAAGGACTCCGCCGCCAGCAGGCGCCGGAGCGCGGACTCCAGTTGGACAAAAGTTACAAAGGTCTCCTCACGACACGGGCCGTCCGCGGCGATCGCGTTCTGCGCGCGTAACAGCACGACCTCGTGGCCCGCCCGCGAAAGCTGGGTGGCGATGAGCGCTCCGGTCGCACCCGTGCTGGTGTTGGTGAGCACGCGCACGCCGTCCACCGGCTCAGCCGTGCCGCCGGCCGTGATCAACACGCGTTGCCGGCGTCCGGGCCGGGCGCGGGCCGTTTCCACGGCGGCGACGATCGCGTCGGGCTCGGCCAGCCGACCCTCGCCAATTTCACCGCAGGCCGTGCGGCCGGCGGCGGGAGCAATGAAGCGCACACCCCAGCCGCGCAGTTTTTCCACGGCGGCCACTGTCGCCGGATGCGACCACATCGCCGGATTCATCGCCGGGGCGACGAGCCAAGGCTTGGCGCGATCGTGCGCGAGGAACAGGGCGCCGGGCAGGTCGTCGGCCAGCCCGGCTGCAAAGCGGTTGAGCGTGTTCGCCGTGGCCGGGCAGACGAGCACGGCATCGGCCCAGCGCGTCAGGTTGATGTGTTCGAGCGCAGCCCCCGGCGCGAAGGCGTCGCTTAGCACCGGCGAACCGGTGAGTCCCTCGAGCGTGGCCGGGCCGATGAACTTCAGCGCCGACGGCGTCGCCACGCATCGCACGCGGTGCCCGCGCTGCACGAGCCGCGAGACCACGTCGCAGCCCTTGTAGGCGGCGATGGAGCCGGTGAAGATGACGAGGAGATTAGAGCCGAACATTGTCGATGAGCCTCACGTTTTCGATCCGCACCGCGCCCAGGCGCACGCCGCCGCGGTCCTCCACGTAATCCACGCCAAACCCCGCGGCGTCGAGCGCCGTGGCCGCCGCCGCCGCCGAATCGGCGGCGCGCAGGATCGCTGGGAACTGCGCGGCCCGCACCCGGGCCCCGTGCGAAAGGCGGCGATTGCGCGAGCTGAGGGCGAGACCGTCGATCTCGCGTTCCGTCGGGCACGGCACGATTTCCACGGGCAGGAGCAGCGCCCGCACCATGCTCTCGACCAGCCGGAGCTGCTGCCAGTCCTTCTCGCCGAAATAGGCGCGCTGCGGCGCGACCAGGTTGAGCAGCTTGAGCACCACGGTCAGCACGCCGTCGAAATGCCCCGGCCGATGCGCCCCCTCCAATTCGCGGCTGAATTTATCCTCGGTGACCCGGTAAGCGTAGCCGTCGGGATAAAGTTCCTCCGGTGTCGGCACAATGACGTCATCCACCAAGCCCGATGCCAGCCGCAGATCCGCCTCAAGCGTGCGCGGGTATTTCGCGAGGTCGGACGGGTCGTTGAACTGGGTCGGATTGACAAAAATGCTCAGCACGACGCGGTCGTTTTCCGCCCGCGCGCGCGCCAACAACGCCCGGTGGCCCAGGTGCAGCGCGCCCATCGTCGGCACGAAGCCGACGGATCGGCCGGCATAGTCCTCACCGGTGCGCACGGTGCGCCAGTCGGCCAGTTGCGAATGGACTCTCATGCCAGCACCTCCTCGCGCGCCGGAAAACGCGCGGCGCGGACGTCGCGCGCGTAGGCGTTGAGCGCCGCCAGGATTTCCCCGCGTCCATCAAGGTAACGGCGGGCAAAGCGCGGGCGGAATTCAGCATCCAGCCCGAGCAGGTCGTTCAGCACAAGCACCTGCCCCGAGGTGCCCGCCCCGGCGCCAATGCCGATGGTGGCGATGGACAAGGCCGCGGTGATCTCCGCGGCCAACGCCGCCGGCACACACTCGAGCACCAGCGCGAACGCGCCGAGTTCCTCCAGCCGCCGCGCTTCGGCCAGCAAGCGCGCGGCCTCGGCCTCGGAACGGCCTTGCAGCCGGTAACCGCCGAGTTGATTGACCGACTGTGGCGTCAGCCCGAGATGCCCCATGACCGGAATTCCGCTGCCCACGAGATGAGCGACGACGTCCTCGTGGCCCGCCACGCCCTCCAGCTTCACCGCCGTGGCGCCGGCCTGCATCAGCGCGCCGGCCGCTCGCACCGCGGCCTCCTTCCCGAGACGGAAACTCAAAAACGGCAGATCGACCACGACCACGCGATCGGGCGCACCGCGTCGCACAGCGGCCGTGTGCAGCACCATCATGTCGAGCGTGGCATGGACAGTGGAAGGCAACCCGTGCACGACCATGGCCGCGCTGTCGCCGACCAGGATGACGTCGGCTTCGGATTCCACCACGAGTCGCGCCATCGGCGCGTCGTAGGCCGTGACCATTACGATGGGTCGCCCTTCCTGGCGCGCCCGGTTGAAATCGAGGATGCTTTTCATTCCGCCCCGGCAGTTGTCCGTGAACGGAAAACCTGCGGGCGGCGGAGGCTGGACTGGAGTGCTTGTCGCATGGCGATCAGGCCTTTGGGTGTCCGGAGACGGTGGTTGAACTGTGCTGTCCGGTCGCGCACGAGTTCGCGCCAGACGCCTGAAATCTCGCCAGCCATACCACCTTCGCAACGTAAATCAGCGTCATCGCCACTGCGCAGTGCTGCTCGCATAAATACATTATTTGCCGCCGCCGGAGCGTAAATTGCGATTCCTTGCAGCCGGGGTTCATGCTCCTAGCCGGCCTCATCTGCCCTGGCTACACCCGGACAGTTCCCTACGAAGCTGAGGCCGCTTCGTCACGGTCAGAGACTTGGACAGATCGGTGATCTTGTCGGGATCGCACCTGAATCGTCGCTTTAGCAGACACTTTTCAGAATTCATCGCCGAGGGTTTTTCTCGAAAAACATCTTATCTTTATGATTATCATTGGTATATTTATAATTTCAAACAAAAGGCATCAGCAATGCTGTTGGCTGCGCCTATCCTCCCCATGAAAACTACTCAAAGGTTCCTCGCTGCGATCTTTGCCATCAGCACGTTCATCGCCGTCCAAGCGACGCCCGTGTTTGTCGGCAGCTGGTCTGTCTATAACAATGCTGCCCCCCAATGGTATGACTCGACCCCGGGCGACACCGGTCCGTTGGCCTACACCGGTCAAGAGGCCGCCGCGCTTCTCTTCGGTGGTGTCGCCAGCGACTACTACATCTCCACCGTGAGCGACTTGGTCGCCGACATCAACAACAAGGCTTGGTATGATGTCATCGGCTACGGTCTGCGCGAGGACTCCGAGAGCTATAACCAAAAATACCTCGGACTCTACTACGGCCCGACCTACAACTTCGATTTCGGTAATCCCAACAACGCCGCCTCCGCCTTCATCCGCGACAATCTCAGCTATTTTGACGGTCTGAACTACGCTTTCCGCATCAACGACAACAACAACAATGTGCCGGACTCCGGCGCCACGGTTGCTCTGTTCGGTGCCGGCATGCTGGCGCTCGTGACCCTGCGCCGTAAGCGCGCCTAACACGGTCGCCCAATCTTCTGTCAAAGGCCGCCCGGTTTCGGGCGGCTTTTTTTCGCCCTCTCGACGGCGACCAGCCCCCGGTTGACTCCCCCACTCATCCGCATAGTCACTGACCCTTCATGGCTGATTTCCTCACTGACCAGAAAGTTGTCACCCGCGCCTATCTCGTGGGCGTGCAGACCTTTGACATGGAGACCGGCGAGGGCGCCGAGCTGCTGGGCGAACTGAAGGAGCTGGTCGAGAACCTCCGCCTCGAGGTCGTGAAGACCAACCTCGTGGTCATCCGCGCCGGCGAACAGCCCAAATACCTCATCGGCTCCGGCAAGACCGCCGAGATCATCGCCGAGGCCAAGGAACTCGGCGCCGACCTGATCGTGTTCGACAAGGAACTCTCGCCCGCGCAACAGCGCAACTGGGAGGAAGACTCCGGCCTCGCCGTCATCGACCGACAGGAAGTCATCCTGGAAATTTTCGCCGACCGCGCCCAAACCCGCGAAGCCGTCCTGCAGGTCGCGCTGGCCCGCATGGAGTATTCGCTGCCGCGCCTCACCCGCGCGTGGACCCACCTCTCGCGCCAGCGCGGCAAGGGCGCCATGGGCGGCGAAGGCGAAACCCAGCTCGAGCAGGATCGCCGCATCGTGCGCGACCGCATCGCCCGGCTGAAGGAGGAGCTGGAGCTGGTCATCTCCCAGCGCGCCACCCAGCGCCGCAAGCGCATGCGCAAGCCCGTGCCCGGCGTCGCCATCGTCGGTTACACCAACGCCGGCAAATCCTCGCTCCTCAACAAGCTCACGGGCGCGCACGTGCTCGCCGCCGACAAGCTCTTCGCCACGCTCGACCCGACCACGCGCCAGCTCCACCTGCCCGACGGCCGCACGCTGCTCGCCACCGACACCGTCGGCTTCATCCGCCGCCTGCCCCACCGCCTCGTCGAGGCCTTCAAGGCCACGCTCGAGGAGGTCGTCGTCGCCGACTTTGTCATCCACGTGCTCGACGTCGCCAACCCGAACGTCGCCCACCACTTCGCCACCACCATGGAAGTGCTCGGCGAACTCGGCGCCGCCGACAAGCCCATCATCACTGTCTTCAACAAGGTGGACGCCGCCGACAAACAGACGCTCGCCGTCATCCGCGCACAGCATCCGGAAGCGCTCTTCATCAGCGTCCACACCGGCGAAGGCCTCGACCGCCTGCTCGAGCGCTGCGAGGAACTTGCGGTGGACGACAGCGAGGCCGTCGAACTCCTCATCCCGCACCACCGCTACGACGTGGTCGCCAAGCTGCATCAAGGCGGCCAGGTCCGCACCCAGGAGTCGCGCGACGACGGCGTTTTCCTCACCGGCCGTTTTCCGCAGAAGCTCAAGGCCGTTTACGACCCCTTCCGCCACGTCGCCCCGCCGCCCAAGCGCAAGCCCGCCGGCAAGCGGACGAAGAAGAGCTGAGGCCGGACCGAAATCGGGCCTGGTAAGGGCGCGCCTCGTGCGCGCCCGGCAGCGAGATGCGACCATCCCAGCGAGCGCGGACAAGCCGCGCCCCTACTACAAATACCCACCTCACCCGCGCGACCGCCCCGCTTCGTCACTTGTGTGAGCAATTTGCGCCATTTGCCGCTTTGACCGCGCGCGAGTGTTGGTTATTCCTACGGCACTCCCTCTCCCCCATGCCCTCCTACACTTTGAAAGTAAACGGGCAGGCCCACACGATCAACGTCGCGGCCGACACGCCGCTGCTGTGGGCGCTGCGTGACAACCTCGGTCTCGTCGGCACGAAATACGGCTGCGGTATGGGCCTCTGCGGCGCCTGCACCGTCCACCTCAACGGCGTGCCCGTGCGTTCCTGCCAGACGCCCGTCTCCGCCGTAGGCAACACGCCCGTCACCACCATCGAGGGCCTCGACCCCGCCGGCAAACACCCGCTGCAACAGGCGTGGTGCGACCACGACGTCCCGCAATGCGGCTATTGCCAGTCCGGCCAGATCATGAGCGCCGCCGCGCTGCTCAAGCAGACGCCCTCGCCCACCGACGCCGACATCGACGCCGCGATGGCCGGCAACCTCTGCCGCTGCGGCACCTACGTCCGCATCCGTGCCGCCATCAAGGATGCCGCCACGCTCGCGGTGAAAGGAGGAGCCCAATGAACCAATACCCCTCATTCGCCCCCGAGGGCCGAGCTCCCGCGAGGCCGTCGTCCGTTATTATCGATCCGGCCGCGCAGGAGCTTGGCCCTCCGCAAGCCACCGCTCTCCCCCGCCGCGAATTCCTCCGCATTACCGCCCTCGCCGGCGGCGGCTTCGCCCTCAGCTTCGCGCTGCCCGGCACCGCGCTCGCCCAGGCCCCCGGCCTCGACAACACCGCGCGCGCCTTCACGCCGAACCCCTTCATCAAGATCACGCCCGACGGCATCGTGATCCTCGTCGCCAAGAATCCCGACGCCGGCCAGGGTGTGAAGACCGCCCTGCCTATGATCCTCGCCGAGGAACTCGGCGCCGACTTCAACAAGGTCACCATCGAATACGGCGGCCTCGACCCGCAGCTCGGCGCGCAGTTCGCCGGCGGCAGTCTCTCGGTGCCGATGAATTACCAGACGCTCCGCCGCGCCGGCGCCGTCGCGCGCACCGTGCTCGTGCAGGCCGCCGCCGACACTTGGGGCGTGCCCGCCGCCGAGTGCGAGGCCGAGAACAGCACCGTCATCCACCGGCCCACCGGCCGCGTGCTCGGCTTCGGCGACCTCGCCACCAAGGCCGCCTCGATGCCCCTGCCTGACGAGAAATCCGTCGTCCTCAAGCGCCCGAAGGAGAACAAGCTCATCGGCAACCGCGTCGGCGGCGTGGACAATCCCGCCATCGTCACCGGCCAGCCGCTCTTCGGCATCGACCAGAAAGTCCCCGGCACGGTCCACGCGGTTTACGTGAAGTGCCCCGTCTTCGGCGGCAAACCCGTCTCCGCCAACCTCGACCGCATCAAGCGCCTGCCCGGCGTGCTCGACGCCTTCCTCGTCGAGGGCACCAACGACTACTACGGCCTCATGCCCGGCGTCGCCATCGTCGCCGACTCGACCTGGTCGGCCTTCAAGGCGCGCCGCACGCTTGATGTCACTTGGGACGAAGGCCCCGGCGCCACCCAAAGCTCCGCCGCCTACGAGGAAGCCGCCGCCCAGGCCGCGGCCGCCGGCGGCAAGGAATTGCGCAAGGACGGCGACGTCGCCGCGAAGTTCGCCAGCGCGGTCAAGGTCGTCGAGGCCGCCTACCATTATCCCTATCTGCACCACGCGACGCTCGAGCCGATGAACGCGCTCGCCATCCCCACCGCCGACGGCGGCCTGGAGGTGCTCGCGCCGACGCAGACGCCCGACGACGCGCGCAACGTCGCCGCCAAGGCCGCCGACCTGCCGCCCGAGAAAGTGAAACTGCGCTTCACGCGCATCGGCGGCGGCTTCGGCCGGCGCCTCACCAACGACTTCGTCGCCGAGGCCGTCGTCATCGCCAAGCGTGTCGGCAAGCCCGTGAAGCTCACCTGGACGCGCGAGGATGACACGCAGCACGGCCAATACCGCCCGCCCGCGTGGCATTACCTCAAGGGTGCCGTGGATGCCTCCGGCAAACTCAGTGCGTGGCAGAACCACTTCGTCACCGTCGGCCTCAACAGCACCGCCGAGCCATCGCGCGCCGCCGAGCTCAGCAACAACGAGCTGCCCGCGCGCTTCCTCGCGGACTACCGCCTCGAACGCTCCATCACCAGCACCAACGTCCCCACGAGCTGGCTCCGCGCGCCCGGCAGCAACGGTCTGGCCTTCGTGTTCCAGAGCTTCATCGACGAACTCGCCCACGCCGCCGGCCGCGATCCGCTCGAGTTCCGCCTCGAACTGCTCGGCGCGGACCGCGTCCTCCCCGGCAACGGCCAGTGGGAACCGCCTTACAACACGGGCCGCATGAAGGGCGTGCTCCGCCTTGCCGCCGAGAAATCCGGCTGGGGCAAGAAACTCCCGAAGGGCTCCGGCCAGGGCATCGCGTTTCACTTCAGCCACTCCGGCTACGTCGCCGAGGTGGCCGACGTCACCGTCACGCCCGACGGCGCACTCACCGTGGATAAGGTCGTCGTCGCCGTGGACGTCGGGCCCATCATCAACCCCAGCGGCGCCGAGAACCAGATCCAGGGCTCGATCATCGACGGCTTGAGTGGCGCCTGGCTGCAGGAACTCACCATCGAGAACGGCGCGGTCGTGCAGAGCAATTTCCACGACTACCCGCTCCTGCGCATCAACGCCTCGCCGAAGATCGAGATTCACTTCATCGAGAGCGACAACCCGCCCACCGGTCTCGGCGAACCCGCCATGCCCCCGCTACCGCCGGCGGTCTGCAACGCGATCTTCGCCGCCACCGGCAAACGCGTCCGCCGCCTCCCGCTCGTCCGCACTGATCTCGCATGGAGCTGACGCCGGTCCCCGCCGCCCTCCGCGAGGTCCTCTCCCGCGCGCCGCAACTCCCCACGGAGCGCGTGCCGCTCGCGCAAGCGCTCGACCGCGTCCTGCGCGAGCCCGCGCGCGCCGACCTCGACTCCCCGCCCTTCGACGCCTCCGCGATGGACGGCTACGCCCTGCGCTCCGACAACTGGGGCCGGGGCGCCCCCGCCCCGGAATCCTTCCGCCTCATCGGCGAATCCGCCGCCGGCGCCGCCTTCCCCGGCACCGTCGGCCCCGGCGAATGCGTCCGCATCTTCACCGGCGCCCCCGTCCCCGCCGGCGCCGATTGCGTCGTCAAGCAGGAGGACACGACCCGCAACCAAACGAATGTTCGTATTACGAACATTCCCCGGAGCGGCCAGTTCATCCGCCGCCGCGGCGAAAACCGCCGCGCGGGCGACATCGTCGTTGCCGTCGGCTCACGACTCGGTCCACCGGAACTGGCCGCCCTCGCCTCGGCCGGCGTCACGCAGCCACTCGTAACCCGCCGCCCGCGCGTGGCGCACGTCGTCACGGGCAATGAACTCGTCCCGCCCGATCGCACACCGACCGGCGCGCAAATCCGCGACAGCAACTCCGCTCTCGTTGCCGCGCTCGTCGCGCAACACGGCGGTGAACTCTCTGCTCACGCCCACCTGCCCGACGACCTCGCCGCCGCGCAGGCCGCGCTCGCCGTCCTGCCGGACCACGACGTCCTGCTGATCTCCGGTGGCGCCAGCGTCGGCGACCACGATTTCGCCCGCCCGGCGCTCACCGCGCTCGGCTACACGCTGCACTTTCAGCAGATCAACCTCCGCCCCGGCAAACCGCTCGTCTTCGCCAGCCGGGGCGACCGCCTCGCCTTCGCGCTGCCCGGCAACCCGGTCTCGCACTGGGTGACGTTCAATCTCTTCGTCGCCCCGCTGCTGCAGAAACTCGTCACCGGCCTCGACGACGCCCCGCCCCGCCGGCGCGGCCGCCTCGCCCCCGGCGCCCCGTTGCCGCCACCCGACGCCCGCCAGACCATCTGGCCCGCCCGCGTCGAGTTCCTAGACGGCGAGCCGGAGGTCACCCTGCTCACCCTCGCCAGCTCTGGCGACAGCAGCGGCCTCGTCGGCGCCAACGCCCTCGTGCCCATCCCGCCCACCGGCTTCGACCCCGCCCAGCCCGTGGAATTCATCGACTGTTCCTAGGCTGGTTTTGCGCTTTTTGTGCTTTTTGTGGCCAATCCCTCCGTCTCTGATGCTGCCATGACCGATTTCTCCCACCTCGATCCCGCCGGCGGAGCCCGCATGGTGGATGTCGGCGCCAAGCCCGACCAGCAGCGCACCGCCGTGGCCGAGGGTCGCCTGACCTGCTCGCCGAAAACCATCGAGCTGCTCCGCGCCAAGGCCCTGCCCAAGGGCGACGTGCTCACCGTCGCCAAGATCGCCGGCATCCAGGCCGCGAAAAGCACCGCCCAGCTCATCCCGCTCTGCCACCCGCTCGCGCTGAGCCACGTGGACGTTGAGTTCACCGTCGAGGACGACGGCATCGCCCTCCGAGCCACCGCCCGCCTCACCGGCAAGACCGGCGTCGAGATGGAAGCCCTCACCGCCGTCTCCGTCGCCGCCCTCACCCTCTACGACATGTGCAAGGCCGTGGACAAATCCATGTCCATCGGCGGCATCCGGGTCGTGGAGAAGATTAAGAAGTAAGAGGGAAGAATTATGAAAGTCACCGTGGCAGTCTATCGGGCCCACTTCTTAAGTCTTCCTTCAACCTTCTTCCTTTCATGAAAGTCGCCCGCATCACCCTCAGCGACCGCGCCGCCAACGGCGTCTATGCCGACGAAAGCGGCCCGGAGATCGAGCGCGTCACCGCGAGCCATTTCACCGAGCCGCTCGAGTGGGTCCGCGTGCTCCTGCCCGACGACCGCGCCCAGCTCGAAGCCGCGCTCATGCGGCTGGCCGATGCCGAGCAATGCCCGCTCATCATCACCACCGGCGGCACCGGGCCCTCCGCGCGCGACGTCACGCCCGAGGCCACGCGCGCCGTCCTTGAGAAGGAACTGCCGGGCTTCGGCGAGGTGATGCGGATGCACAGCTATGAGAAGGTGAAGACCACCATCCTGTCCCGCGCCACCGCCGGCGTCCGCGGCCGTTCGCTCATCGTGAACCTCCCTGGCCGCCCGCGTGCCATCGGCGAATGCCTGCCACTCATCGTGCCCGCGATCGCCGAAGCCATCGATCACATCGCGGGCTTCCGGCCGGGCCTGACCAACGAAGTCTTCAAGGCCCCATGCCGGTCCTGAGCAGGCCGCGCTTCGACCGGCAGGAATTCGCCGGGGCCTTCGGTGATATCGGCACCGACCTGCCGCTGATCGCGGGCATCCTGCTTGCGACCGGGCTCGACCCGGCCGGCGTGTTTATCGCCTTCGGTCTCGCGCAAATCGCCTCGGGGCTGCTCTACGGGCTGCCCATGCCCGTGCAGCCCCTCAAGGCCATGGCCGTGGTCGTCATCGCCGGTCAGGCCACCGGCGCGCAGCTGCAACTCGCCGGCCTGATGATCGGTGCGCTGATGCTCATGCTCGCCTACTCAGGCCTACTCGACCGGTTGCAAAAGCTCATCCCCGTCCTCGTCGTGCGCGGCATCCAGGCCGGACTTGGGCTGGCCCTCGCGCGCACTTCGCTCGGCCTGACCGGACGCGAGGGCACCGGGGGCTGGATCGCCGCGGGCGTCGCCGTGGTCGTGTTGATCTGGTTGCGCGGACACCGGCATTTTCCCGGCGCGCTGGTCGTCGTCGGCGCCGGCGCGCTCTGGGCAGCGTTCGCGCGCATTGACTGGACCGTGCTCAGCCAGGGTTTCGGCGTGGTGCTGCCTACGCCCGCCGCGCTGCCCTGGGATCAATGGGCCGCCGCGCTCACCTTGCTCGTGTTGCCGCAGGTGCCGTTGTCGCTGTCCAACTCCGTCATCGCGACCCAGCGCACCGTCGCCGATCTGTTTCCAGACAGGCCGGTCACCCTGCGCGGCATCGGCCGCACCTACGGCGTGATCAACCTGCTCTCACCTTGGCTGGGCGGCATCCCCATGTGCCACGGTTGCGGCGGGCTGGCGGGATATTATGCCCTCGGCGCGCGCACCGGCGGCTCCGTCATCATCTACGGCTCGCTTTACTTGGTCGTCGGCGGGCTTTTCAGCGGCGCGTTCCAGGAGGTGCTGCGCGCCTTCCCCGCGCCGGTGCTGGGAGCGGTGCTGCTGGTCGAGGCGGGCGTGCTGCTCCTGCTGCTCCGCGAGGTGCCGCGCACGCCGCTGGCCCTGGCGATTGCCGCGGTGGTCGCGCTCGTTTGCGTTTTGGCCCCGCAAGGCTACCTCACGGGGATGATCGTGGGTTGCATCCTTTTCTATTCCTTGCGTCGCTGGCTCCCCGCCCCGGCCAACCCTCCCGCCTGACCCGTGCCCCTCGACCAATACAACCGCGACATCGACTACCTGCGCATCTCGCTCACCGATGCCTGCAACCTGCGGTGCGTGTATTGCATGCCGGAGGATATGACCTTCCGGCCGCGGCATGAACTCCTGAGCGACGACGAGCTGCGCCGCCTCATCACGCTCTTCGGCGCGTTGGGCTTTCGCAAAATCCGTTTCACCGGCGGCGAGCCCACGCTGCGTGCCGGCCTCGTGGACCTCGTGCGCCATGCATCCAACACGCCCGGCATCACCACCCTCGGCCTGACGACCAACGGCGTGCTCCTCGACAAACTCGCCCAGCCGCTACGCGACGCCGGTCTCAAGACCGTCAATATTTCCATCGACAGCCTCGACGAGGACAAATTCCGGAAACTCACCCGCTGGGGCAACCTGCGCGACGTCCGCGCCGGCCTCGACGCTTCCGCCCGCGCCGGACTGCGCGTGAAGCTCAACGCCGTCGTCTGCCGCGGCGTGAACGACGGCCCCGATGTCATCGAGCTCGCCCGCCTCACCCTCGCCAACCCCTGGCAGGTGCGTTTCATCGAGCAGATGCCCTTCGGCAACAACGCCGACTTCCAGACCAAGGGCATGGTCAGCGAGGCCGAGCTGGTCGCGCTGCTGGAAAAGACCTTCGGAAAGCTCGAACTCGTCAACGGCGGCAAGCTCGACGGCGAGGCCCGGCTCTACCGCCTGCCCGGCGCGCAGGGCGCGCTCGGTTTCATCAGCCCCGTCTCCGCGCCCTTCTGCGCCGCCTGCAACCGCATGCGCCTGACCGCCGACGGCGTGCTGCGCCTCTGCCTGCTGCGCGACAACGAGATCAACCTGCTCAACCTCCTCCGCGGCGGCGAAAGCGACGAGGCCATCAGCACCTGCATCCGCCAGGCCGTCCACGAGAAGCCCTGGGGCCACGGTCTCGCCCAGCACCTCATCCCCGCCGCCCGTGGCATGTCCCAGATCGGCGGGTGAAGAGGAACCGCTAATGGGCGCTAATCTCCGCTAATGGATATGCACTCAATCCGAAGACCTGGACTCATCCGGTCAATTAGCGCCGATTAGCGAGAATTAGCCGTTTCCCATGTCATCTTCTCGGTCAATTCATGTTCGCTTCTTTGCCATCCTGCGCGAGCAGGCGGGTGTCTCCACGCTCACCGTCGAGACGACCGCAGCTGACGCCGCGACCCTCTACACGGAATTGCAGCAGCGCCACCGCGGCCTGGTCTTCCCCGCCCACTTGCTGAAAGTCTCCGTCAACGAGCACTACGTCGAACTGACCACGCCACTCGCCGCCGGTGATCGCGTCGTCTTCATCCCGCCCGTGGCCGGTGGCTAAAGCATGGCATCCGCACCTGATTCTTTTGCCTCTATGTGGGAGCGAGCTTGCTCGCGACTCGATCGCGGCATGTCGCGAGCAAGCTCGCTCCCACAAGAAACACACTCCCATGTTTGAGCTAACTTCCGTGCCCATCGATTCCGCCGCCCTGCAGGAGCGGCTCACCGCCCCTGAGGCCGGGGCGCTCACGATCTTCGAGGGCCGCGTGCGCAATCACCACCTCGGCAAACCGGTCGCGAAGCTCGAATACGAAGCCTTCGACGACATGGCGCGCCTCGAAGGCGAAACGATCACGAACGAGACCGAGCGGATTTACCCCGGCACAAAGGTGCTCTGCGTCCACCGCACCGGCGCGCTCACCATCGGCGAAGCGGCCGTGTGGATCGGCGTCGCCTCCGCGCACCGTCAGGCGGGGTTCGCGGCGTGCAGGCACGTCATCGAGGAGATCAAGCTGCGCCTGCCGGTCTGGAAGAAGGAACACCACCCCGACGGCGCCGCCGAATGGGTGAACTGCACGGTCGAAGCCGCCACCCTGCCGGCCAATGATGAGATCACCGCCCGCCAAGCCGCCCTGCCCGAGGTCGGCGCCGCCGGTCAGGCCAAGCTAGCCGCCGCGCGCGTGCTGATCGTCGGCGTGGGCGGGCTCGGCTGCCCGGCCGCCGTTTATCTCGCCGGCGCCGGCCTCGGCCACCTCACGCTCGTGGACGGTGGTAAGATCGAACGCTCCAACCTCCAGCGCCAGATTCTCTTCACGACCGCCGAACTCGGCGCGCCCAAGGCGCTCGCCGCCGCCGCGCGCCTGCGCCTGCACAATCCCGCCGTGCGCGTGACGAGCCACGAAGGCGAACTCACGCCGCAGAACGCCCGCGCGCTCATTGCCGGCCAGAGCGTCGTGCTCGACTGCACTGACAACTTCGCCACGCGCTTCCTGCTGCACGACACCTGTCTCGCCCTCGGCGTCCCGCTCGTTTCGGCCGCGGTGCACCGCTTCGAGGGCACGCTCGATGTCTTTCGCCAGAGTCACGGTGGCTGCCTGCACTGCCACGGTCAGGGTCGCCGTGCAGCCGACCTCGACACCGCGGGCACCTGCGCCGGTGGCCCGGTCTTCGGCCCGGCCGTAGGCGTCCTCGGCGTGATGCAGGCCGCCGAGGCCATCAAACTCCTGCTCGATCTCGACGGCGACAGCCCTCGCCAGACCCGGCTCGTCAACCTGCTCGACGGCTCGCAGCTCACCATCGCCCGCGAGGCGCGCCCCGACTGCCCCGTGTGCTCACGCCTCGACCAGCTCAAGGCTGCGAAACCCGTCGCCGTCACCGACACTTCGCTCTTTCTCGCTGCCACCGGCGTCGCCGCCCTGGGCCCGACCGCGCAGATGCTCTATCTGACCGAGCCCGGCGAATCCGCCCCGGCCGGCGTCGCCAGCGCATCGGCCCTCGATCTCTCCCGCCTGCGTGAAGTCGCCGCTGCCGGTCCGCTCGTTCTCACCTGCCGCTACGGCGTCCGCAGCGCCGCCCTCGCCCGCCTCCTCCGCGCCGAAGGCCATTCCCGTGTCTTCGCTCTGACCCAAGACTGAAATGCATCTCCCAGACAGAGGTTTTGAACCACTAATCGGTTCCGGCAATAGCCGGAACTTTGCTCTAGCAGCTTCGCCTAATCGGCTTCGCAGTGAGGTTTGGTGGCCTGCTTATCGCAGGCCTGTCCGCGCCGCGATCAGCGGCGCCCCCGAACCAACACCGAAGGCGATTAGCCGCAGAGGACTCTGTAAGATTCCTCTTTGAGGAATCCCATTAGTGGTTCCAAACCTCTTCTGTCTCATGTCTGAAATCGCCCGCATCCTTACCGCCCTCGATTCCGCCGTCGGTCAGCCCGCGGCGCTGGCGACGCTGGTGAAGGTCGAGGGCTCGTCCTACCGTCGGCCCGGTGCGCGCCTGCTTCTCCTGCCTGACGACACCCGCCTCGGCTCGATCAGTGGCGGGTGCCTGGAGGAGGACGTCATGGAACGTGCCCGCCGCGTGCTCGCCTCGGGAAAACCGGAACTCGCCGTTTACGACACCACCGCGGAGAACGACCTCGTCTGGGGCGTGGGCCTCGGCTGCCAGGGCATCGTGCGCATTCTCATCGAACGGATTTCTGTCGAGCGTCCGGGCTGGATCGCCGTGCTCCGCGCCAATCTGCACGCGCGCTGCGACACCGCGCTCGTCGTCGGTGCAAACGGCACCCGGCTGGCCTCGGACACCGCGCCCGCCGCCGATGAATTTCATGAGACCATCCCCGCTCCGCCGGCGCTCATCCTCTGCGGAGCGGGCGACGACGCCCGCCCGCTCGCCATGATGGCGAAGCAAACCGGCTGGCACGTCACGGTGGTCGACACCCGCCTCGCCTACGCGAGCGCAGCGCGCTTTCCGGACGCCGACGTGATTCTCGCCGCGCCCATCCCGGAGCTGGTCGCACAACTGCGCTTCGACGCCCGCACCTACGCGGTGGTGATGACGCACCGTTACGCCGACGACCGCGAATTCCTGCGCGCTCTCCTGCCCCGTGCCTTCGCCTACCTCGGCCAACTCGGCCCCCGCACGCGCACCGACCGGATGTTGAACGAGCTGAAAGCCGATGGCCTCGCGCTGCCCGATGTCCATCTCGCTAAGCTCCACGCCCCCGTCGGCCTCGACCTCGGCGGCACCACACCGGAGACCGTGGCCCTCGCCATCCTCGCCGAATTGGAAACCCGCCTGAATGGCCGCACGCCCGGCCACCTCCGCGACCGCCCCGGCCCGATCCACGGGTAAGTTTTGCCACGGATTTCACAGATGATCACGGATGATCTAAATCAGAGCATTTCAATCCGTGTTTATCCGAGCAATCCGTGGCCAAATTGAACCATGAATAAGGCAGCTGACTTCCAATGCGGCCTGATTCTCCTCGCGGCTGGCGGGGCGCGGCGGATGGGGCGCGCCAAGCAGCTGCTGCCGATCAAGGACAAGCCGTTGCTGCGGTTCGTCGCCGAGCGCCTTGTCAAAGCCACGGTGTCGCCCGTGGTGATCGTGCTCGGGGCCGAGGCGGAGAAGATCGCGCCCACACTCGCCGGCCTGCCGGTGCATCTCGTGGTCAACACCGCCTGGGCGGAGGGCATGGGCTCGTCGCTGCGCGTCGGCGTGGACGCGCTCCTCGATCGCGCCCCGCAGTTGGACGCGTTGATCGTCGCTCTCGGCGACCAGCCTGGTCTGCCCGCCGCCCACCTCGACCAGCTCATCGCGCGTTACCGCCAGGGTGGTTGTTCGCTCGTGGCCTCGCAAACCGGTCCGCGCCGCGTGCCGCCGGTGCTCTTCGGCCGGGAGTGGTTTCCCAAGCTGCGCACCCTCACGGGTGATGCCGGCGCCCGGGAGATTCTGCGTGAAGAGCGTCCCGACTTCGCGTCCGTGCCGCTGGAAGATAACACCGACCTGGACACGCCCGAGGACTACGCCCGCTACACGGGTTCCACCTAGGAGCGACGGCGGCGCGGCAACTTGAGCTCGAGCGTGCCAGCGATAAGCGCTTCCTTCTGCGGGCGGGTGAGCTGCTTGAGCTGGTATTCGCGACGCAGGGCGCGACTGAGGGTCATCGGGCCTTCCTGCCAAAGGAGTTTCACCGGGCCGCGGGAGCGGGTGTATTTGGCGCCCTTGCCGGCGTCGTGCTGGGCGAGGCGCTGGGCGATGTCGCGCGCCGTGCCGATGTAGAGCGTGCCGTCACGGCAGCGGACGATATAAACGTAGGCCCGGGGTGATGGCATGGATCAGCCTCAATCACCAAACCGTTTAGCCACGAAAAGGCACCAAAATGGATTGGTCAGGCAGACCACATCTTCCGCGCGCCTATAGGCGCCTTGAGAGCTATACTTGCTCTCTGATTTTTTGCGCCTCTTTGTGGCCAATCCCTCTGCGGTGGATCGGGAGGCAGACAGCTTAGCCACGGATAACACGGATGGGCACGGATCAAGACGGAGTGAACCACTCATCCACACTAAAATCTCACTAATCATTAGTGACCTATTAGTGAGCATTAGTGGTTAAAGAATCATTTCTGCCCCTGGCTCAGGCCGAGGAGGATGTCGCCGGGGGGCAGCTCGTCGTATTCGATCTGGTGCATCAGATTCCGGCGGATGAGATCGGCAGTCTTGGCGTCCACGCCGGCAAGCAAGGCCAGCACCTCGGCGGAGGGCGTTTCGCCCGAAGCGGGCACGCGCATGAGATGAGACGGCCACGGCAAAACTGGGATCCCTGACGGCACTGAGTTCGGAATCGCCATATATGCTCCAACAGCACGGTCAAAATACAGGTCATTCACCTGCTGTAGTGATTCCGCTATGCCGGCACGGCCACGCGACACATCCTCAGCCAAGACGTAAACAAGAACGTCAGCCGCCGTAGCGGGCGTAAAGCCAACCCTAGCGTGAGCAAAAAAGACAGGCCGACCATCACGTCGAAAAGAAGGGGCGTTCTCCAATAGGTGATAAGCCGCTCCGCGGAACCGTTTCTCACCGCTCAGCTCAAAGGCAGCGGAAAGCAGACCCAGTGTGGCAGCCGATGCCTCCCCGACCTTCGTGAATTTTGGCCTCTTAGCCGAATCCGTATTTTCATCCGAAGTGCCATCAAGCGCAGCAGCAAACGTGGTCTCGGAATTACGCAGCTCCTTAATCGCAAAATCTAATGCCGCATTTCCCGCCAACCGGAGCTTGTCGTCCTTGGCCACATCGGCGGCTTCGAAGAGCGCCAGCGCGATGCGGGCCTGGTCGGCGAGGGTTTTCTGGAAATACGGTTCCTTCCACGCCTCGTCGATGCAGCGGCGGTAGAAGCCGCCATCCACTGGGTCGCGCAGGGCGCCGTTCACGAGGGCGCGAGCGGCTTTGATCGCGACTTCGCGGGCCGCTGCGTCGCGGGTGAGCAGGAAGCGGATCAACTCGGGCTCGGGCAGTTTGGGCGCGGTGCCGAAGCCGCCGTTGACGGGGTCGGCGGCAGCGACCCAAGCCTTGGTGGCGGCGGCGAGCTTGGCCTCGACGTCGAGGGGGGCGGAAGTGTCCACCGGCGGCAGGCGCATCATTTCCAAGGCTTCTTCGGCGAGCGCGCGGGCGCGGGCGGGGTCCACGGTCCAGGTGTCGAGCGCGGCGCGGGCGGCCTTGAGGAAACCGGGCTTCCCCCACTCCTCCGAGGGCGGCAGGTAGTTGGCGCCATCGTAGGGTTGGAGCGTGTCGGGCGTAAGCCAGAGGTGCACGGGCTGGCCCCGGAGCTGTTTCACGGAATTGATGAAATGCTGGCCGAGCGCGGCGACATCGGGCTGGGCGTCGGCGTCCACGAAGAGGCAGAAGAAGTTCTCGTTGAGCCAGGCGACGGTCTTCTCGCTCGTGAAGGTCTGGTTGATCGTCGCCCGCGTGAGCTCGCTCAGCGGCGAGCCGATGAAGACATAAACGCTCTTCCCCGATGCCTTCGCCTGCGTCAGCGACGCCTCGTTCCACAGATGCCACTTCACCGCGCTGCCGGCCTGCGCCCGGACAAACTCCGAGGGAGACGACGCCAGCGGGGAATTCTCAGCACGCGCCGCGAGGGGGAGAATCGCCAGCGCAACCAGGGCAACAACACGGGAAAGCATGCGTGGATTCAGAGAAGAATGAGACGGCAAGGCGAGCCAAAGCAGGGTTGGCCACGGATGACACGGATGGGCACAGATGGAATACCACCGGACCAGACTGGGCCGATTTTTAACACAGAGGTCGCGGAGGACACAGAGGGAAACCCTGAGCAACTTAAGCTCTGTGATCTCTGTGCTCTCTGTGTTAAATTTCTTACCGGCTTTCCTTCACTTCCGTTCAAAGAGCAGCAGCGGGCCTTGGTTGCAGGTGATGATGAGGCGCGGGCCTTTCTCGCCGGGGAGAGCGAGCGCGGCGCGGGCTTCGCCGGGGACGATTACGCCGCTGGCGGCGGGAAGGAGCGCGGTGAAGGCACCCTTGCCGTCACCCTTCAGCACGAGGCCGAGGCTACCGTCGAAGCGGCCGGTCGTGGGCTCGGGGCCGAAGTGGTTGCCGACGAGCAGCAGATCCAGCTTGGAGTCGCCGTCGAGGTCGCGGGCGACGATGGCATTCACCGGCGCGAGCTGTGCTTCGCGGGGCAAGGCAGAGAACTTGAACGAGCCGTCGGCCTGCTGCACGAAGACACCGCTGGCGAGCTCGGTGGCGGCGAGGCGTTTCACGCCAGCGAGTTTGTCGGCGCCGAAAATATCGGCAAGGGACGCGGCGGCGAAGGCCTTGTAGGTGGGGAATTTCCGCGGCAGCCACGCGAAGGCGTAGCCGAGCTTGCTGCGGCCGCGCACGGGCACGAGCTTGCCGTCCTCGTATTGGGCCTCGATGAGGTGCGTGCGGCCGGAGCCGTCGAAGTCGCCGGCGTAGAGCTCGGTCGGCTGCGCGGCGCTGGCGTGATACTTGGTGTTGAGGCCGTTGTTGCCGGCGAGGACATCGAGCCGGCCATCGCCGTTGACGTCGGCCACGGCGAGCGTGCTCCACCAACCGGTGGCAGCGGAGAGCGGGGACGCGACGAGCGTTTTGCCGTTGTTCTTGAAGAGCGTGACCACGCCCCACTCCGCGGCGACGAGCAGGTCGGAACGTTTGTCGCCATCCACGTCGGCCCAGAGGGCGGCGGTGACGAGGCCGATCTCGCGGAGGCCGGGGGCGACGGTGTCGGTGACGTCGGTGAATTTGCCGCCCTCATTGCGGTAGAGGAAGCTGCGGGGCGTGTCGGGGTATTTGCCCGGGACGGAACGACCGCCGATGAAGAGGTCGGTCTTGCCGTCACCGTCGAAGTCCGCGGCGGCGACCGCCTGCGTGCTCTCGCCGTCGGCGGGGAGCGCGCCGGCCGGGGCGGCGGCGAACTTGCCCTTGCCGTCGTTGAGGTAGAGCCGGTCGTTGAGGAGCACGTCGCCGCGCGGTTTCTGCACGCCGCCGGCGGCGAGGAAGAGATCGGGCGCGCCGTCGCCGTTGGCGTCGAGGAAGACTGCGCCGGTGTCGTCGGCCTCGGCGGCGTCGCTCCACGGCTGGTCGGCGGCGGGAGCAAAGGAGCCGTCGGCTGAAGCGAGGAAGAGGCGGCCGGCCTGGCCGGCACCGCCGCTCACGAAGAGATCGGCGCGGCCGTCGGCATTTACGTCGGCAGTGGCGAGCGCCGGGCTCTGGCCGTTGAGGCGGCGCGGGAGCAGGCGCTGGCCGATGAACTCGTCGTAGGGCCGGAGCTGCACGGTGTGCTTCAGTCCGCGGGCGGCGGCGGATTCGGCAAACAGGGCGTCCGCGCGCGGCGCCTGCCGCACGACGGCCGGCGCCGGCTTCGCGCCCTCCGGCAGCACGGGCTCGGTGATCGTCAGCAGTTGGCCGGCGGGCAGGTTTTCCAGCACCTGCACCTGACCGCGGGGCCAGCGGACGGTGAGCTTTTTGATGACGGTCTCCGCGCCGAGGCCGAAGTGGACCAGCGCCGGCTCGCTCGAGGCGATGCCGCGCTCGTTGAAGAGCTGGCGCACCTGCACGCCCGCGGCGGTCTCGATCGTCAGCTCGGCGCCGATGCCCTCGCGGTTGGGGGCGCGGCCGGCGAGCTTGATGACGGCGGCGTGGCCGCCGGTGGTGTCGTTGCGGATGACGGTCGGCGGCGCCTCGTAATTGGCGTAAACGAGATCCAGGTCGCCGTCGCCGTCGAGATCGGCGAGCGCACAGCCGAAGCTGACGGTGTTCTCATCGAGGCCCCAGTCGGCCGAAGCATCGGTGAAGGCGAGCGAGCCGAGATTGCGGTAGGCGAGCGTGGTCTCCTTGCGCGGCGTGGAGTTCTTCCAGACGTTGGCGCGGGCCGCGAGCGTGGGGGCGACGTTCTGTTTGTCCACGAGGTCGGCGTCGATGAAGTTGCGAATCATGCCCGCGGTGACGAAGGCATCGAGACGGCCGTCGTTGTCGAGATCGCCGAAACGGGCGGACCAGGTCCAGCCGGTGGCGGCCATGCCAGTGAGACGCGCAGCCTCGGTGTAACGGTCGGTGCCGGTGTTGAGGTAAACGGCGTTCCACATGTATTGCGGGATGAGGTCGCTCACGCGCTCCATTTCCCAGAGACCGCGGCCGATCTCCTCCATGCCGGTCATGAACTCAACATGGTTGCGGTCACGCATGTCGGTGATGAAGAAGTCCACGAGGCCGTCGTTGTTGAGATCGCCGGCGTCGGCGCCCATCGAAAAGTAGGTGACGTGCGGCAGGCGCTCGTCCACGACGTCGGCAAAGGTGCCGTCGCCCTTGTTGAGGTAGAAGCGGTCGGGCGTCTCGAAGTCGTTCGCGACGTAGAGGTCGGGCCACCCGTCGTGGTTGGCGTCGAGCCAGATGGCGGTGTGGCCCTGGGTGAGGCCCCAGACGCCGCTTTTCGCGGTCACGTCGCTGAAGGTGCCGTTGCCGTTGTTGTGGTAGAGAAAATCCCGGCGGCCCTGCGGGCTCTTGGTGAAATCGAGGATGTTGGTGACGAGGTAGCAGTCGAGGTGGCCGTCGCGGTCGTAGTCGGCGAAGGTCGCGTGCACGGAGGCGTCCTTGATATCGAGGCCGTATTCCTTCGCGCGCTCGGTGAAGGTGCCGTCGCCATTGTTCACGAAGAGCAGGTTCGGGAGGTCGTAGCGGCAAACGTAGAGGTCGGGCCGGCCGTCCTGGTTGATGTCCACCGCGGTGGCCCCGGTGTTGCTGGAGACGCCGCCCTCAGGGGCGGGAATCGTGACGCCCGCGCGGGCGGCGACGTCCTCGAACTTGAAGGGCGCGACCTGCCGGTAGAGCGCGCAGGGGCCGTTCTTGGAAATGGCGAAGATGTCGGGCCGGCCGTCGCCGTCGAAGTCCGCCACGGCCACGCCCGTCTCGACCGCGCCGAGCGTGAGCTCGCGGAAGAGGCGACCCCACATGCGCGGGTCGCTGAAGACGTTGGGCACGGTCAGACCGGCGGCGGCGGGGTCGAGCCGCGTGAAGGACTTGGCGCCGGGGGCGGGCACGGAGCGCGGAGCGAGCGGCGTGGCGGTGTAGTCGGCGGCAACGGCGAGGACCGCGACGCCGAGCAGCGCGGCGGCGGAGAGCGTGGATTTAAGCATGGGGAAAGGGGCGCCTGACGACGTGTAGGGCGGGGTCTCCGAACCCCGCCTTGTTTGGAATGTCAACCCACGGACGAGGCGGGGTTCGGAGACCCCGCCCTGCAACAACCCATCATTTTTTCACCGGCTGGAGCGCGTTGGCGAAGACGTAGTCGGCGATCTTGATGCCGGCTTTCTGCCCTTCGAGGTTGTCGGCCATCACATGGATGCCGCCCCAAAGGCGACTCATGCCAATCTCATCGCGGCACTCCGACAGCTTCTTGAACGTGCGCACGGCGCCGGGCAGGCCGTCGGAGGTGGTGGTGAACTCGATGTCGTCGGTGCCGAACCAGCGTTCCACGAGGCGCGAGCCCGCCGCCGAAAAAGTGCTGTGGCCCGAGATGTAGCTCGGGAACGCGGGCGTGACCATCAGCGGGATGAAGTCCGGGTGCGCGGTGGCGTGCGGGTTGATTTCCTTGGTGACCTCGCGGATGGAGGTCTCCGGCCGCCACGTGCGGTAATGGAACTTCGTTTCCCAAATGGTGATGCCGGCATCGGCCATCGCGAGGTTGAGGAGCGCGAAGAAGCGCGCGGTGTCGGGGGTGGACAGCTTGTGCCGGCGCGTGAGGTCCTGCGCAATGACGTTCCAGTGGCCCGGAGGCGTGGCCGAGCCGAGGTCATCGGCCCAGAAGGGAGCGGCGAGGGTCTGGTATTCGGTGCGGTCGGCGTTGTCGCGGGCGCCGATGCGGGCGATCTGCTCCATCTCGTCGGCCGCCTGCTTGGAATTCACGGCCGGCGGCGGCGGTGCGCGGAACTGCTCGGGCGAGGTCATCACGAAGGGCACGACCTTGGCCCAGTGCGGCAGCACAGGCGGACGAAAACCCGGGGGGGTTTCGCGCCAGAGACCGGGCTCGGTGCTGCTGAAGGTGCCCTCAATGGGCTTGTTCCAGCCGCTCTGAGCGCGGACGGCGAGGACGGCGGTGGCGACCTGCTTGCCGAAGGCCACGCCGTCAGCCTTGGCCGGGCCATCCGGGATGGCGGCCAGCGCCTGGTCGTAGGCGCGGCGATAATTCTCGGGATTGGCGGCCTGGCCCCAGAGGGCGTTGATGACCGTGTAGGCCGCGCTCGCGATGGCGGCGTCCATGTCGGCGCCGGCCGGGGCGGTCGCGTCGCCCTGCCAGGCCCGGTGGGTGCGGGTGATGCCGACCACGGAATCGTGGATGGCCGCGTGCAAGGCCGCGAGGTGGTGCGAGGCGATCGGCGGCGGCGTGCGGGCGAGACGGATGGCGTTCAACGCCTGGTCATTCCAGTAGAGGACGGCGTTGTCGGCGGCGCGGGTGAGGGGCGCGACGGCGAGCGAAAGCACGGCCAGGAGAGCGAGGAGCGGACGGGGGATTTTCATCGGGGGTGGAAACGGTGAACAATGCGTTGGGGAGACGCCCGCGTGGAAGGCGGAAAACGGCGCGAGTGAGGGATATTTTACCAGGGAGGGGAACCCGTTTGGGGCGAACCGCCACCATTCAGGGGCGAAAAACAAACGACCCCGGAGGCGCTTTCGCCAACCGGGGCTCGTTACCCAAATAAACCTGTATGAACTGGCCGAACCTTACCCCACCCGCCGCGAAAGAGAAGCCACGCGGGACGAATTGCCGGGAGACTGGGACGAATTGCCCGATAATCCGGTGCAACTCGCCCATACCCAAGGGCAGCCCGTGCCCTATTCGGACACCTTGCCCGATGCTTCCTGCAGAGCGTTCAGGACGGCAGTCGGGGTCAGGAGCTCCGACAAAATGGTCGGACCCGTCCCGCGCGGCCCATAAACGAGATTCAAGGGCACGGCGGAACGGTTCCAACGGGCGAGTTCGGCCGTAATCAGCGGGTCGCGGCTGGTCCAGTCGGCCCGCAGCAGCACCACGCCCCGACGGGCAAGCTCAGCCAACACCGTCTTGTCGTGAAACACAGCGGCCTTGTTGGTCTGGCAGGTTGCACACCAGCGGGCAGTGAAATCCACATACACCACCTTGCCCGCGAGCCGGGCCTCGGCCACCGCCTCCGGACTCCACCTGCCCCACTGAACCGGATCGCCAGCCGCTGCCGCCAGGGATTTTCCGGGCCAGCCGGTGAGAAATCCGCTGAGAAGCAACAGCACCGCCCCCACCATGCCGAGCATGCGTCGGCCCGGCCGGCTCAGATTCTGACCAAAGCGCCCGTAGGCCCACGCGGCCATGGCCACGAGCACGAACCCAAAGGTGGCGAGCAACAATGCGTTTTCATCCTCACGCATCTGTCCGGCCAAAACCCAGACCAGCCAGCCGACGGTGGCGTAAAGCGGGAAGGCCATGAACTGCTTGAAGGTCTCCATCCATGCGCCCGGCCGCGGAAGCATTTTGACGGCCTGCGGGAAGAACGAAAGCAGCAGATAGGGCACCGCGAGGCCAACGGCGATGGCCGTGAAAACGAGCAGGGCCTCCACCGCCGGCAGCGAGAGCGCCGCGCCCAGCGCCGGGGCGAGAAAAGGCGCGCTGCAGGGCGTCGCAACCAAAGTGGCCAGGGCGCCAGTGAAAAACGAACCGGTGAAACCCGATTTCATCTGCAGGCTGCCGCCGACGCCCGTCGCCGCCATTCCCACCTCGAAGAGGCCGCTCATGTTCAGGGCGAAGAGCAGCATAAAGACCGCCATCCCGAACACGAACCCCGGGGACTGGAGCTGAAAACCCCACCCGAGCTGCGCACCTCCGGCGCGGAGCGCCAGCAACGCGCCGGCCATAACCCAGAAGGAGAGCAGCACGCCGAGGGCGAAAACCAGGCCATGCAGGGTGATCTTGCGGCGATCGTTGCCCGCTTGATTGACGAAGCCCAGGATTTTGATGCCCAACACCGGAAACACACAGGGCATCAGGTTGAGGATCAGACCGCCGACGAAGGCCAGGCCCAGCGTGCCGAACAAGCCGACGGCCCCGGCCGAGAGGTCTCCGCGAGCGGTGGGTTCATCCGGCGCCGGCCCGGTGGCCGAAAGCAGGGGCAGATCAACCGCGAGCCCGGCATAGCCGGACCCCGCCTGCCAACCATTCTGGGAAACGAGCACTCCGCGAAGTCGCTCGAGCCGAGGCCCTGACTCCGGAGCCAGCGGCAGTTCGAGGGTCGAACCCTGAGGCTCCGCGCGCAGGACCGATGGATGGGCCAGATCCGTGAGCGCGTCGGCCGAGAAAAAGTGCGGTGCGACCGGCGGGTGGGTTATCCCCGCCGGTGGATTGAATTGCAGCCGGACAGAGCTGGGCGTTCGTGTGGCCACCAGTTTCCACCCGGTGTCAGTCTGGGGCAGCCGGGAGCGGGCCCCGGCAAACAGCCGCTCAAGACTGGCATCGGCCACGAGCGATTCGGCCCGCACGACCGGCAGGGAAAGTTCAAGCCGGGCACCGCCGGGAACACAGGACTCCCGACACAGCAGCCACTCGGCATCCGCCGCGAGCTTCACAATCGATCCGGGCACGAGGTTATCCGGCGGGGTGATCTGCACCAGCAGGTAAACCTCACCCGTGTAACCATTGCCCGTGACGCGGCCGGAGGCGTCCTGCACCACGCGTGGCACCGGCCATTGGATCGGACCGGCTCTGAAACCCTCCGGCAGAGTCCAGGTGAGCGTGGTGGGCAGACCTGTGCCCGGGGCCACCCAGTAACTGTGCCACTCCGGATCATGCCGCATGCGCAGTGCCACAGTGAAAGGACGACCTGAGACCAGACCGGTGGTCTCCGCGATCAATTCGACCTCGAGCGGACCCACCCTCTCCGGTGCAGCCGTCAGCGGCAGGGGCGATGCCCGCAAAACCAAGAGGGATAAAACAAGGAGCAGGAGTCGGGTATTCATGGCAGCCGGTGAACAAGGGTGGCGGATCAAGCATGTTGCCGCCGGAAGCGGACAACCATCAGCAGGGCGAGAAGGGCGATGCTCCAGGGATTGTTGGCCCCGCCTCCTGCGCCAGCGGAACTGGGAGCGCTGGCGCTGCTCGACCCACCGGGCGTGGTGCTAGGTGCGGCCGGTCCGGGAACCGGGGTGACGACCGGGGCAGCGGTCAGCGACAGGCTGGTGACGCCACCCGCAGGGGTGACCTTGCGAACGAGCGCATTGCCCGTATCCGCGACATAGAGATTACCATCCGTCCCGAGGACCAGGCCCTCGGGCTGATCAAACCACACGTAGGCGCCGTTTCCATCCATCAGGCCGCCCAGACCCGGCATGCCGGCGAGCGTGGTCACGACGCCGTCGGGTGTGATCTTGCGGACCGTCGAATTCCCTGTGTCCGCGAGATAAATTTCCCCGGCACCGCCAACGGCCAGACCGCCCGGATGATTGAAACGGGCCATCGCTCCGGCGCCATCCTGCGCGCCGGCCAACCCGGCCTGTCCCGCTAGCGTGGTCACGTTCCCACCGGGAGTGATCTTCCGCACGACATGCGCGCCGGCATCGGACACATAGACAACACCGGCACCGTCCACCGCGATTCCCGTCGGTTCGTTGAAACGGGCGGCGGCCCCGGAACCGTCGGCCGTGCCGGACACACCGGCGCTGCCGGCAAAAGTCGTGACAACTCCCGCCGGGCTGACCTTGCGGATCGTGTGATTGCCCGCGTCGGCGACCAACCAGGCCCCGCTCGAATCGCGGGCAATTCCGACGGGCGATGAAAAGCGGGCGGCGGTGCCCGATCCGTCAGCGGCACCCGAGCTGCCGGCAACACCCGCGAGCGAAGAAACGCCGCCGGCGGGTGTGACGCTGCGGACGAAGTGGTTCGCCGTATCGGTCACAACCATGGAACCGTCGCTCAGCAGCGCGAGAGCACCGGGCTGGTTAAAGCGGGCGGTGGCGCCGACGCCGTCGGCACTGCCTGCCTGCCCCGCGCTCCCCGCGAGGAGGCTCACCTGTCCGGCTGGGCTGATTTTCTGGATCGTATGGGCGGCGGCGTCAGCGACCACCAGGTTGCCGGCGCTGTCCGCGCCGATGGCCGCCGGTGCGGCCAGCACGGCGGGCACGACCTGCAACACCGTGGCCGAGGAGCCGACGCCCGAGACCAGGCAGCGATACTGATTGCCGTTCAGCGAGGTTCCGGCCTTCAGGATCTCAAGGATGCTGGAGGTCACGCCGCTGTAGGCGGCAGTGTCCGCGAGGTTCTGCCAGGTGAGGCCGCTGTCCGTGGAAACCTGCCACTGCAGGGAACCGGTCGCACCGGGCGCCGCGATGCCCGCGTCATGCCCGACCACGACCTGCTGGCTGGGGATCAGCGACACCGGAATCTGGGTCTGAATGGTCAGCCGCGCGCTCGCACTGATGGCGGAACCGACACTGTTGGTCGCGGTGGCATAGTAATCCCCCCCATCCACCGTCTGGACATTGCTGAGCGTAAGCGTCGAAGCGGTCGCGCCGCTGAGCAGGGCGCCGCCATGATACCATTGGTAGGACGGCGCGGGATTGCCGGTCGCGGCCACGGTGAAGGAGACGCTCCCGCCGCTTGCCACGGTCTGGCTGGCCGGCTGCGTCGTGATTGCTGGCGTGGAAGTCGCGGCGCTGACCGTCAGCACGGCCGGCGACGAGGTTGCGGTGCCCGCCGTATTGCTGGCGACGACCGTGTAGCTGCCGGCGTCCCCGGTCACGACACTGGCAATCGCGTAAGTGGCACCGGTGGCACCGGCCAGGTTCACCCCGTCCTTCTGCCACTGGAAGGTCGGTGTCGGATTGCCACTGGCGGTCACCGAAAGCGAAACCGCTGTGCCGACCGTGACCGACTGGCTGAGGGGTTGCGCGGTGATGACCGGGGTGGTCGTGGCGCTGCTGACCGTCAGCGTGGCCGGATTGCTGGTGGCTGTGCCCGCGCTGTTGGAAACCACCACCGCATAGCTGCCGGCATCGCCCGACGCGACGCCGGTGATCGAGTAAGTGGCGCTCGTGGCGCCCGCGATGTTCGCCCCGCCCTTTTGCCATTGGTAGGTCGGCGCCGGGGATCCACTCGCCGTCACGGTGAACGAGGCCGTGCCTCCGGGCGCCACGGTTTGGCTGACCGGGTGACCGGTGATGGCTGGAGCCACGGTCACGGCGTTCACGGTCAGCGTGGCCGACGAGGACGTCGCGCTGCCGGCACTGTTCGTCGCCACGGCCGTGTAGTTGCCGGCATCACCCGTCGTGGCACTGGAAATCGAGTAAGTAGCGCTCGTGGCCCCGGCGATATTCACCCCACCCTTTTGCCACTGGTAAGTCGGCGCCGGAGTGCCGCTCGCCGACACCGTGAACGAAACCGCCGAACCCGAAGCAACAGTCTGGCTGACGGGCTGCGTTGTGATCGCGGGCGCCGCCGTCGCTGCGGTTACTGTCAAAGTGGCCGCGGCTGAGGTCACGCTTCCTGCACTGTTCGTGGCCACGACCGTGTAGTTGCCGGCATCGCCCGTCGTAACACTGGCAATCGAGTAAGTGGCGCTCGTGGCCCCGGCGATGTTCACCCCGCCCTTCTGCCACTGGTAGGTCGGCGCGGGAGTGCCGCTCGCCGACACCGTGAACGAAGCGGTCCCTCCGGTCGCAACGGACACCGCGCTCGGCTGCGTCGTGATGGTGGGCGCCACGGCGGCAACGCCGGTCACGGTCACGTTCACCTTGATCTTGGCGCTGTTGCCTCCGGTGCCGTTCGAGCCGTCCCACGCCGTGATGGTCAGGGGATACGTGCCCGCGGCCGTCGGCGTGCCGCTGATCGTCATCTTATACGGGGCCGTCACGTTGACGTAACTCCCGACGGCGTTGTTCAGACTGAGTCCGGTCGGAAGCGTGCCGCTTATGCTGTATGACTTGGGATTGCCCGGAGCACCGCTCACCGTGACCGCAATGCTCGCGGCCGCCCCCACGTTCTCCGCCACGGCGAAGGTGGTGTTGGCCGGCCCGCTCGTCGGCGTGGCTGCCGTCGGTGCGGCGGTGACGTTGAACACGGTCGCACCGGCCAGAGAATTGTATGCCCCCATCGCCGCGACGGCGAACACCGACCGGAGAATCGCCGGTGCGTTGCCCGCGAAAATAGTCTCGCCCTGCACGACTACGCGCAGCACCGGGGTGCGCTGGAGCAGGAGGATCAAGAGGCCCGTGGGCACTTGCAGCCAAGGGAGACGCAGGAAAAGCGAGTTCAGGTTCATGGGAAGATTGCGGGGATGTGGGGAGGACGCTTCGCGACCGGGCGGTCAGTTGCAGCCGCAGCCACTACCCCCGACTCCGCGGCCGCCTGTGGAGGCCTCGCGGGAAAAGTAGATGTGCTCCATCATGGTGTTGTGCACCGGATCGCGATCGGGCCGCATCGTGTAGTCCGCGAGCGCGGCGCGTTCCCACGGCTGCACGGTGGTGCAGCCCGACAGCAGCACGGTCAGGCCGGCCAGCAGAAGGAGGCGTTTCATGGCTTCTCCTCCAGCAGGCGGACGATCTCGGCCCGCAGGGCACGCAGGGTGTCGGCGCCGTGGAAGCCGCTGTGCACGGCGCGCAACACTCCCTTGCGGTCGATGAGGTAGGAAGTCGGCATGGCCGGCACCCGGATATCCGCCACCAACCGCTGGGACCCATCGCGCACCGTGGGGAAGGCAGGGGCGAACTGCTTCAGAAATTCGTCATACGGGGGCTGCGTCTTGTCCACACTGACCGCCAGCAGGACGAAACCCTGGTCGGCCAGTTCACGCTGCAGTTCAGAGTAAGCGGGGAAGGATGCTTTGCAGGGCGCACACCAGGTCGCCCAAAAATCCACCAGCACCACCCGGCCGGCCCGGGCAGGCAGCGTTCCCTCCAGCGCATATCCGGCAAGATCGGGAAAGGGCTCGCCGATCTTGACCGCGGCCGAGGCCGATAACATGAAGGTGACTCCGAGAGTCAGCCCAATGAATAGTTTAGTTGGTAACGGCATAATTGAAAAAGCCTCTGGTTTGGTGCCGCCCTGAGGCGGTGAGAATGCAGCCCTCCGCGCCCATGGTTTCCTGGATGTAGCGGATGCCTTCCGCCGGGTTCAGGATGAAGGCCGTCGTGGATAGAATGCCGGCCTGCAAGCAAGTCGCCGCGATGACCGTGACCTGCCTTGCGCCATGGGCGACGGGATAGCCGGTCCGGGGATCCACGATGTGCCCGTAACGCACCCCGTTGAGGGTGAAGCCGCGCAGATAGTCGCCCGAGCAAGCCACGCTGCGGTCTTTCACCGCCAGGCTGCCCCAGCAGGCCGTTCCCGGCCGGGTCGGATCCTCCAGCCCGATGTGCCACCCGGGTTTGCCCGGGGCCGAACCGATGCCGTGCAGGTCATGCCCGAAGTCCACCAAGGCGGTGCCGATCCCGTGGTGCCGCGCGATTCCCGCCACCACATCAACGGCGTATTCCTTGCCCCATCCGCCAAAATCCAGGGCCATGCCGGACACTGGCAACCGCACTCCGCCCGGCCGGCGCTCAACCTTGTTCCAACCCACCAACCGCCGCGCCTCGGCGATCTCCGCCGCAGAAGGAATCCGGGGGGCCGCCGCCTTGTAGTCCCACAGCCGCATGAGCGGCAGGGCCGTCACATCGAGGAGGCCCTGGGTCGCGGCATGCAGCGATCCGCACAAATCGAAAAACCGCTCCGTCTCCGCGTCCACCGCCACCCAGTCCCGGCCGGCGGCGGCGTTGATCCGGCTGACCAAGCTGTCCGGCCGGAACCGGGAATAGCGGGCCTCGAAGTCCGCCACCCAGGCGGTCACTTTTTTCTCGAAGCTCCGGGCCACCCGGTCGTCGGCACAAACATATTGCACCTCGCACTTGGTCCCGAGCGCCGGCCAGCGCAGGAAGCGCAGCGGCTTGGGGGACGGCGGGAGCGGGGCAACGGAAGGGGAAGGGGTCGGCGTCATGGGAGCTCAGCGCGAAAGCTTGAACCCGACCGTGAACGTGTGAGCCTGGCTGAACGCATCCTTGCGCGTCAGTCCGTCGAGCGGTCGTGACAGGTAGCGGTCGTAGGTCGCGTCCACCGCCATCCAAGGCTTGATCTTCCACACCACCTTGAGGCCCAGATCCACGGTCTGCATGTAGGCCAGCCGGTAATCCGAGGAATAGAACGGCGCCCGCCCGGTGCCGGTCTCGCCCAGTTGCGGCTCATAACTCGTCACCACCCCCGCCGCATCCGGGTCGGTGTAGTAGAAGTCCGCCGCGGACTGCCGGTAGAAGCGCAGCGACGGCTGCACGACCAAGCGTTCGCCGATTTTCTGCAGCCAGAGCAGAGCCACCGTGTGGCTCGTGATGCCGAAGCTGTCGTTGTAGTAGCGATACGAGGCGTCCAGCGCCGCATGGAGTTGCTCGAAATTGCGGTTGGCCGCGAAAAACAGGCTGACCCGGTCCTTCTCCATGGGCCGGTTTTCCGGCACGGTGTAATAGGTGCCGGGATCCAGATCGAGCTTCGTGGTCGAGACGATCTTATACGGGTCGCTCATGTAGCCGCGCGTGCGCCCGTAGGAAAAGTTGACCGAGACCGCGGTGTTGGGATCGAGCAGCTGCTTCGCCCCGATGAGGAAATCGTTGCCGGTCTTCGGGCGGGTCGTGGTCCAGCCGAGCTTCTCCTCGTTGATCACGTCGTCGGTGTGGCCGTAGCCCAGCAGCAGGTTGGTGTTCTTGCCGTTGAAGTCCGTCACGGTGTTCACCGACCATCCGTTCGAGACGTAGTCGCTCTCCCGGCTGTTGGCGAAGCCCACGGTGAGGTTCACGCGCGAAAACTGGTGGGAGAGTTCCGCATCCCAGGCCTTGCGCCGGTCATGCATCGGGGCGAGCGGGGTCGGATCGGCGGGGCTTGCGGGTTTCTCGCCGGTCGGCGTGGCGCCGGCAATCGCATCGATCAAGCCCATGGCCTTGAAGCGGGTGCTCGTCGTGAGATCCGCCTCCACCTGCGCATACTGAGAGTCCAAGCGGATGCGCCCGTGATCCTCCTGCCACGATTGCGGCTTGAAGGTCACGCTATGTTCCGCGCCCGCCGGCCGTGTGCGAAGTCGAA
>CBINOW010000019.1:0-44459 GCA_966252395.1 uncultured Oleiharenicola sp. | reverse complement strand
TCGTACCGGGAGCTGGCCGACGTCCTGGGCATTCCGATCGGAACGGTCATGTCGCGGCTCTCACGCGGCAAAGCGCAGTTGCGGGCCGCCTTGGCGCGCAAGGAAACCGGAGCACGGGGCAAGGTGGTGCCGTTCAACAACCCGGAAGCGAGGAAACTTTCATGAACAACGAGGAGGCAAAATTCATCCTGCAAGGCTACCGTCCCAACGGGGCAGACGCCGGCGACGCGACCTTCTGCGCCGCCCTTGAGCAGGCGAAGAGAGACCCCGGCCTCGCCGGCTGGTTTGCCAAGCAGCAGGCCTTCGACGCGGCCGTCAGTGCCAAGCTCATGCAGGTTACACCGCCGGCCGACCTGAAGGCGGCCATTCTGGCCGGGGGCAGGGTGACCGCGCTCCCCGCGCGGCGCTGGTGGCAGCAGCCCGTCTGGATGGGCGCTGCGGCTGGCATCGCGTTCCTGCTGGCCGCCGGTGTGGCCTTCTGGCCCAACCATGCCGAAGCACTCACCGACTTCGCGGTGGCCGATGCCCGGCTCAGTGCCATTCATGGCGGGCACGGCCATGAAAGCAACGAGTTGCAGGCCGTGCTGAACGATCCCGGCACCCGTCTTGGCCAGAAACTCCCGGTTCATTTCGCCAACCTGCTCGAGACAGGCTGCCGCACGGTGAACTGCCGCGGGCACGAGGTGCTTGAGCTCTGCTTCAAGCGCAACGGTGTGTGGTTTCATGCGTATTTTGTGCGCAAAACCGACTTCCCCGGCATGGTAGCCAGCTCTACACCCAAGATCTCGGATCACGGCAGCATCAGCATGGCGACTTGGGCCGATGACGAGCACGTGATCCTCGTCGTCAGCAAGACGGGACGGAAGAATCTCGAAGCCCTGCTCTGAGCCAAGGAGCGCGGCGAGGGGCGTGTTTTCGACCCTGTAAACGGGCCGATTTTTACAGGCTTGTGGAAAAATATTTGCGCAAGAAAGGCGCGTAAAAACGGGCCTGTTTCGCGACTTAGAAAATCAACTCGTCAAAAGAGAGACACCCCGTCGCAAAGTCGTTTTTACAGAGCAAAAAGTGACTTGTCGGAGCCGTGGCCATGGCCTTTTTGCGGGCTTACCTGAGACATGAAACGACTCTTCACACGATTCCTCCTGCTTGCCTCCGTCTTGGTTTTTACAATCAATGCGGCGGCCGACGACCGTTGGGAAACCTTACGCGCCATCAACTGGGTGGAGAACCCCACCAACCACACGAGGACGGGACGTTTTGGTGAGCTGGGACCGTATCAGTTTCGTCCGACCACCTGGCGCATGCACACGAAGCGTCCTTTCAGCCAGGCCATCCAGCGCGAAGCCGCCGACGAGGTGGCGGTGAAGCATTACGAGTGGATCAAGCGCAACTTGGAGAATGCGGGTGTGGATGCCTCGCCCTTCAACATCGCCATGGCCTGGAACAGTGGCGTGAACAATGTGCTGAATGGCCGTGTGCCGACCGTGAGCTATGACTACGCCACGCGGGTCACCAACCTGGTTCAGAACTTCAAGAAACGAGCCAACGACACGCCGATCGTCGCCCAGGCGCTCCCGCAGCCCCAGGCGGCGGTGATCTCACTGGAGAATGCAGTCATCAATTTCGCCGTGACGCACAATGCCCCGAAGTTCGAGCTCGTGCTGCCGCCCGAGCCGGAGGCGCCCGTGGTTTACACCCGGGACGTGCCGGTGACGGTGGCGACGACCAGCGAGCCGGCGCACACTTTCACCTTCACGACCGCCGCCACGCTCACGCCTCGTTTCAGCCTTTGAGCGCTCCGCGCTCGCCATAGACAAAACGCCGTCCTTCGGGGCGGCGTTTTGCTTTTTGGTCTGGAATGGTCTCCGGAGCGTCCATGACCCGTTGGCGACAACGGGACGGAAAACGGACTGATCGGAGAGAGGCGGGACGGTCAGTCCCGCGCGTTACTCCAGAAACGAGGTCTGCTTCGGAGCCTTGGCGCCTTCGGCCACGGGCGGCGTGCTGAGATGCCGGGGTGGCTTGGCGACGCGTGAGGCGACGGCGGCCTCGCGGTCGGCCACGATGCGGTCGCACATCTTCTCGATCTGGAGGTGCAGCCAGTGGGTGGTGGCGCTGCCCTCGGTGTAGTCGGCCGGGCCGTAGTGGTCGATGCGACCGGTCTGCCGCAGCCGGTCGTTCTGTTCGAATTCGGCGCGGACGGCGGGATTATAGACGGCGTAGGTTTTGCCGCCGCCTTTCTTGACGACGGAGAAGCTCGGCACATCGCTCGGGCCGTCGGCGATGTAGATCATGTTCTGGATCGGGATGCGGCGGTCCTCGGGGGTGACCTTGGCGTTCACGTCGATCGCGGGATTGCGGTTGGTGCCCTTGTTGATCTCGAAGATGGCGCGGGTCTTGGTGGTGTTGTCGATCATCACGCCGATCTGCGCGATTTCCGCTGCGGCCTCGATCCCGAGCTCGTTTTGCTTGAGGAAGCCGGGCTGCAGCGGGTTCTCGATGAATTCGCAGGCCCACACGGCGTCGATGTAGGGTGCGAGCGCGCTGCCGCGGATCATCTCGGCGAGGCCGGTGCTCACGACATAGTGCTCCAGCTGGAGCTCGTGCTTGGCGTATTCGGGCTTGGCCTTCACCCAAGCGCGGGACGTTTCGAAAAACTTCGGCAATCCGGGATAGAACCCGATCTCGCGGCCGCACTCCCGCAACACCTGGTTGTTGAGACCGGCCATCTTGCCGGAAAGCACATAGGTTAGCAGATGGTTGAGGTAACTGATCTCGGGCGAGATGTTGTAGCCGCGTTTCTTGTAGTTGCCGGCCAGCGCGTTGGTCTCGGTCCAAAACGTAGCCTCATCGATCCCGTAGCGTCGAAACAGCGGGGCCTGCATGTAGGCCGGGATCAAAGTCTTGTCAAAGTCCCACACGCAGGCGATGATGTTCTGAGTGAAGAGGGTCGAGGCCATCAAAGAGGTTTTCTACTAGCCGGCGGTGCGCCGTGCTCGTTTGGCCGTTGATAAAGCCGCCGCTCGCGGCTTGTGCAATTCACAATTTCCCCTCCGTCTCCCTCCGTCCCATGGACCAGCTTCCGCCGATCACTCCCTTTCAGCGCCGCCTCGATGAACTCGATGCGCAGATGGCGGAGCCGTCGTTCTACAGCCAGCCACGCAAAGCCGCCGACATTTCGCGTGAGCAGCAGGCGCTCCGGCAGTTGGTGGACGACTACCGGACGCACGACCGTCTCGGGCAGGACATCGAGGAGCACACCCGCCTGATCAAGGACCCCAAGGCCGACGCCGAGCTGCGTGCTCTGGCCCAACAGGAAATTCCCGAGTTGGAAAAGCGTCGCGAGTCGCTCCGGCAGTCCGTGCTGCTGGCCATGATCCCGCCAGAGTCTTCCGATTCGCGCAACACGGTGATGGAAATTCGCGCCGGCACCGGCGGCGACGAAGCCAGCCTCTTTGCCGCCGAACTCTTCCGGCTTTATTCGAAATACGCCGAGGGCCGCGGGTGGAAGATCCAGCCGATGAGTTCGAGTCCGTCGGATCGCGGCGGACTCAAGGAAGTCATCTTTCTCATCACCGGCCAGCAGGTTTACAAGCAGCTCAAATACGAGAGCGGCGTCCATCGCGTGCAGCGCATCCCGGTGACCGAGGCCAACGGACGCATCCACACCTCCACCATCACCGTGGCGGTGCTGCCCGAGGCGGAGGAAGTGGACGTGCAAATCGATCCGCAGGACCTCGACATCAGCGTCATGCGCGCCAGCGGCCCGGGCGGACAGGGTGTTAACACCACGGACTCGGCGGTGCGCATCGTGCACAAGCCGACCGGCCTGATGGTGTATTGTGCCGACGGTCGCTCCCAGCAGAAGAACAAGGCCCAGGCCATGGCCGTGCTCCGCTCGCGCCTGCTTCAGCAGAAACAGGACGAGGAGCAGGCCAAGTATGCCGCCCAGCGGCGCGGCCAGATCGGCACGGGCGGGCGGAGCGAACGCATCCGCACTTACAATTTTCCGCAAAACCGCGTCACCGACCATCGCATCGGGCTCACGCTCTACAGCCTGCCGGCGGTGATGGAGGGCGACCTGGACCAGGTCATCGAGGCGCTGCAGCGCGCGGACTTCGAGGAGAAGCTGGCCGAACTCACGGGCGGACCCATGCCGGCGCGGGTGCGTGTCGGCGGAGACGACGATTGAGCCCATGCTGACCGTCCTCGAAATCATCAAGCGCACGACCGAGTTCTTCGAAAAGAAGGGCATTGAGAGCGCTCGGCTCAACGCCGAGCTGCTGATCGGCCACGCACTCGGGTTGAAGCGCATGCAGCTTTACCTGCAGTTCGAGCGCCCACTGACTGAGGCCGAACTGGAGCTGACCAGGCCGTTCGTGAAGCGGCGGGGCAATCGCGAGCCCCTGCAATATATTCTCGGTTCGGCGGAGTTCTGCGGTCTGAAACTGAAGGTGGACCGGCGCGCGCTGATTCCGCGCCCCGAGACGGAATACCTCGTCGAGCTGCTGGGCGGGAAACTCGCGACGCCGCCCACGACCATTCTTGATCTTGGCACGGGCACGGGGGCGCTGGCGCTGGCGCTGGCGGCGAAGCATCCGTCGGCCCGTGTCACGGCCCTCGACAAAAGCGCCGAGGCTCTCGCGCTGGCCGGGGAAAATGCACAATCGCTGGGATTGTCAGAGCGCGTGCGCCTGCTGGCTTCCGATTGGTTTTCTTCGCTTCCGTCCGGGGAGAAGTTCGACCTGATCGTCGCGAATCCGCCTTACCTGACGGAGCAGGAGGTCACGGAGGCGGCCCCGGAGGTGCGCGACCATGACCCGCGTTCCGCCCTCGTGGCAGCGGAGGAGGGGCGGGCCGACTTGGAGCAGATTCTGCGACAAGCGCCGCTTTTCCTGAACAGTGGCGGGTTGCTGGCGTGCGAGACGGGCATTGCGCAGCACGCGCGGTTGGTCGAGGCGGCGAAGGCGTGCGGTTATGCTCGCACGGAGTCGCTGCGCGACCTGACCGGCCGGGATCGTTACCTGTTAGCCTTTGTGTAAGGCGACGGGCGTCTGCGTCTCGGCTGAAATGAGGGCGCCGCCTTCCAAGCGGAGCGCGTCGTTCACGACGCGCAGCGTCTCGCGGAGATGGACGTCGAACTTGGCGCGGGCGTCGTTGTCCTCGGCATCGGTGTCGCCCTCATCCAGTGAAGGTGCGGGTGCCTGGCCGGCAGCCTCGGCCTTGACCACCGAATCGAGTTTGATCTCGCGGGAAGCGTAGTTGCTCTGCGCCAAGCGCTCGGCCTCGGCTTTCATGGCCTTCTTGAATTCCTCGTCCGCCTGCTTGGTGGCAAGTCGCTGGTCGAGGTTGAGCGAGACGGTCTTCTGCTCCTGTTTCTCGCGGAACCAGTCGATGTTCTTCTTCAGATAGCTGAACTCATCCAGCGAATCCTGGCGCGAGCGGCTCGCCTGCAGCAACGGTTGGACGACGGTCTGTTCAAGGGCCTTGCCGGTGAAGGTGGTCGGGCGGATTTCGTCCCACACCAGAGCGCGGGGCAGGGTGGCTTCGCCGATGGGAAGGAAGTCATCGATCGAGGGCAGCGCGATGTCGGGCGTAACGCCTTTCTTCTGGGTGGAAGCGCCGTTAGGCAGGTAGAATTTGCGCACGGTGAGCTTGGCGGCCCCGGTGTTGCCGATGTCCTGACTGAGGCGCGGCAGGAAGTTCTTCATCTCAAGGACGGCCTGGACGGTGCCTTTGCCGTGCGTGGAGCTGTCACCGATGATGACGGCACGGCCGTAGTTTTGCAGGGCGCCGGCGAAGATCTCGGAAGCGGAGGCGCTGAAGCGGGAGGTAAGCACGGCGAGCGGGCCGTCGTAGGCGATGTTGTTGTCGCTGTCGCTGTCCACCGACACTTGGCCCTGAAAATCACGCTCCTGCACAACGGGCCCGGATTTGATGAAAAGACCGGTGAGGTTGACCGCTTCGGTGAGCAGGCCGCCGCCGTTGCGACGCAGGTCGATGACGAGCGCCTTGATGCCCTCGGTCTTGAGCTTGCCGATCAGCTCGGCCACGTCCTGCGAGGCGGTGTTACGGATGTCCTCCGGGGCGGCATCGTCAGGGGAACCGTCGTAGAAGGAATGGAGCGCGATGACGCCGACGGGGACGGTTTCACCGGGATTGGCGCCGGGCAGATCGTAGATCGTGGCGCTGGCCCGGGCGGAGTTGAGTTTGATGACGTCGCGCACGATGTGGACCTGCTTGGTCTGGGAGGCGTCGGCGGCGTCGCGCGGCAGCACGGTGAGGGTGACCTTGGTGCCCTTGGCGCCGCGAATCATGTCCACGATGCGGCGCAACTTCATGCCGATGACCTCGACCGGTTCGGAACCTTCCTGCTGCACGGCGACGATCTTGTCGTTCACCTTGATCTGGCCGCTGGTGAAGGCCGGGCCACCTGCGACGACTTCGCGCACGATGCAGTAGCCGTCCTCCTCGATGCCGAGCACGGCGCCGATGCCGACGAGCGAGAGCTTCATCTGGATGCTGAAATCCTGGTAGGTATCGGCGGAAAAATAGTCGGAGTGCGGATCATACATCCGGGTGAGGCTGGTGAGGAAGGTCTCCTGGATGTCAGAGGTCTCGGTGTCGCCCATGTTTTTCAGCATGCGCTCGTAGCGTTTGCGCAGCGTGGTCTTGGCCTCGTCCACGGGCTTCTTGGCGACCACGTCGTGGAGCATTTCGTATTTCAGGCGCTTGCGCCAGAGGTCGTCGGCTTCGGCGGGGTTGGCGGGGAAGGGGCTCTTGCTGCGGTCGGGCGTGTAGGACTCGTTGGCGGTGAAGTCGAATTCGCCCGGGAGCTGCTCGAAGATCCAGGAGATACGCGCCTGCACGCGCTGTTCATAGACCTTGTAGATGTCGAAGGCGGCGTCGATGTTGCCGAGGTAGGCGAGGTCGGTCTCCAGGCGCGGGCCATACTGGCGGCGGAAGGACTGTTCGTCGCTCTGGGTGAAGAATAGCCGCTGCGGGTCCAACTCCTGCATGTAGCCCGTGACGATGTCCGCGTAATCAGTCGGGCTGACGCCGTCCTTGTTGTAGTGGAAATGCTCAAGCATCTGGACGAGCGTGCGGGTCTCCAGGCGCATGAGTGGCGTCGTCTTCAGCTCCCGATCGGGGGCGGCGGCGAGGAGGCCGGGGAGCGAGAAGACGAGGAGGAGAGGCGAAAGAAGGGAGCGGAGGCGTGGATTCACGGGCAAAGAAGAAAAAGAGGTGATACAGGTTAGTAGCGAGAGACGGCCAAATGTTTCGGGAATAGTGATGGCTGGTTCGGATAAAGGGTAGGCGGGCGGTCAACGCTTGCTGAGCAGATCCTTGGCGTCGTCGAGGGTCTGTTTTTCGTCCTCGGTGAGGGCCCCGAAGCCCTGGCTGTTGATCTTGTCGAGGATGCGATCCACGTCGGCTCGCAGGGCATGGGCATCACGCGCGGGGCGCGTCTCGGCGCTGGTGGTTGCGGGTGCGGACAAGGCTTTGGGGGAACGACGGATCCAAGCGGGCAAGGAGAAGCCCGGGGCCCGGTCCCAGCCGTTGCTTGCGTGGAGGAACCGGAAATACAGCCAGCCGGCCGCCATGCCGCCCAAGTGCACGGAAGGGGTGTAGCCGATGAGCGTGGTCGAGCCCGGGAGTTCGAACAACAGGAGCAGAAGCACGTCGATCACCGCGAGGCCATAAACGAGGTGCATCGGACGGAGGGTGATCGAGAAAACAAAGAAGGGCATGAAGCTCATCTGCTGGTTCTCGTAGAGCCGGGCCACCACGACGAAGAGCGCCATGATGGCGGCGGCGGGACCGATGTGGGCGCCGCCGGAATGCCAATGCAGGGCGAGCCAGCACAAGGCTCCGAACAGCTGAGCGCCAAGCAACAGCAGGGTAAAGCGGCGGGCACCGAGCTGGGGTTCCAGCTCACGGCCGAGCAGGGCCAGCGCGATCAGGGAAAACACCACATGCAGCGGAAAGGCGGTGCTGTGCAGAAATCCATGGGTCAGCAGTGTCCAGAGATGCCCCTGTTCGATGCTCCTTACCGTGAGCCGCAGCTGGTCGGGCAAACTGCTGCTCCCGCCCAGCAGGGGCGTCAGCAGCGCCAGCTGCAGCACAAAACTCGCGACGATGGCAGCCACCAACCAGACCAAGGCAGTGGTGCGGGGACGAGGGTAGTCGCCACGCATGTAAAAGCGGTCGGAGGACATCGGGGTCAACTTACTTGCGCGTTCGCCCAATACAAGCCCGGCGAGCGACATGGCGTGTGCCGGCATTTTGCCATGCTACCGCTTGACAGTCCTCCGAATTCCCCTTGATTCACGCGAACCATGGCCAACAAAGCAGACAAGTGGAAAGACAACGCCGCAGGTAAGTTTTACGTGGATCAGCAGTGCATTGACTGCGATCTCTGCCGTGAGACGGCTCCGGCCTTTTTCAAACGCCAGGAGGAGGGTGGCTACTCCTTCGTCCACAACCAGCCGACCTCCGAGGAAGAGGTGCAGCAGTGCATGGAAGCCCTCGAAGGTTGCCCGGTTGAGGCTATCGGCAACGACGGCGACCAGTAAGAGAGTTTCGTCCCAGAAGATTACAGGCCGCGATGAGCGGCCTTTCTTTGGCCACGCTTGTTAAGCTATGTGTAATTTTGTTTTAACCAAATGAACAAAGGTGTTCCCGTCTTTACCGTATTAGGCCTGCTGACGGCCGTATTGCTGCCGGGCGTCTCCGCGCAGGTCCAGCCGGAGACCTACGAGCTGCCGAAGCTCACCGTCTATTCAGTCCAAGTGGCCAACCAGACTCCGGTGGCCACCTTTGCGATGCCGGTCTCGGGTCTGCAGTTCGAGCCACGCGTGGATGTGCAGGCGCGCAACCTCGCCGAGGGCCAGGCAGACGTGGCCATTCGCGGCGGCATTTTCGAAAACACCGGCTTCAAGCTCGGGGCTCTCGGGCTCTACGATCCCCAGACCGGCCACTATTTTGCCGAGCTGCCGGTTGCCCCGGCCATGCTGACAACGCCGAAAGTCAGCACCGGGGCGGACAACGCGCTGCAGGGCTTCAATGCTCAGGTCGGCACGATCACTTATGGCTGGCGTCCCATCGCGGCTCGCGGCGAGGTGTCGCTGGCGGCCGGCAGCGATGACCTGCATCGCGAGAGCTTCTACCAGGGGTTCGTGGCGGCAGAGAAGGTGGCCGGGAAAACCCTCGCCGCTGATCTCGATCTCGCCCGTTCGCAATCCGACGGCTCCGTGCCGTTTGGCGATCATCTGTTCAAGCGCATCGCGGGACGCGTGCAGCTTACCGGCGAAGGCAGTCAGACGGACCTGTTCGTTGGCTGGCAGGAAAAATTCTTCGGCTGGCCGAATCTTTACACGCCCTTCGGCTTCAACGAAACGGAGTTTCTCAAGACGGAACTCTACGCCTTCAATCACCGCGCATGGACCTCGGCGGAGAATTTCTGGCAGGTGGGCGCCTATTACCGGCGCAACTACGACGACTACGAATTCAACCGCGCGGTGCCCGGTGCCTCCAATCCCTTCATCCACACGACGCGCGTCAAGGCAGTGGCCGCCGACGGACGACAGGAGCTCGACGGCTGGGCCGTGGCCTACAACGCGCAGTTCCTCCGTGACAGCCTCGAGTCCACGTCGCTCACCTTCGGTCCCTATGCCTCGCGCGACTACGTCAAGGTCGCGGTGGTGCCCGAGCTCACGACGGGCATCGCGCAGGGCAAGCTGACCCTGCGGGCCGGAGCCAGTTATGATGATACGAACCGCGACAAGTCGGCCGTCTCCCCGGTGCTGGCGGCGGATTTGCGCAGCGCGGGTGGTGTGCGCTATTACGCGCAATATGCTGAAAGCAGCCAGGTGGCGACCTACACGGCGTTGAAGTCCAACCCCGCGGCCGGCCTGTTTCGCGGCAACCAGAACCTCGGTCGAGAAAGCAGCCGGAATTTCGAGGTGGGCGTCGAATTTGCCCGCGCGGGCTGGACGGTGCAGACGGCTTTGTTTCACCGGCAGGACAACGATCTCGTGGACTGGACCTTCCAGCGGGGCGTCACAGCCCGCACGGCCAATCCGGTGGACATCGACACAACCGGCCTGGAAATCGTCGCGATCTACAACGCTCCCCGCTACGACCTGATCCTTAGTTACACCTTCCTCGAAAAGGACGCGGACTACGGCTCGGCCGCGGTGGACGCCAGTTTCTACGCGTTGAATTTTCCCCGGCACCGGTTCACAGCCGCGCTGGTCGCCCGGCTCGGCGGCGGCTTTGAACTGAGGCTCGACAACGAATACCGCGTGCAGGAGGCGAACCTGCTGCGCACGATCGGTGGCGACGAAGCTGTGTTGAGTTCAGCCGGGCTGTATTGGCTGCCCGCAGCGGTGCGTGGTTTGGAAATCTCGCTGCGCGTGGACAATCTTTGGGATGACGATTTTCAAGAGGTGCCCGCCGTGCCCGCCGCCCGCCGACAGATCGCCGGCGGCGTGACGTGGCATTGGTGACGGGGCGCGGTCAATTCGGTTGACAGTGCCCGGGCGCGGAACGTCTTTTCCGGCCGATGGACAATCCGTTTCTCAGCCGCGCCTTTCACATCCGCTGGTCGCAACTGACGCCCGACCAAGTCGCCCCGGCCGTGGATGCTGCGCTCGCCGATGCGGAGGCCGCGCTGGCGGCGATCACCGCGCGGGCTCCCGGTGAGTCGAATTACACCAACACGTTCCTCGCGTTGGAGCACGCCACGGAGCTGCTCAACGAAACCTGGGCCAAGGTCACCCACCTTTCGAGCGTGGCGGATTCGCCGGCGTTGCGGGAGGCGCACAACGCGGCCTTGCCCAAGGTCTCGGCCTTCCAGGCCAAGATCCCCTTGAACGAGGCCCTGTGGGTCCGGCTCAAGACGGCAGGACAACATCCGGATGCGCAGCGGCTGCAGGGCGAACACCGGCGTTTCCTCACGGAAACGCTGGCGGAATTTCGTCAGCAGGGGGCCGGTTTGCCGGCGGAGAAGAAGCTGCGGCTCGAGGCTTTGCAGAGTGAACTGGCGCAGCTCACGCAGAAGTATTCCGAGAACGTCCTCGATGCCACCAACGCGTGGGAATTGATCGTGACCGATTCTGCGCGTCTCCGCGGACTGCCCGCGCATGCACTGGAGTCCGCGCGGCAGGGCGCGTTCAAGAAAGGGCAGGGCACTGCGGAGAAACCCGCCTGGCGATTCACGCTGCATATGCCTTCGCAGGAGCCGGTGATGCTCTACGCCGAGGACGAGTCGCTGCGCCGGGAAATCTGGACCGCCTCGGCGGCGGTGGGCGCGCAGGCGCCGCACGCGAATCAGGAGCTCGTCAGGAAAATCCTGGCGTTGCGGCAGGAAAAGGCCGCGTTGCTCGGCCAGCCGCATTTCGCCGACTTGGTGCTCGAGCGACGGATGGCGCAGAAGGGCGCGACGGCGCAGGCGTTCGTCGAAGATTTGCACGCACGCGTGAAGGCCGCCTTTGACCGCGAGAGCCGTGAGTTGGAGGAGTTCAAGGCGCAGCAGGCCGGCCGGCCGGTGGCGCGGCTCGCGCCCTGGGAAACCGGCTACTGGGCCGAGAAGCTGCGCAAGGCGCGCTACGACTTCGACGAGGAGCAGCTGCGGCCGTATTTCCCGTTGCCCGGGGTGGTTGCCGGCATGTTCGAGATTGCGCATCGGGTTTTCGGCCTACGGGTGACGGAGCTGACCGCTTCGGCCGCCGAGACCTGGCATCCCGAGGTGAAATTCTACGAGATGCATGATGCGGCCGGCCGTCACGTGGGGTCTTTTTACGCCGACTGGCACCCGCGTGAGTCCAAGCGGGGCGGGGCGTGGATGAACTACCTGATCACGGGCGGTCCGCAGCCCGGCGGCAAGCGTGCCCCTCATCTCGGTCTCATCTGCGGCAACCTCACGCCGCCGGCGGGCGATCGACCCGCCTTGCTCACGCACAATGAGGTGGAGACGATCTTCCACGAGTTCGGTCACCTGCTGCATCACCTGCTTGGCGAGGTGGAGATCAAGTCACTCAACGGGGTGAACGTCGCGTGGGATTTCGTGGAGTTGCCTTCGCAGATCATGGAAAACTGGTGCTGGGAACGGGAGAGCCTCGATCTCTTCGCGCGTCATCATGAGACGGGTGCGACCATCCCCGAGGAGCTTTTCCGCCGCATGATTGCCGCGAAGAATTTCCGCAGCGCCTCGTTCACGATGCGGCAGCTGGCCTTCGCCCGCATGGATCTCGATCTGCACATGCACCCGGTCGAGCGGATGGGCGACGATCTGGCAGTTTGGATTCGCGGACGCCTTGCGGACTATCTTACGCCGACCGAGCCTCCCGCGCCCACAATCGAGAACCGTTTCACGCACCTATTCGCCGATCCAGTGGGTTATGCCGCCGGCTATTACTCCTACAAGTGGGCCGAGGTGCTTGATGCTGATGCCTTCACGCGTTTCAAACGCGAGGGATTGTTCAACGCGACGGTCGGGCGCGATTTTGTCTCCCATGTGCTCAGCCGCGGCAACAGCGCGGACCCGATGGAGCTCTTCAAGGGCTTCATGGGCCGCGCGCCGGAATTGCAGGCTTTGCTCGTGCGGGCCGGGTTGGCCTGAGCCCCTCCATTACAACGGCGCACCGTCATTTCCAACCGGGGCGATTTCACTGGAAATTGCCCGGTGCGTGATAATCTATTCCACCATCTAACCTCCCACCACCATGATGCTTTGGATACTCCTCATCGCCGTTCCCATGCTCTTCGGCCTGTATGCGCAGTTCCGCGTATCCAGCGCCTACAATAAGAACGTGCAGTTGCCCTCCCGCGGCCGGATCACTGGCCGCGAGGCGGCGGCTGCGGTCATGCAGAGTGCCGGCATCCACGACGTGGAGATCGTCCAGGTCCCCGGCCAGCTGACCGACCACTACGACCCGATGAACAAGCGCCTCGCGCTCTCGGAGCACAACTATCACGGCACCAGCCTCGCCGCGCTGGGTGTCGCGGCCCACGAGGCCGGTCACGCCATCCAGCACAAGGTCGGCTATTCGATGATGAAGTTCCGCCAGGTGCTGGTGCCGGCCACGCAGATTGCTTCGGGAGCTTCGCAGCTGTTGATCATTGCCGGCATCGTGCTGGCCTCCTCCAAGCTCGGCGGTCTGTTTCTGATGTTGGGCGCGCTCGCCCTGACGGTCATCTGCTTCTTCCAGCTTGTGACATTGCCGGTTGAGTTCGATGCCAGCAACCGTGCCAAGGCGCAGCTGGTGAACCTCGGCATTGTTGATCGCGACGAAATGCCCGGTGTGCACGAGACGCTCGATGCGGCGGCGCTGACCTATGTCGCCGCGTTTGTGGCCTCGCTGGGCAGTTTGCTGCACATCCTGCTCATCCTGCTCGGGAATCGCCGCGAAGAATAAGCGGTTGTTCCCAGCTGATCCCAACGCCAGCCCACGGGCTGGCGTTTTTGTTTGGCGGAAGGGGAGGGATTCGAACCCCCGGTTCGCGTGGGCACGGGCAAGCGGGGTGCATTCCCAGAGGGAGAATCATTCGGAATCATCCTGATTCAACTGGACATGTTGCCACTAGGCGTTGTCACTATAGGCCGTGGCATCGCTCAGAAAGAAACCCCGTTCCCCCTTTTGGTTCGCGTGCTTCATGGCCGCTGATGGGCGCCGCGTTCAGCGATCAACGAAGCAATCGAATTACAAGAAAGCCCAAGCCCTTGCCGACAAGTGGGAGCGCGCCGCGAAGCTGGCCGCGGAAAAACGGCTGGGGGAAGCACAGTCCCGCCAGATCCTATCAGAGATTTACCAGACACTGAACGGCGAGCCCCTGGCGTCAGCCACAGCGCGCGAATACCTCACCCGCTGGGCTGAACGTCGAAAGGAGGACACCGCAGACCGCACACATGCGGCCTACGCGCAGGTGATCCGTGATTTTATGGAGTCCTTGGGCGCGCGGGCGGAATGGGACATTTCGCAGATCAACAAAGCGGACGTGGTGAAATACCGCGATTTGGTCATGAAGCGCACTTCAGCGGCGACGGCGAACAAGTCCCTGAAGTTCCTCCGCGTGGCGATGGGCGCGGCCTACAAGGAGGGCGTTACCCAGGACAACCCGGCGGCGAAGGTGGACACGTTGAAGCGTAGATTGACGGAATCACGCGTTCGCCGGCCTTTCACAGTGGCGGAACTGAAAACCATCTTGGCGCACGCTGGGGGCGATTGGAAGGGCCTGATCCTGTTCGGCGTCTATACCGGCCAGCGATTGAAGGACATTGCGCGCCTGACTTGGCAGAACCTGGATCTGGAAAAGGCTGAACTTCGATTCGTCACCGGGAAGACCGGCCGTCCGATGCACATCCCCCTGGCGGCGCCGCTTCTGGCCTACATCGAAAAGATGCCGGCCGGCGATGATCCAGCCGCCCCGCTGTTCCCGGCCGCGTTCAAGCTGGCGGCGCTCGGATCTGCGGAGTCGCGACTTTCACAGCAGTTCCACGGTATCCTTGTCGGGGCAGGGCTCGCGCAACCGCGGACCAAGGAGGAAACGGGCAAGGGCCATGCCCGCCGGCGGAACGTAAGTCCGCTTTCCTTCCATTCCCTGCGCCACACCGCCACTTCGCTTCTGAAAAACGCCGGCGTCCCGGAAGCCGTGGCGATGCATATCATCGGCCACGAATCGGAGGCGATCAGCCGCAATTACACGCACATCGAAGATTCCACGATGCGCCGAGCGGTCGCAGGCCTTCCGGACATAACTTCCCCAGATCGGAAACCAAAGCCCAAGAACCAACCAAAATCATGAAATCCCCCACCGTAAAACTATCGGATACCGAAACCCGCGCGCTATACAGCTTGGCGTTTCGCGCCGGCGTGAGTGTTGAAGTCGCAACCGCGGCCATTCTGAAGAACGCCTTGGGCGTGCCATTCGCTCGCGGGAGCGTCCAGGAACGCGTCCAGGACGAAGCGAACGAGATGCCGACGCTCCGCAATGCCAAGGCGATCTGATGGCCCCACGTAGTCACAGAGGCTTGCCGCTGGATCGTGTTCGGAAGTTCTGCGGCCTGGCGGCCGGCGCTTTGCTGACCCAATCTCACCTGATCAGCAGGGGTGTTTGGTGGTGGCGTCAGATTCCTGAAATCTATCGGGAACGGGAGCGATTGGCGGGATACTGGCGAACTTTCGGGGATCCGGATCTGGCCTTCGCTCTCTACGAGAAAGAAAACCCAAGGTGGAAATATTCGGTGCCGTGGTCGGTTGCCTGCGAGTTCTGTCATTCAGACGGGAAAGTGGGCGCCTGGATCGAGGAATGGCGCGCACAGGAACTCCAGTCGCGAGAAATTGCCAACCCTTGTTGGGAACCGGCGTGCATGAATCCGGTTCTTCAGCACCGCACCCCCGTTGGGCACGTTGGGACGCACTCAGAGAAAATCTCCGCGCGCGGCGTTTTCCTTTTCGAGGCCAATCTTTCTCATTCTGACAGCGTGCTGATTTCAGACTTCCGGGCATGGCTCCAAGAGGAGCGGCGCCGGCGCCGGGTGAAAGCCGCCGGCGGACCCGGCGAAAGGCGGTTGCGTGGCTGGCTCACTGGTTCAGGCGAAAATTCAGACGAAAGCCCGTTCCGCCCCATTGAACTAATCGACCGCAAAACGCTTTTGGGTGAGAAGGGCGATGGCGTGAGCAACGACGCTATGGCCGCGGTTCGCTCGCAGTATCGGAAACTCAGACGGAAACGGCACCAGTGACACTGAAGGCACCAAGCGGGGAAACGGCCGACCAGGTGATTGCGAATCTGGTCAATCGCGGCGCCGCAGTCCTGATGCGCCAGGATCCGACGCCCATTCCGGTGACTTTCGCCCGCCGGCTGGATCCGGAACGGCTTTTCTACTTCACCACGGGACACGACACCTTCGCCGGCCACGTCATCCGGTCCGACCGGACCGAAGTTGTCCACGCCGGGCAAGCCGTGGCCTTCAAAGACAAGAAGGGTGCCTTCGTCGCCTACCTGGCGCCGGTGGACGAACAGGAACCGGATCCGGAAGCCGCGAAGCACCTGGAACGCGAAATCCAGGCCTGGAAATACGAATTTGCCCGAAATGAAAACCTTCGGGAGTTCGTCTTGGCCGAATTTCGCCGCCATCGGTGACTACATTCCAAAGGAGCCGAGGCGGCCGAAAAAATACACTCAGCTTGGGCCTCTTGACTGTTGCGACTCTTCCGAGGAAAATCTGGGCCGTTCCGAAACCCAAACCCTGTCTGTTTTTATGCCAAAAGTCACAGTTCATAGCCACAGTCTCGAAAGCGCCTGCATGATGACGGTGCAAGCAGGCACAAATTGTCCTCAGGGTGGTGATGCCGGACACGGCGGTAGGACGGTGTTCCGCATCTTCGATAACGGCGCTACCAACATCGAAGTCAGTCTTAACGAAGAGACAGCAAGGGAGGTGCGAAGCGTTGAAATCATTCTGGGTGGCGACTGCGAAGCTGAGTGCTTTGCCGAGGCTCTAGAATTTGCCGCACGCACAATACGTGGCCAATTTGGTGTCGGACGCCAGGGCGGCATAGAAGAAGAAGTCGTCTAACGATACGTGATAGTGCTGCCCGTGTATGGTGTAACATTCGCTTCAATGATCCTCCATTGAGCGGCGGCGATCATACTCCGCATGAGGACATCAGACGCATGAAATACATTCTATTACTTGTATTCGCCACCTTGTTGCCCATCCACGCAGCAGATAATGATAAAACGCTATTCGATTCCGAAGGTCAGGCCGTGGCCTACATCGCGCTAGACGACGACCTGAATATCTTTCTTTGGAAAGGACAGCCCGTCGCGTATCTGAACGAAGATTCTGGGACTGTTCACGTAGTCGGATTTAACGGAAAGCATCTTGGATGGTTCGAAAAGGGCATCATCTGGTCTCAAAAGGGACTTGCAGTTGGATTCGTTGAGGGGGCGGTCAGCAAGGTCACGAAAATTGAGCCTGTAAAAGGAATCAGGCGAATCACGCCCGTAAGGCGTGTCCCGAGTCGCCCGCCGGAGAAGCCGACATTTAAAAGTGAATTTTCAGACATACCGCTGAAGCTATTTCTCTATCAGGGCTCAAGGGACTACGAGGACTAGGGTGAGGCATGCGGTCAATCGGCCGAACTGCTGCTTGCCAAAAGGTGATCGAGTGGCACAGCCGAATGCATGCTGACGACGATCATCCTATACGGCCGAATGGGGCGCCTGTTTGGGCGAACTTGGAAGCTGGACGTGAACACGCCGGCGGAAGCCCTTCGGGCCGTCGAAGCCAACCGGCCCGGCCTGATTTCCTACCTGGGGACGGCCGAAGAAAACGGCGTCCGGTTCAAGGTGTCGGTGGGGGATGAACAGATCACGGATCCGGAAATGGTGAAGTTCGCGGCCCGCGGCAAAACGATCCGGATCGCCCCCATCGTCCAGGGCGGGAAAAGCAAGGTTCTGGGTTTGATCATCGGTGTTGTCCTGGTGGTCGCTGCATGGGGTTCCGGCATGGGGTATTTCGGAAACGCGGCTTTCAACCTGTCCCAAGCTTCCGTCCTGGGGATTAAGGGTCTGACCTGGGGCGGCCTGATTGGCGGAATCGGCATTTCCATGGCGATTGGCGGCATTTCGCAGATGCTGACGAAGACGCCGAAGGTCGAAAAGGGGACCAAGAGTTACAACTTCAACGGCCCGGCGAACGTGTCCGGGCAGGGCGGCCCGGTTCCGCTGTGCTACGGCGGACCCATCGTTGTGGGTTCGGTGCGCATTTCGGCCAGCATCGTTTCCGAGGATCGGGCCGGCGCCGGCGGCGCGCTCTCCACCATGGCCGGCGATTACACCGGGGACGGCACGTTCACGCCGGCGGACGTGACCCAGGGCGGCGGCTATCCGGATTACAAGGACGGCGCCATGGGGGAAGGCGCGTTCTCGCGTTACCCGGTTTACCCTTACGCCTGATGGTGGCGGCCGGAAGTGACGAAAGGGAAAATCAACCCCCCTTTGGTGTTCCCGTAGTCCCTGGCGAATCTGGCGTGCTACAGTCGCGCCACGATGAACCAAGCCAACACCCTCCATGCGCGCACCGCGGCTCCAACCCCTGAGTGGATCCGTCTTCCTTCAGGAACGGCGCCTTGTCCTTACACCGGTTTGAGCCGCGCCACAATTTACCGTATTTGCATCCCGTCGCCGGCGAACGGTCATAATCCGAAAGTGAAAAGTCGCGTGGTTAAATCACACCCCGCAAACATCAGCGGCCGGCGCTTGGTTCACCTTCCGTCGCTCCTGGCGTTCATCGAATCCCAGCCGGTTGTCCGCGCCTGAGTTTCGAACCGTTCCAAACCGTTTCGAACCTGCGCGCACATCATGGGCGATGCATTTAAGTCAAATCGCACGCTTCGGCTTTTTGTGCCCGCGGAGATTGATGACGCCGGCTTGGACGTGGATCAGTTCCGGGTCCTTTGCCATGTGTCGCGAAGGGGGAACTGTCACGAAGCCGTAGGCAACGCTGCCCGATGCTGTGGCATGTCAGCCAGGCGATACCGCGAAGCCCTCCGGTTTCTGGTCAAAGGTGGGTGGCTGTTGAGGCAAACCAGACCCGGCCAATCATGGATCTACCAAGAGGCTGACCCCTATCCAAAACGGACAGGGGTGGTATGTCCGAAACGGACAGGGGAGCCATTGCCGAATCGGGGAGGGGACCCCTGCCCAAAACGGACAGGCAAAGGGTATCCCTATAAGGGAATCCAAGAAGGACACACACACAGCGGGGGTGTTGTTCCTGATTTTGTCCAGGAGGTCCAAGCGCTAGAACCGGGGGTGGACTGCGCGAAATGCTGGCCTGAGTTCGAAAATTACTACGCTATCCGAAAGAAGCCGCGGACCCGTGAATTGTTCACGTCTTGGGTTCGCCGTGAAGACGTTCATCTAAGGTCGCAGCGTGGTTCGCCCTGGGCATCGGACCGCCGGCGGGCTCTTACCGACGCGGACCATGCAAAAGGGTTCTGATGCCTGCTCCCTTGCAACTTCCCGCGCTCCGCTGCTTGGGCAACCTGGCTGACCTCTCGCCTATGGTTGTGATCGACACGCGCGAGCAAACTCCACTCCCGTTCGCCAGGCTCGCGACGGTCCAAGACACGCTTCAAACGGGGGACTACTCTTTCCGGGGTGGGGAACGGATCTTCGCTGTAGAACGCAAATCCATCGCGGACCTGGTGGGATGCTGCGCAGGCGACAACCGGGACCGGTTCTTTCGCGAACTTCACCGGCTTCGCGGCTTCCGCTTCAAGCGTCTTCTGGTGGTCGGAGAGCGGTCACAGATAGAGGCAGGGGACTTCCGCGGTCACACCCGGCCGGCGGCGATACTGGCCACTCTGGGCACCCTGGAAGCGCGCTTTGACGTTCCGGTGGTGTTTGATCCATCCCCGGAATCCGCAGCCCGAAGGATCGAATCCTGGGCCTACTACGTGGCTCGCGAAGTGGTCCAAGACGCCAACACCATGGCCCGCGCAAACGGCCTCACCAAGCGCCAGGGAACGGCTCAAAACAACGATCCGGCCTGAACATTGGGATAGTGTCATCTTGGAACTGGGCCGGTGTGGAAACATCGGCCAAGCTTAGAAGCCGCGCACTTGTGACGGGGGAAGGCTAAAGTATCTCAGGGAATCCGCCGCGCAGGGCATGGCCGTTGCGGAGCACCATGGTGCGCACCTGGTGGAGTCACCAGGGCGGCAGATCGGCTGCGGCGGCCGGTGGGACACGGAAGATGGGGGGGCTGGCTCATGAAAAAATATGCGACGCTACAAAAAAAGGCCTGCTGTTTCCGTGTATAGGGAGGACAACCATCAACCCATCCATCAGATGAAAAAGCACACATCCACTATCATAGTAATCGTCGGCGTGATCCTCGTTTTCGCCAGCTGGGGCACGTTTGCCTTCACGAATTTCGGCTACCCTGTTGCGAAATGGGGAGTATTTGGAGACAAGTTCGGCACTCTGAATTGCCTCTTTACGGGTCTCGCGCTCGTCGGCCTCGTGGCTGGATACTGGCACGAGCGAGAGGGTTCAGCTGCCCGCGAAAAGGAACAGCGCGAGCTGATTCAAGTAATGAGCCTCCAAGCGAAAGCCACAATCATCGCAACGAGGATAAGCATCCAGGCGGCTAGATCCGAGGCGCTGAGAGACAGAGCGGCCGATGCGAAAACCGATGCATCGCCAGCCGGTCTTCTCCGCGAGGCCGAGCTTGAGATGTCAGCACAGCGATCCGATAAATTCCTCAGAGATCTTTTGAAGCAGGCAGACGAACTTCTTAAGGAAGTCCCATCGTAATCCTGTTAGCTGGCAGACGTTGCAACCTAGTGAGCGATCAGCCCGCAAATCGCGGCCACCGCGACGAGGTCAATCTCTGCCTTGATCCATCGCCTTTTCTCCGCGCTGTGGGCTATGCAGATGAGCACGGGACGGCTGCTCCCAGCAGCTTCGTTCGGGGCAAAATCCCAAATCAGCTCCGCCGAGTGAATGATCTTATCGGCCGCATCCCTCACAAAAATGTCACGCTCCTTGCCGTCTTCGAAGTAGAGTTTGCCACAAACTGGTGGGGAAGGACTGTGGCTCAGGGACGAAGACAGGGCCTCGCTATCATCAAACGCGCGGAGGAACAGGGCCAACTCCATGCAGGATCTATTGGCCTTCCGCTCAGACAGGGAAAAGAGGCTTTTCGACAGATACTTCCAGGAGCCCTGAAAGCTCTGCTCCATCATGTCATGCAATGGAATCCGGGAGTAGGCGAAGCACATCACGGTCACCAAGCTATCGTGAACCAGTTCATTTAACGGCAGGTTCGCTTTTATCATGGGTTCTGTGGCGTAGATTTAACGAGGCGGATAGATTCTAGCTAGGTCGGTTTTCTGTGGCTGTTCCCGGCTCACTCGAACGAAAATCTGACAAAACGGACAACCATGCCGGGCAGTTCGTCTGCGGACGTAAGGGGATTCATGTTGTCACCTGGCGTTGCCACTAATCGAAGGAATTACGTAAGTGATTCATTACCAATTTGGCGGAAGGGGAGGGATTCGAACCCCCGGAACCTTGCGGTTCAGCGGTTTTCAAGACCGCCGCAATAGACCACTCTGCCACCCTTCCGGAGCTGGTTGGCGCAGCCAATTTCGGCTCGCAGCGTTGGCAAATTTGCCGCTGTGTCGAGTCCGCAAACTTCGTCGCAGGGCCATGCGGCATCCTTCCGCGCCATGGCCACAATCACCGATCAAGTTCAGGAAATGCAGGGGCTCTACGGGCCGTTCACGCTCGCCGAGCGGGTGGTGCAAAAAATCTGGCTGCGGCAGGATTTTGACACCCAGGGCGCGCGCTTGGTGGACGGACGTTCGTTGGAGGTTAAGCGGGCGGGAGCCTGGAATTTGCTGGCCGGGCCGGATTTTCGCGGAGCTCGCCTCTTGGTTGATGGACACGAAGTGACCGGCGATGTGGAGGTGCATTTTCGCACCGGTGACTGGCGTGCGCATGGCCACGACACGGACCCCGCCTACGACAATGTCACGCTCCATGTCGTGATGTTTCCTCCGGGTGATGCGCAGGCGGTCGCCCGGTCGAGATGCGGCGAACCGTTGCCCACGTTGGTGCTGTTGCCGTTGTTGAACCGTGGGCTGGAGGAATACGCTTCCGATGATGCGCTCGAGAATCTCACCGCGCGGGATGCCGCTGAAAAATTGACCGAGCTGTCGGTGCTGCCCCCAGGCGAACTGAAGGAGCACCTGCTTATTCGGGCGCGGGCGCGCTGGGAACAGAAGGTGCGCTTTGCCCGCCTGCGGATCGGGAAACTGGGTTGTGAAGCTGCCGCACACCACACCGCGCTTGAAATTCTCGGCTACCGGCACAACCGGACGCCGATGCTGGCGGTGGCGGCGAGGCATTCGCTGGGCGAGTGGGTGCGCGGCATTTCCGCCGAAGAGGTTTATCAGGAGCTGAAAGATGCGTGGCAGGTTCAGGGCGTGCGTCCGGCGAATCACCCGTTGCGAAGACTGAAGCAGTATGCCGCGTGGGTGGCTTGCACACCTGACTGGCCCCGCCGGGTGACTTCACTGGGTGAGGGCCGCGGGGCGTCCGTTGAATGCGCTTCCGTCGGCCAAGCCCGGAAGCAACTTCGCCTGGCGGCGCTGCGTGAATGGGTTGCGGCGGAGCTGACCGGCTCAGCCGTCAGTGGCACCCGTTTGGACAATCTGGTCTGCGACGGCCTGCTGCCATGGGTGGCGGCCCAGACCGACCGTGACCTCCTGCCGTTGTGGTTCAACTGGTTCGTGGGGGATGTTCCGGCCGAGGTCCGGCAGGGACTCGTCGCCTTGGGGTTGGCGGGCAGGGGAGCGGAGCCGCACTGCCATGGCTGGGCGCAGGGTTTGCTGGCTTGGATCATTGAACGCGAAGCTCGTGCAAGTGGCTGAGTTTCAAACCCCTTGCCGGGGCTTGACAAGCGTTTGGGCGACTGGGTAGTTTCCACCCCCTACAACTAGTTCACTTTCCGAAAAGTGGGCCCTCGGGTCCGCTTTTTTTTTCCCATTAATCCAAACACACCATGAGCAGCGAAATCCTGTCCGTTCTCGAATACATGGAGAAGGAGAAAGGCATCCCCCGTGCCGACATGATCTCCACGATCGTCAACGCGATCAAAACGGCCGCCCTGAAGGGCGTGAATTCCGGGCAGGAGCTCAAGATTGAGATCAATCCCAAGAACGGCCAGCTCAAGGCCTGGTCGCTGCTCAAGGTCGTGGACTCCGTGTCCGACCCCAAGCTGCAGATCCACGTGGAGAAGGCGCAGGTCTTCAAAGCCGGCGCGATCATCGGTGACACCATCGAGAAGGAAATCGATCCTTCCTATCTCGGCCGCATTGCTGCCCAGACCGCCCGTCAGGCCATCATGCAGCGACTCCGCGCCTTCGAGAAGGAGCGCATCTACGACGATTTCAAGGACTCCGTCGGCGACATCGTGAGCGGCACCGTCCGCCGCCGCGAGCGCAACGATCTTTTCATCGACCTCGGCAAGGCCGAGGCCGTCATGCCCGGCAAGGAACAGGTTCCCGGCGAGGAATACGCCCCCGGCGAGCGCATCCGCTGCATCCTGCTCGAGATCGAGAACAGCAGCCGCGGCCCTGAGATCATCCTCAGCCGTGCCAGCCCGAAGTTTGTTCGCCGCCTGTTCGAGCTCGAGGTCACCGAGATCGCCGACGGCACCGTCAAGATCGAGGCCTTTGCCCGCGAACCCGGTTACCGCACCAAGATCGCTGTCACCAGCACCGACCCCAAGGTCGATCCGGTCGGCGCCTGCGTCGGCGCCCGCGGTGCCCGCGTGAAGAGCATCGTGCGCGAGCTCGGCGGCGAGAAGATCGACATCATTCCCTACCACGCCGACACCAAGGAAATGCTCATCGAGGCGCTCAAGCCGGCCGTGCCGCGCGAGATCGTGCTCGACGAGAAAAACAAGCGCATCCTCGTGCGCGTGGTGAACGACGACCTCGCCGTCGCCATCGGACGCAAGGGCCAGAACGCCCGCCTGACCTCGCGTCTCGTGGGCTGGCGCCTCGACATTGAGGAATTCAAGACCACCGCTGCCGATCCGCGGGCCCAGGCCATCGGTGTGCTTGTGAGCACCTTTGGTTTTGAAAACGCCATCGCCGAGCGCCTTGTTGCCAACGGCATCAATTCGCCCGCGGCCTTTGAGGGCGTGGTGGCGAATGATCTGGTCGACGCCGGCTTCAACGCCGAGGAAGCGGCCAGCATCATTGCCAAGGTTTCCGGAAGCTAATACAACCCTGTCCAACCCAACCACGCGACGACCCTACCAGATTAATGAGCGCCCGCATCCACGAGATCGCCAAGCAATACAACATTGAACCCAAGGAGATGCTCTCCTGGCTCAAGCAGCAGGGCTTTGTCGCGGCGGATACCAAGTCGGTTTCGAGCACGGTCAGCAAAATCTACTACGACGAGATCGCCAAGCAGTTCGCCAAGCCCGCGGCGGTCACGACAGTCGTTGAGCCGGCTCCGGAAGCTCCCGCCGCAGTTGTCGAACCGGCCAAGGTCAAGCTGCCCGCCGGGGTGTTCGTGAAGTCCGCGCAGGACATCCAGCGCGAGAAGGACGAGGCGGCCAAGGCGGCTGCGGCGGCGCGCGCTGCGGCCAGCGCCACCGTGACGCCTCCGCCCGTGACGATTCCCCGACCGATCGCTTCGCCCGCTCCTGCGGTCAAGGCGGCGCCCCCGCCCCCGCCGGTCAGCGCCCCCCGGTCGTATGCTTCCGCCCCCGCGCCCATCGCCAAGCCCGCGCCGGCCCCGATGATGCGAGCGCCGGTGGCCCCGCCTCCGATTGCCAAGGCGCCGGTGGCTCCGCCTCCGGTTCCGGCCGCGCGTCCGTCTGCTCCGCAGGCCTTCACCCGACCTGCTTCGCTGGTTCCGTCCGCTCCGTCTGCTCCGTCCGCCAGCTCGATGACCGTCACCGAGGAAGGCGGCGTCAAAATCATCCATCTCAAGCCGCCGATCATCGTTCGTGACTTCGCCGTCGCGCTGGGACTCAAGCCCTTCAAGCTGATCTCTGAGCTCATGGAGATGAGCATCTTCGCGTCGATGAACCAGTCCATCGACGAGACGGTCGCCACCAAGCTCGCCGAAAAGCACGGTTTCCTCCTCGACATCAAGCACCGCGGCGAGACCCAGGCCCCCGCGCCCACGCCGGAAAAGGTCAAGCAGACCAAGGAGGAGAAAGCCCGCGAGGAGGATCTCAAGAATCTCGCGCCGCGCCCCCCGGTGGTTTGCATTCTCGGTCACGTTGACCACGGCAAGACTTCGCTGCTCGACGCTATCCGCAAGGCCAACGTCGCGGCCGGTGAGGCTGGCGGCATCACGCAGCACATCGGTGCCTACCAAATCGAGCACAACGGCCGCAAAGTCACCTTCCTCGACACGCCCGGTCACGCCGCCTTCACCAAGATGCGCGCCCGCGGCGCCTCGGTCACCGATATCGCCGTGCTCGTCGTGGCGGCGGATGACGGTTTCATGCCGCAGACCGATGAAGCCCTGCAGCATGCCAAGGATGCCAAGGTCGCTCTCATGGTTGCCGTCAACAAGATGGATGTGAAGGGCGCCAACCTTGATCGCGTGAAGACGCAGATGCAGGAGCGCCAGATCGCGCCCGAGGACTGGGGCGGCGAAATCGTCACCGTGCCGGTGGCCGCCATCAAGGGGCAGGGCATCACCGAGCTGCTCGACATGATCCTCCTCCAGGCCGATGTGCTGGAACTCAAGGCCAACCCGAAGGCCGAGGCCAGCGGTGTGGTCGTCGAGTCCGAGGTGGACGTGGGCCGCGGCCCGCTGGCCACCGTCATCATCCAGCGCGGCACGCTCCGCGTGGGCGACGCCATCGTTTGCGGCCCGCATTGGGCCAAGGTGCGCGCGATGTTCGATGACAAGGGACTGAACATCAAGGAGGCCCCGCCCTCGATGCCGGTGCGCGTCATCGGCTGGTCCAGCTCGCCCGATTCCGGTTCAAAATTTGTGGCCGTGAAGAACGCCCGCGAAGCCGAAAACTTGGCCGAGGAAGAGGAGCACCGCCAGAAGAAGGAGGCTGTCTCCGCTGCCGCCACGCCGAAGGACACTTCGCTCGACGCGTTGTTTGCCAACATCGCCGCGGTCCAGGCCAAGACGCTCAAGGTTGTGCTCAAGTCGGACGTTTATGGTTCCGTCGAGGCCGTGCGCAACGTGCTCGAGGGCATCAAGAGCACCAAGGTCTCGCTGGAGATCGTCTCCGCCGAGGTGGGCATCATCACGAAGAACGACGTGCTCATGGCCGCGCCCTCCAAGGCCACCATCATCGGTTTCAACACGAAGCAGGAGAATGGCGTGACCGCCCTCGCCAAGCACCACGGCGTGACCATCGAAAGTTTCGAGATCATCTATGAGCTCGGCGATCGTGTGCGCGAGATGATGGCCGACCTGCTCGAGCCCGATCTCAAGGAAAACAAGCTCGGCGGCGCCGAGGTGCGCCAGGTCTTCCCGGTCGCCAAGGGTTTTGTCGCCGGCTGTCTCGTCACCGAAGGCAAGATCACTCGCAATTCCGCCGCCCGCGTGCGCCGGGGCAAGGACTCCGTGTTCGAAGGCAAGGTCGGCACGCTCCGCCGCTTCAAGGACGATGCCAACGAAGTCCGCGCCGGCCTTGAGTGCGGTATCCGCCTCGATGGCTACGACGGCTACCAGCCGGGCGACCGCATCGAATGCTTCGAGATCCAGAAGGTCCGGGCTTCGCTCTGACCTTTCCCCAGTATTCCGGGCCACGGTTCCATCCCGTTCCGTTATGAGCAACCGACTCCTCCGCGTTAACGAGCTGATGCAGCGCGAAATCAGCGCCTACCTGCGCAAGCGTTACACGAGCGAGTCGGTCGCGATCACGATCACGGGCGTGGATGTCACCGGCGACCTGCGTGAGGCCAAGGTTTACTACGCCGTGGCCGGCGACGAGGCGGAAGCCGAGCGCAAAGGCAAGTGGCTCCGCAGTAAGCTGCGCGAGATCCGCGAAATGGTGGCGAAGTCCGTCGTCATGCGGCACGTCCCGCTCCTCACCTTCCTCCACGACAACTCCGCGCCGCGCGCGCTGCGCGTCGAGCAGCTGTTGGCGGAGATCGACCGCAAGGAGCCGAAACCGTGATCCACTACCCGCGATTCGCCGCCCGTTTCGCCGTGCTGGTTTCCGAACTGCGTGGCAAACAGGTGACTGTGATCGGCCATCAGCGGCCCGACGCCGACTGCATTGGTTCGCAGGTGGCGATCTGCCGGGTGCTGCGCGCCAACGGTGTGGATGCCGTCTGCGTGAACCCCGACAAGGTGCCGCGCCGCATCAAGTTCCTGGTGGGAGACACTCCCTTCTTCATGCGTGACGAGGTTGCTCCGCAGGGACGACTCGCGGTCTTCACCGACTGTGCGGATCACGGCCGCGCGGGTGACAAGGTGCGCGAAATGTATCCCGCGCCGATTGCCTGCTTCGACCACCACATCTCCAACCAGGGGTTCGCGCGCTTCGACTTCGTGGACACCGCCTCCTCGGCCACCGCGGAAGTGCTGACGGGTCTTTTCCTCGATGCCGACCTGGAAATCGACCGGGTGACCGCGCAGGCGCTCTACACCGGCATCATGACCGACACCGGTCAGTTCCGTTTCGCTTCCACTTCGGAGCGCGTGTTCCGGCTTTGCGCCGAACTGGTCGCCCGCGGGGCCGATCCCGCGCTGGCGGGAGCCGAACTCTACGAGCGCGAGTCGTTCGGCAAACTTAAGCTGCTCCAGCATTTTCTCGGTTCGCTGAAAATGGAATGCGGGGGCCGCGCCTGCGTGGGCATCCTGCCGCACGGGATTTTCGACAGCATCGGCGCGACCGTCGAGGATACCGAGGGGCTGGTGGACTACGCCCGCAGTATCGAGGGCGTGGAGATCGGCGTGCTCATCGAGGAACGCCCCGGCACGATCAAGGCCAGCCTCCGCGGCATGCAGAGCGTTTATCGCATGGACACCATCGCAGCCCAGTTCGGCGGAGGCGGCCACGCCAACGCCGCCGGACTCAACTGGCCCGGCACTCTGGCCGAATTTTATCCGCGTCTCATTGGCGCCATCACCCAGCGCCTCAACGAGGTGGACGCCGCCCTGCAATGAGCCTCGCCCCCGTCAAGGAAATGGAGGGCGTGCTCCTCGTGGACAAGCCCCAGGGTCTCACCTCGCACGACGTGGTCTATCGTCTGCGCCGCAAGCTCTCGATGAAGAAAATCGGCCATGCAGGCACACTCGACCCGATGGCGACCGGCGTGCTGATCATGCTCATCGGCAAAGCCACCCGCATCTCCCAATACCTGATGAGCGTGGACAAGGCCTACGAGGGCGAGGCCACGCTCGGCGTGGTCACCGATTCACAGGACGCCGAGGGCGAGGTGCTGACCACCGTGCCCGTGCCGCCGCTCACCGAAGAGCAGGTGCGCGAGGTCATGAAGGGCTTCCTCGGCGACCAATACCAGACGCCGCCGATGCACTCGGCGATCAAGGTGGACGGTGTGCCTCTCTACAAGCTGGCGCGCAAAGGCGAGGAGGTGGAGCGCGAACCGAGGTTCATTCGCGTGATGTCGTTTGAGCTGCTGACGTTCAACCCGCCCAAGCTGACGTTCCGCCTGCTTTGCACCAAGGGCACCTACGTGCGCACCATCGCCCACGATCTCGGTCAAAAGCTTGGCTGCGGCGCGCACCTCTCGGCTCTGCGGCGCACGGGCAGCGGCCAGTTCAATATCGCGCAATGCCTGACCCTCGACGAAATCGAGGCCTTGCCACTTCCGGAAATTGAGAAGCGGTTGATCCCCGTTTACGAGGCGGCGCCGCGCGTGGCCCAGTGAGCGGACTGCTCCAGTGCGACGGCTTGGAGGCGGCGCGTCTGCCGGCCAAACCGTTGCATCTCGCCATAGGCATTTTCGACGGTTTGCACCTCGGCCATCAATCGGTGATCGAGGCAGCGATCCATTCGGCGAAGCGCAGTGGCGGACTGGCCGGCGTGCTGACCTTCACGCCGCATCCGAGTGTGTTGCTGCGGCCCGAGAATCCCACGCGGCTGCTCATGCCGCCGGCGATGAAACGGGCGGTGCTGGCCCGGCTGGGTGTGGATGTGCTGATCGAGCAGCCTTTCACTCCGGACTACGCGGCCATTTCTGCGGACGAGTTCGTGCCGCATCTGCGGCGTCATTTGCCGAATCTGACTGCCATCTACGTCGGTGAAAACTGGCGCTTCGGTCGCGGACGCGCCGGTGACGTCGCCTTGCTGGTGGCGGAGGCGCAGAAGGTTGGCCTGTCGGTTTACAGTGCCCCGCGGCTGAACCACAACGGCGCCGCCATCAGCAGCTCGCGCATCCGCGAACTGCTGGCCCAGGGCGAAATGGCCGCCGTCAACGCCATGCTCGGCTACTCGTATTTTACCGAAGGGGTGGTGGAGCGCGGTCGCCAACTCGGAAGGACCCTCGGTTTTCCGACCCTGAACGTCGCATGGGAGCCCGAATTGCCGCCGCGCTACGGGGTTTATGCGGTCGAGGTCATTGCCGGACAGAAGCGCCCGGTAAAGGCGGTGGCCAACTACGGACTCAGGCCGACCGTCACGCAGACTTCCCAGCCCCTGCTGGAAGTGCATTTGCTGGAAGCTTCGTCGCTCACTTATGGCGACAAAATCGCGGTCAACTGGCTGCATTTCCTGCGGCCCGAGAGCAAGTTCGGCAGCTTGGAGGAGCTGCGCGCCCAGATCGAAAGCGACCGGAAGGCCGCGGTGGATTTCTTCGCCAGGATCCCCGCAGGTTAATTTCCAAAGGACGCTTGACAGAGGTTTCTCCGAATCTACGGTTCGGCCTCTTTCCCACTTTTGGGGTGGTAGCTCAGCTGGTTAGAGCGTCTGCCTGTCACGCAGAAGGTCGCGGGTTCGAGTCCCGTCCATCCCGCCATTAATTGCTGCATCTTAATAAGATGCAGCTTTTTTTGGGCCCATTTTGAGCACAAGAGGCATTTTTGTGCCAGCTACTGACAGCAGAATTTCATACGCGGGTCAGGACGGGCGTAGATCCCGTCCTATCGGGCGCTGCTAGTGAGCTCCTTGACGTTGCTACTATGTTCTGGCTGGGTCGGCCTTCATCGAAATGGCTCATTTTGCCTCAGCATTTGCCGAGCGCTCCAACGAGATACTACACGTCAATCTCCCGTCTACGCTTTGCTATCGTCACGAGATACTTGAGGTCCCGGGATTGGTCACTGGTTTGTTCATTACCTATGATGGCCAACACAGCGATGAATTCATTGTTCGCACGCCTGTAAGCTGGTCAGAATTTTTGCAGCGTCTTTGCCAAACCAAGGCCGCATGGCATGATCTCCAAGAAGCAACAATGCGGAGCGCAGTCGAAAAACCTGAGAAGGCGTTCATCGGATGGGAGGGGCGGAATATTTATATCTTCCGAGGGGGGTCTGTTCCCGAGCAATGGAATCCTGCTCTCGCAGATCAATGGCTAGCCGGAGTCTTATCTGGTAGTGCCCTTTTGTGGGGACCAATTGTGAAAAATGAATGGGATAACCTAGACGAAATCGTCCCGCTGGGCAAAGATGGTGCTAGTGCTTTTGAGCACCATGTTCGCGTGGCCATGAACTACCTCTTCGGTGGGTCGCTTACGAATGGTGGCTATCAGTGCCGAACTGAAGATGACGGAGTGGAAATTCGCGACCTTATCTATAGAAATGCCGCTGATTCAGGATTTTGGCGCGACCTCAAGGACAAATACAGCTGTAGCGAGATAATCGTTGAGGCAAAAAATAAGATCGAAATATCACGCGATGATTTGCGCCAGGTATATTGCTACCTAAAGCCTGCCACGGGCTTGTTTGGTCTGCTCATAAGCCGTGGCGAAGTGCCTGCAAAAATTGCCGCATATAATCGCCAGGTGTTTCGTAACTTTGCTCAACAAAGATTCGTTTTGGTGATGACCAGGAGTGATTTGCAGAAGATGGTCGCCATGAAGCTCCGAAAATTGGATCCAGCGGAACACTTGGCGTATAGAATGGCTGAGTTCATCCGCAGCGTTTAGTTGGAAATGGATGCAGCGAAATCTTGCCAGCAAACTGCCAGCAGCCCCCTCCCGAATTCGATCGGCCATGAGGGAAACGATTGCGTTTTAGCTAGGGTTCGAGTCCCGTCCATCCCGCCACTTAAACCCGAACGGCTTGCCGTTCGGGTTTTGCTTTGGGTGTCCTGAGCGGCGAACCTCGGCGTCTGGGCGCTGTCCTTGACCGTCATGGAAACCTTCCGGCTGGGAGCATTGACCTCGAAAATTCGGGGTGTTTTGTGACCTGACACTCCCGGCCCGGTCCCAGAGACTCCGCTCCCAACGCCCTCTTACCCCATGAAACTCAGTTCCCTGTTCCGTCGCGCAGCCAGCTGCGCCTTTGCCATCTTCGCGGTGGCGTTCCTCAACGCCGCCGACAAGCCCCTGAAGGTCGGCTTTGCCCAGACCGGCGCCGAGAGCGCCTGGCGCACCGCCAACTCCAATTCCATGAAGAACGAGGCCGCCAAGCGGGGCGTCGACTTCAAGTTCGCCGACGGCCAGGGCAAACAGGAAAACCAGATCCGTGCCATCCGTTCCTTCGTGGCCCAGCGGGTGGACGCCATCGTGCTTGCTCCCATTGTTGAGACGGGCTGGGACCCGGTCCTGCGCGAGGCCAAGCGGGCGGGCATCCCGGTAATCCTGATCGACCGCACCATCCAGACGGCCGACGAGTCGCTCTACGCCTGCTTTGTCGGATCTGATTTCTACGAGGAAGGCCGCATGGCCGCCGACTGGCTGGCGAAGAAGGTCAACGGCACGGGCAGCATCGTCGAACTGCAGGGCACGCCCGGTTCCGCCCCGGCCAACGAGCGCCGCCGCGCCTTTGGCGACGCCATCGCCAAATATCCCGGCCTGAAGATCATCGACTCGCAGAGTGGTGATTTCCGCCGCGCCGGCGGCAAGGAGGTCATGGAGGCCTTCCTCAAAAAACACGGCAAGGCCATCAACATCGTCTATGCACACAACGACGACATGGCACTCGGTGCCATCCAGGCGATCGAGCAGGCCGGGCTGAAGCCGGGTCAGGACATCATCATCGTGTCCATCGACGCCATCAAGGAAGCCATCCAGGCGGTCATTGACGGCAAGATCAACTGCACCGTGGAGTGCAACCCGCTCTTCGGACCCAAGGTTTTCGACACCATCGCCCGCCTCCGCGCCGGTGAGAAGGTTGAGCGCAAGTCCTTCAACAAGGACGAGCTGTTCGACGCCAGCAACGCCGCCGCGGTCATCGCCAAGCGCGAGTATTGAGCCCGGTTTCATGGCGGCGGCGCTTCTCGAACTTCGCGGCGTGGGCAAGCGCTTCCCGGGCGTGGTTGCCCTCGCGGGAGTGGACTTTACCGTGCGCAGCGGCGAGATCCACGCCCTGCTGGGCGAAAATGGCGCCGGCAAGTCCACCCTCATCAAGGTCCTGACCGGAGTCCATCCGCCTGACTCCGGCGAGTTCCGGCTCGAGGGCCGCGCCATCTCGCCGCGCATTCCGCGCGACGCGGAGGAGCTCGGCATCAGCACCGTCTATCAGGAGGTCAACTTGGTGCCTTCGCTTTCCGTTGCGGAGAACATTACCCTGGGCCGCCAGCCCGGGCGCGCGGGTTGGCTGAACTGGCGGGCCATCCGCCGGCGGGCTGAGACCGCCCTGGCGCGGCTGGACATGACCTGCGATGTGGATGCGGAGCTCGGCTCGCTGTCCGTGGCACACCAGCAGATGGTCGCGATCGCGCGCGCCCTCGACACCCAGGCGAAGCTGCTGATTCTCGACGAGCCGACCGCCAGCCTCGACGAGCGCGAGGTGGCCGAATTGTTCAAGGTGATGCGCAAGCTGCGCGACGGCGGCATGGGCATCATCTTCGTCACCCATTTCCTCGATCAGGTTTACGCGGTGACCGACCGGATCACCGTGCTGCGCAACGGCACGCTGGTCGGTGAATATCCCACCGCCGAATTGCCGCGTCTGGCACTCGTGGGAAAGATGCTGGGCCGCGAGATCAGCGCGACGACGCACACCGCGGCGACGGAGGCGAAGGGACAGGACAAGGCCACCGTCCTCTCCGCGCGCAATCTCGGGCGGCGCGGCGTAGTGGCGCCGCTTGACCTGCAACTGCATCCCGGCGAGGTCGTGGGGCTGGCAGGTTTGCTGGGCTCCGGTCGCACGGAAACCGTCCGGCTGGTCTTCGGCATCGACGAGGCGGACACGGGCGAGTTCACGGTCAAGGGGGCGGCCTGCCCCATCAAGTCGCCGCGCGATGCCGTCCGGCTTGGCCTGGCCTTCTGCTCCGAGGACCGCAAGGCCGAGGGCATCCTGCCGAACCTCTCCGTGCGCGAGAACCTCATCGTGGCCTTGCAGGGCAAGCGCGGCGCTCTGCGCCGCCTCACCCGCGACGAGCAGGAAAAACTCTGCGATCACTACATCAAGGCCCTGCGGATCAAGACCGCTGATGCCGAGGTGCCGATCAAGAACCTCTCTGGTGGCAACCAGCAGAAGGTGCTGCTGGCCCGCTGGCTCGCCACCCAGCCTGCGGTCATCATCCTCGACGAGCCCACCCGCGGCATCGACATCGGCGCCAAGGAGGAGATCGAGAACCTGATCGCCAAGCTGCGGGCCGACGGCCTCGCCGTGTTGTTCATTTCATCGGAAATTGAGGAAGTCGTGCGCACCTGTTCGCGCGTGCTGGTGATGCGCGAGCGGCGGCTCGCCGGCGAAGTCACGGGCGAGGGCATCACGACCGGGCACCTGATGGCCATGATGGCCGGCACCCATGAGCAAGCCTGACGCCGCCCGATCCGTGAGCCCGGTGCGCTGGCCCCTGATCGGCCTGGCGGCCTTGGTGCTGCTCAATGCCGTCTTCAATCCGGGCTTCCTGAAAATCACGGTGCTCGACGGTAACCTCTATGGCACTCCGATCGACATCCTCGTGCAAGGTTCTCGCACGATGCTGGTGGCGCTGGGGATGACCCTCGTCATTGCCACCGGCGGCATTGATCTTTCGGTCGGCTCCGTCGTTGCGATTGCCGGCGCGGTGTGCGGCACGATGCTCGCGGGCGGGCACAGCTTGGCCATCACGCTGGCCGCAGCCCTCGGCACGGGACTGCTCGCGGGTGGCGTCAACGGTGTGCTCATCGCGCGGCTCGGCCTGCAGCCCATCGTGGCGACCTTGATCCTGATGGTGGCAGGGCGCGGCGTGGCCCAGCTGATCGTGGACGGTCAGGTAGTCATCATTGCAAATTCGTCCTTCGAATATCTGGCGAACGGTTTTCTGTTCGCGGTGCCCGTTTCTCCGCTGCTGGTCGGTGCGATGTTCCTGCTCACCCACCTGGCGCTGCGGCGGACGGCGTTGGGGCTTTTCATCGAGGCGGTGGGCGACAACGAGAAAGCCAGCCGCTTCGCCGGTCTGGCCGCGGCCCGCATCAAGGCGCTGGCCTACGTTTTCTGCGGTGCCTGCGCCGGCCTCGCCGGTGTGCTGACCGCGGCCAACATCAAGGCGGCGGATGCTTATCGCGCGGGCGAGAACATGGAGTTGGACGCCATCTTCGCGGTGGTGGTCGGAGGAACGGCCCTGACCGGCGGACGCTTCCTGATCCTCGGCACCGCCGTTGGCGCGCTGCTGATCCAGACCCTGACCACCACGATGTATAACCTCGGCGTGCCGCCCGCGGTGGCCCCGGTGCCCAAGGCGCTGCTGATCATCGGCGTGTCGCTGTTGCAGTCGGAGAAGGTGGGACGCTGGCTGCGCGGTCTCTGGCCGAAAAAGGAGGCCGCGTGAGCTCGCTCGCTTCTCGGTTTCAGCGTCAGCTGCCGCTGCTCACGACGGCGGTGATCTTCGCGGCGTTGTTTGGCACGGCGGCTGTGTCTTACGACGGCTTCTTCAGCGCCCGGATGTTCACGAGCCTGCTCACCGACAACGCCTTTGTCGGCATCGCCGCGGTGGGGATGACGCTGGTGATTTTTTCCGGTGGCATTGATTTGTCCGTGGGCGCGGTTATCGGGTTCACCTCGATCTTCACGGCGACGCTCATCCAGCAAAAGCACCTCGCGCCGCCCCTGGCATGGGCGCTCGGCCTGCTGGCCGGCACGGGACTGGGGGCCTTTATGGGGCTGCTCATCCAGATTTTCAAACTGCCGCCGTTCCTGATCACGCTGGCGGGCATGTTCCTCGCGCGCGGTGCGGCCTTCTGGATCACGACCGAGTCCGTGGGCATTGATCACGAACTCTACAACCGGATCACCGCCTACGAGCTGCCGCTCGGGCAGGCGGGCTTGTCGGCGTGTGCGCTGATCCTTATCGGGGTGCTGCTGGCCGGTTATTTGCTCGGGCACCACACCCGCTTCGGTCGCAACCTGCTGGCGATGGGCGGCAACGAGCAGTCGGCCCTGCTGATGGGACTGCCCGTCGGGCCGACCAAAGTCGGGGTCTATGCTTTCAACGGATTCTGCGCGTCGCTGGCGGGCATCGTGGCCACGCTCTACACCGGCTCCGGCAATCCCAGCATGGGTATCGGGTTGGAACTGGACGCCATCGCCATCGTGGTGATTGGCGGCACGCTCCTCACTGGTGGTCGGGGACACGTGGTCGGCACGTTGCTGGGCATCCTCATCTTTGGCACGATCCAGGCGGCGATCCTCTTTGATGGGCGCCTCAGCTCTTGGTGGGTGCGGATCTCGGTCGGCATCCTGTTGCTTGCGTTCATTCTGGTGCAGCGTGCCCTGGCCCAGCGACTGGCAGCCCGTCGCAAGGTGGCCTGAAGACTTCGGGTCCGCAGCGATCGGAAACGCTTTCGCGGCGGTATCCGGGAGGAGCCCCGGCTGATTTCAGGATAGAACCGGGTGTTGGCGAGATGTCCGCAGCACGCCCTGCCACAGAGAGGCTTCACCGGGGAGTCCGTGCGTTTCCAATCGCGCGTGAATCTCGGCATCGTTGGGTTCGGTGACAGGGTGCTTGGGATCGGCGGGAAACTCCGGGCGCACCGCGCGGCAGATCGCCCAGCAGGCCCAGATGCGCCAGCGGCGTTGTTCACGGCGCGGCTCGTTCATGCGGTCGGCGAGATGCTGGAAATGCACACGCGGGTTGCCGATGAAGACATCGGTTGGTGTATGGCGCAGGAACCACGCCTGCGCGGCATACGGCAGCGGCCATTGCGAGAGCACCGGTTCGTCACCCCGGAGATCCGCGCCGAGTGCGCGGTCGAGGGACAGCACGGCGCGCGCGGCCAAGCCGCGTTGCCAGAGATGGTGCGCATACGTGAGCGCGGTCAGGTAAAACTCCGCTCCGCGGTTCTCTCCAAGCGCCGTGAGCGCGCCGGCATCCATCTGCGCGGGCGGGGCCGGCAGGTGGGGGCAGGGCGGGAGTGGGCGCGTCATCGCGGCAAATTCACGGCCGCCTCGCGCCAGCACAAGTTAAACCTTGGCCCAGCCGGTGGCTTTCACGGCCAGCGGGCACGCGGCTCAGAAGCTCGGATAAACCGTGATGCTCTGGCCGGGCTCGACGACGAAGTCGGAGCCGGTGCTCCAGGTGAGGTCGTTGACCAGCACCTTGAACGTAACCGGTTTGGTCGCCTTGCTGATCGAAGCGGTCCACAGGCTGTGGCCGACATTGTCCATCACGAGACCCTTGTCCCAGCTGAGGCCCGGGCCTTCGCCGCGCAGGGTGAGGTGGTTGCCGAAACCGATGTCGATTTGGGCGGAAATGAAGGTGGCCGGCGGCTCGGCGGCGGCGGATTTCTTCTTGGCGGGGGCGGCCGGTTTCTTGGCAGGAGCCTTGGCCGCGGGGGCGGCTTTCTTCACGGGCTTGGCGGCGGCGGACTTCGGAGCGGACTTTTTCATGTTTTGATTTCTGTTACAGGTTAAGGGAAGGAGAGGCTGTATCCCCCCTCCGTCCGGTAAGCCGCAACAGCAAATTAGGGGCCAATATTGCGGTTGGGTTAAATCCCGCACTGTGAGCGGGAAACGCGTGAGGAAAATTGTGTTTTACTCCGGCCGGAGCGTCCCTCACAAAGACCGCTCGCTTGGGGGCCGGTAGCTCAGTTGATAGAGCGCGTCGTTCGCAACGACGAGGTCGTCGGTTTGATCCCGATCCGGTCCACCAGCCTTCGCTCTGCGAGCTACGGCTCGGCAAGCCAGCCAAGGGGACGTGATCCTATTGAAAGATCCACGCTGCGCTTGGCGAAGGCTGCCGCGCCGAAGCCCAACGGGCGTAGGCGGGCCTCGGTCACGGCCATCCGCATTGGCTGAATGATGACGACGGGCCAAAATCTCATGAGTGAATTTGCCTACGTCTATATCTTGGAATCCTCGGTTTCATCCGACGGGTTCTATGTCGGCCTGACCGACGACCTGACGGCGCGTCTGGCGAAACACAATGCAGGCGGGGTTTCCCACACTGCAAGATCCCGGCCTTGGCGCATCAAAACGGCCGTTGCGTTCCGCGATCGAAACAAAGCCGTCGCCTTCGAGAAGTATCTCAAATCTCCCTCGGGCCGGGCCTTCAGCAAGAAGCGGCTTTAGCCCCTCCCCTCCGTCACTCAGTTGTCCGCAATCTGGTCGTCTGTCAGCCGGCCTTGCAGTTTGCGGCGCAGCTTTTGATCTTCGATCTCGGACTTGAGCCGGGCGGCGAACAGCTGGAGCCGGCGCCGGGTGTCCAGTTCCTCGAGCAGGATCTGCTTGAACGCGCCGTCTTCGCAAAGGTTGAAGGCGGCCACATCGGCGAAGGTGTCCACATCCTCGATGCTCTCCAGGAATTGCGTCATTCCCTTGGGGGCCGGCGTGCCGAGCCGGCGCCGCAGGTTGAGCAGGCGCATGACCTCAAGGCGTTCGTTTTCAAGCTGCACATGATTGCCGCCGCTGGTGGTGGTGAGCGGGCGGATGGCGATCAGCCGGTAGGGTTGCTCGCGCACGATGGACTGGATCTCGACGCGACAGATGCCTTGCAGGAGCAGGTTGGAGGTGTCGTTGTCGGCCTTCTGGCAGGCGCGGATGATGCCGACGGTGGCGATGGTGTGCGCGGGTTCGGTTTCGCCGGTCTCTGCCGCGGGATCGAGGCGAGCCACGGCAAACAGCCGGTCGCGGGTCAGCACGTCGCGGAGCATCTGCCGGTAGCGCGGCTCGAAGATGTGCAGCGGCAGCAGGGCCTGCGGGAAGAACACCGTGTTCGGCAGCGTCATCACCGGCACGGTATCGGGCACCTGGAGCGTTTCCATAGCACTCACTGAAACGACTGGCCTCGTTTTATCAACCGACGATGAGGCGCTGGATCTCCTTCATCAGGTCCTGCAGGGGCGCGGTCTTGCTGACGTAGCTGGAGATCTTCCACTTGAGATTGTCCTCGATGACATTGGAATCGAAGAGCACGCCCGTGAGCAAAATGACCGGCGTGCGGGGCAGGACCACGCGCAGCTGCTCGATGAGGTGCAGGCCGTCGGTGTCCTCCAGCTGGAGGTCGGAGATAATGAGGTGCGGGGCCTCCTTCTCGACCACACTCTTCGCCTGATGGGCGTTGCTCGCGGTGCTGACGCGGTAGCCGTGGGCCGAGAGGTATTCCTGCAGGAGCTCGAGGATCGGCAGCTCGTCGTCAATGACGAGGATATGCCGGCCGGAGCGCGACGTGGCGGGCGTCAGGCCGGTTTCAAACGGGGGGCGGGTGGCGCTCATGAGTTGGAAGGGGCCGGGGATTGGAGGACGACGACGCCGCCAACGACCTTGTCGCGGTCACGCAGCGGGTAGATGTTGATGCGCACCGGCACGGATTGTCCACCCTTGGTGGCGACAAATCCGGCCTTGGCCCGCAGTTCGTGGCCTTCGGCGAGCGCGCGGGCCAGGGGATCGAAGTTGGCGGGCGCGCCGTTGTCGTCGGCGGGGCGCAGGACCGTGGCCAGCGGCTTGTCGATCAGGCTGGCAGGTTCGTAGCCGGTGAGATGCACGGCCGCGGGGTTGAGGCGCGAGACGTTCATCAGCCGGGTGATGACGAAGACGGAGTCGGAGACCGAGTCGATGATCAGGAGATTGTAGCGGTTCTGGTGCTCGAGGGCCTGTTTGGCCCAGCGGTCCTCGATGTTGCGGGCGAGCAGCGTTTCGTTGGCGACGGTCAGCTCGGCGGTGCGCTGGCGGACTTTTTCCTCGAGTTCTTCGTTGGACTGCTGGAGCAGGCGCGCCGCACGACGGCGGGCGGCGAGGTCGTCGCGGATCAGCCAGGCGGCGCCGATGAGGAGCAGCACGTTGAAGACGAGACCGCCGATGACGGTCCAGCGCGTGGTCTGGGCCTGCTGGAACGAGGTGCGGTCGCGCTCTGTTAGCAGGTTGGTCTGGTGTTCGCGAAAGCGTTCGATGAGCCGGCCCAGCTCGTGAGCTTCGCCGCGGGCGGCGTCCTCGGCCAGGGCGGTCCGCAGGGCGGCCTGGTCGCCGGAGTTCTTGAGTGTGGCGAGGCGGCTCGCATGAGCGGCCCGGCGTTCCAGCAGGTCGGCCACCGGGGCGAAAAGCTTCTGCTCCTCTGGCGCGCGGGCAGTGAGCGCGCGGATCACGTCCACCTTCTCGCCGAGGTCGGCGAACTTTTCCTGATATTCGGCCTGGTCGCGCGCATCGGAGGTCACGAGGTATTTTCCCAGATCGCCCTCGGCGGCGAGGAGCGTGGGCTGCAGGGCGTCGAGCTCGTTGATGATCGCGTGGGTGTGATTGACCCAGTCGTTCGTGGCGACCGAGCGGCTGAGGTTGAGCAGCGAGGCGGCCACGACGAAGACCAGCACCGCGAGAATCAGGGTGAAGAACACGAGCACGCGCCGGTAGGTGCGGTCGTCTTGCAGGGGTATCGGACCTGGGTCAGTCGACATTGAAGGGTGAGGATTGGGGAGGGGTGGCCGTTTCAGCACCGCCGGTCTGCGAGACCGTGGCGATCATTGTCTTGCGCCGGGTCGTGTAGGAGTAGGTGAATTCCGATGCCGTAGTCCAACTGGCTTCGAGCGATTGCGCAACCTTGGATGCGATGTCCCGCAGGTCGGGACCGGAGCGGGTGAGGGTGAAAAACACGTTGCGGTTGTTGTAGTCGAGGTAGGCCTTGCTTTCCGTCACATAGCAGACCGCGTGGGCGACCCGGCCGGCGAGGCGGACATGGATGAGACGGGTTTTGTATCCGCGCTTGGAGAGGACGAAGTCGGCCAGCACGGAATAGTCGTCACAGTCGCCCTTTTGGCGGCTGAGAAAGGCGTCGGCCGATTGGATGGGGCTGTTGAACTCGTAGCCAAAGCCGCCGAAGTAGGCTGCAAATTTCTTTGGCGTGAGCTTAGGCTCTTCGAGCAGCTCCTGCAGGGTGACCGCGCCGAGCGTTCCGGGCAGGCCCAGACTCCCCGCCAGCAGACAAAGCTGGAGCAGGCCCCGGATGGGCCTTGGGATGATGTGTAGCACTTTGGGCAAAGGGATCGATCCGGCCTGGGTGCGGCACCTCGGTGGGGGAGATGCTGCGCAACGGTTGACCTTCTTCATCGGCCCGAAATGAAAAAGGTTTAGACCACCAACCATGTCATGATGACAGCCATACGTTACTGTTAAGCATTGCTTCTGCAAGCCGCGGTCCGAAGGCTCCGCCGGCTCGTTTCCATGCCCACGCACCGCCTCGTCACGCCCCCCGGTGACCGTCTTCGCCGCCTCTCGCCGTTCGGTCTCGGCCACACCAAACCCAAGCACTTTCGCGACATGATGAAGGTCGCGTGGGACAACCGCGACAACCTCGGTTACGCGTGGAAGGTGCTCAGTCGCGGCGTGTGCGACGGCTGCGCGCTCGGCGTGGCCGGGCTGCACGACTGGACCATTGACGGGGTCCACCTGTGCATGACGCGCCTGAATCTGCTCCGCTTGAACACCATGCCCGCGATGGATGTCGAGGAGCTGACCGACGTGGAGCCGCTGAAGAAAATGGACAACCGCCAGCTTCGGCAGCTCGGGCGTCTGGCTTACCCGATGCGCCGGCGGCGCGGGGAGAAGGGGTTCACGCGCATCACTTGGTGCCAGGCGCTGGCCACCATCGGCGCCCGCCTCGGAGCGACCGATGCGCGGCGCATGGCGTTCTTCGTCACCGCCCGCGGCGTGACCAACGAGATCTATTACACCGCCCAGAAGGTCGCGCGTTTCCTGGGCACCAACAACGTGGATAACGCCGCGCGCCTCTGTCACTCGCCTTCGACCGCGGCGATGAAACACATGCTCGGGCTCGCGGCCACGACCTGCAGCTACAAGGATTGGTGGGGCACCGACGTCGTCGTGTTCTTCGGCTCCAACCCCGCCAACGACCAGCCTGTCTCCACCAAATACCTGCACATCGCCAAGGAGCGCGGCACGAAAATCATCCTCGTGAATCCCTACCTCGAACCGGGGATGCAGCGCTATTGGGTGCCCTCGACGGCGAGCAGCGCGCTGTTCGGCTCCGACCTCGCCGACTACTGGTTCCCGGTCGGTCAGGGCGGCGACATCCCGTTTCTCTACGGCGCGCTCAAGCACCTCATCGAGACCGGCCGCATTGACCGGGCCTTCGTGGACGCGCACACGAACGACTGGCCCGAACTCGAGGCACGCGCCCGCTCTCTCGACTGGGAGGAACTTGAGAAAGGCGCCGGCCTGCCGCGGGCGAGCCTCATCGAGTTCGCCGAGCTCATCGGCAACGCCCGCACCGGCGTCTTTGTCTGGAGCATGGGCATCACCCAGCACGAGTGGGGCGCGGACAACGTCCGCATGATTCTCAATCTCGCGCTCGCCCGCGGTTTCCTCGGCCGCGACAAATGCGGCGTCATGCCGATCCGCGGCCACTCCTCCGTGCAGGGCGGCGCGGAGATGGGCGCGTATTCGACGGCCTTCCCCGGCGGCAAGACGGTCAACGCCGCCAACGCCGCGGCGCTCAGCGCGCACTATGGTTTCCCCGTGCCCGATTGGCCGGGTCTCACCACGACCGAGATGGTCGAGGCGTCGTATCGCGGCGAACTCGACGCGTTTTACATGATAGGCGGCAACTTCCTGCGCACGCTGCCGGACCCCGACCACGTGGCGGAGGCGCTCTCGCGCGTGCCGTTCCGCGTCCACCAGGACATCATGCTCACCGACCAGATGCTGCTCGATCCGGCCGACGAGGTCATTTTGCTCCCGGCCAAGACACGCTACGAGCAGGACGATGGCGGCACCGAGACGAGCACCGAGCGCCGCGTGATGTTCACGCCGGAGATTCCGCGCGAGGTGGGCGAGGCCCGCGCCGAGTGGCGCATCCTGCTGCAGGTTGCCGCCTCGGCCCGTCCCGAGCGCGCCGAGTGGCTCGGCTGCCACACGGGTCAGGAAATGCGCGAAGAGATCGCCCGGGTCGTGCCCTTCTACGATGGCATCCAGCACCTCAAGCAGACCGGCGACGCCTTCCAATACGGCGGCCCGCACCTCTGCGCCGGCGGCGTATGCCCGACCGAGGATGGCCGCGCGCGCTTCGCCGTCGTTGACTTGCCGGATCGCGCTCCGCGACCCGAGGGTGTGTTTCATGTCAGCACGCGCCGGGGCAAGCAGTTCAACACGCTCATCTACGCCGACGTGGATCCGCTCAACGGCGCCCCGCGCGAGGCCATCCTCATGAACGAGGAGGATGCCGCGCGCCTGCACCTGATGCACGGCGACCGGGTTGCCCTCGTCAACGACCGCGGCCGCTACGAGGGGCGTGTCTTCCTCGCCCCGCTCGCGCCGGGCAACCTCCAGATCCACTGGCCCGAGGGCAACCACCTCATCCGCCGCGGCGTCGCCGACCGCGGCGGCGGCGTGCCGGACTACAACGCGCATGTGCGGATTGAAAAGGTGGAGGCGGGACCATCGGTCCCGCGGGCTTAACCACGGATTGCACGGATGCGCGCGGATGGATTCACTTTGGTCTGTCATCGCGAGGCCCGTTGCGGGCCGTGGCGATCCAGCTGGATTGCCGCAGTCGGCTTCGCCTCCTTCGCAATGACAAATTTGTGAAGGTAAAACCTATTGCACCCGCCTCCCCCCACGCCGCCCGCACCGTGCAACGGCGCAAGGCGGCCGCGGTCTTCGAGGAGCGCGACGACCTCGCAGTCGAGGAACCCTTGGAAATCCGCGTCGAGGGCCGGGCGGTTGCCGTGACCATGCGCACCCCCGGTCACGATGAAGAACTGGCCGCGGGATTTCTGCTCACCGAGGGCGTGGTCGCGCGGCGAGACGACATCGTCGCGATCACGCCGGCCAAGGCGAAGCGGGGCGGGGGAGCGGAGCCCAACATCGTGGATGTGAAACTCGCGCGCCCCGAGGCCGTGGATTTCGCCCGCCTCACCCGTCACGTGTTCACCGCCAGCAGCTGCGGCCTCTGCGGCAAGGCGACCATCGCCGCCGTGCAGGCGAGGAGTCCCGCGCTGGTGCCCGATGCCGGGCCGCGGGTTGCGGCCGATGTGCTCGTGAAAATGGCGCCGACGCTGGCCCTCGCTCAGGAAACTTTCCAACGCACGGGCGGCCTTCACGCCGCAGGCCTCTTCAGCGCCGCCGGCAAACTACTCATCATGCGCGAGGACGTCGGCCGCCACAACGCCGTGGACAAGGTCCTCGGTCATCTGTTGCTCGGAGGGAGCATCGCGCCGTCCGAGGTCGTGCTGCTGGTGAGCGGCCGCGTGGCCTTCGAGATCGTGCAGAAGGCGCTCGCCGCGCGCATAGCCTTCATTGCCGCGATCTCCGCGCCAACGAGCTTGGCCGTGGATTTCGCCCGCAGCAGCGGCCAGACGCTGGTCGGCTTCCTGCGCGACGGCCGCATGAACGTCTATGCCGGCGCCGATCGGCTTGAGTCATGAGCCGTTCGGACGAACCCGCCGGCGACACGCTGCGCCTGAATCCCAAATGCTGCTACAAGGCCTGCGCCGGCTGCACTTCGCTGGAGAAGCTGCGCGATTTTCAGGGCCGTCATCCCGCCGACTGGGTGAAGCGCGTCAGCGGACCGCCGCGCTTGCTGCGCACCGTGCTGCTGCCGGAGGCGGCGGCCACCGCGACGCCCGCGGAGAAGAACTGCGCCGAGTGCGGCGCGTTCGACGCGCACGACTTCGGCCACATCTGGCTTTGCACCGGCTGCCACGCCACCAAGGCGGCCAGTTGTTGTTCGGACATCGGCTGCGCGTAGCGGCTACACTTCAATCCAGACCGCTCCAAGTGCGACGATCGCTGCTCCCAACTGCGCCAAGGGCGTGGCACAGCGGTGGGACAGTGTCTCGTGATGTGGGACATTAAGGCCCGATTTCGGGCGTTTTGGGCGACCCGATTGCGGGGTGATAAATTTTTAAACCTTTAAATATCATTGTTTAATATCGCATGTGTCGCGTCGGGGCACATTGCCAGCTAACACGCGGGCATGAGCAAGATTCTCGGTATCGATCTGGGCACCACGAATTCCTGTATGGCGATCATGGAGGGCGGCGAGCCCGTCGTCATTCCCAACGCCGAGGGCGCGCGCACCACGCCGTCCATTGTGGCCTTCACCAAGACCGGCGAGCGCGTCGTCGGCCAGGCCGCCAAGCGCCAGGCGGTGACCAACCCGAAGAACACGATCTTCTCCGCGAAGCGTTTCATCGGCCGCAAGTTCTCCGAAGTGAAGGCCGAGGCCGCCAACATGCCGTTCAAGGTCGTTGAGGGCAAAAACGGCGACGCCTACATCGAGGTGCAGGTCGGTGACAAGGCCGAGACCTTCGCTCCCCAGCAGATTTCCGCCTTCGTGCTCGCGAAGCTCAAGGCCGATGCCGAGGCCTACCTTGGCGAAAAAATCACGCAGGCCGTGATCACCGTGCCCGCCTATTTCAACGATG
>CBINOW010000018.1:0-45166 GCA_966252395.1 uncultured Oleiharenicola sp. | reverse complement strand
CAAGTCGCTGAAAGACCCGGACCCGGTCGAGTGGGTCACCCTCCATCAATCGCACCTATTCGCCAAAATCGAGGTCAACGCCGTGGTGCCGCCGGGATCACCCTTGGTCCGGGAGTCCAAGCAACCGCTCCCGGAATGGCTGCCGGTCAGCCAGCCCTACTGGCTGCGCGAGGAAAGCACCGCGGGCATGTTCCGTGTCGATCAGCCGCACTTGATCGGCTCGCCCGAAAACCAAGCCGCCTTTCCCGTCGAATTTGTATTCGAGGTCGGCGGAGAGCAGCTCCTCCTTTCCGACGAGCCCGTGCAGATCGTCGCCGGTGCCCCGGAGGCCCAGCAGCGCCGTCGGCTCGCGGTCATTCCGCCGGTTTCACTCGGCTTTGCCCACGACCTCGAACTTTTCGCGCCCGGCGCCACCAAGGAGGTGACCATCGCGGTCACCGCCGCGCGCGCGGGATCGCGCGGTTCCCTGCAACTCGCCGCACCCGCGGGCTGGTCGATCACTCCGGCCAAACGGTCCTTCGAACTCGCCACAGCCGGCGACAAAGTCGCGCTGACTTTCAGTGTCACCGCGCCGGCCAAGGCCGGTCGCGCCAACCTCACGGCCTCCGCCGAGATCGGCGGCGTGACCTACAGCACCGAGCGCCTCGTGCTCGATTACCCGCACCTGCCCGTGCAGCTCCTCCAGCGCCCGGCTCACACGCATCTCGTCGCACTCGATGCCCAGATCCGCGGCAAGCGCGTCGGCTACCTGCCGGGCGCGGGCGACAGCACCGCCGAGAGCCTCGCGCAGCTCGGCTATGAGGTTGTCACGCTCAACGGCGCCGACCTCAACCCCGCCAAGCTGGCCGGCCTCGACGCCGTTGTCCTCGGGGTGCGCGCTTCCAATGACCGCGCTGACCTTGCCGCCAACCTGCCCGGGCTCTTCGCTTGGGTTGAAGCGGGCGGCACGGTCATCGCCCAATACAACCGCCCCAACAACCTCAAGGCCACGACGCTCGGGCCCTACGAGCTTTCGATCGAAGGACCGCCGCCGCGACTGCGTGTGACCGACGAGGACGCGCCCGTCACCTTTCTCGCCTCCGACCATCCGGTGCTCAACACGCCGAACAAGATCACCGCCGCCGATTTCACCGGCTGGGTGCAGGAGCGCGGCGCGTATTTCCCGAGCAAGTGGGACGAGGCGCGCTACACCGCCATCCTCGCCATGAGCGATCCCGGCGAGGAACCGCTCCGCAGCAGCCTGCTCGTCGCCCGGCATGGCAAAGGCTGGTTCGTTTACACCGGCCTGTCCTTCTTCCGCCAGCTCCCCGCCGGCCACCCCGGGGCCCACCGGCTCTTCGCCAACTTGGTATCGCTCGGAAAATAACCGCCCGAAATTCCAAACGCCAATGACCAGGCTCCAAATAATGAGGGAAACTGCAGATTCGAAAGCTGAGATTTCTTTGGCGTTTGGCGTTTGGACCTTTGGCGTTTTTTGAGCAACGACGATGTCCGACCCCCGCGAAGATCCCCGTGACGACTCTCCCGGCGTGCCCGGTTTCCGCACCTGGCGCGGGGTCTATGTTTTTGTCTTCGTCTGCTTCCTTGCCGTCGTCGCCGCGCTGACTGCGTTCACGCATTTCTTCGCATGAACCCGATCGACTGGCTCGTGTTGCTCGGAACCATGCTCGGCATCGCCGGGTATGGCCTGTGGCGCACCCGTCACACCGATCACCTCGACACCTACCTGAAAGGGAACCAGTCGACCGGCTGGTTCACCATCGGACTCTCCGTTGCCGCGACGCAGGCCAGCACGATCACCTACCTCTCGTTGCCGGGCGTGGCCTACGAGAACGGCATCGCCTTCATCCAAAACTATTTTGGTCTGCCGCTGGCGCTCATCCTCGTCTGCGCCGTGTTCCTGCCCATCTACCGCAAGCTCGGCGTCTACACCGCCTACGAGTATCTCGGCAAACGCTTCGACCAGCGCACCCGCCTCTTCGGCGCGGGCATTTTCCTGCTCCAGCGCGGCCTCCAGAGCGGCATCACCATCTACGCGCCAGCCATCATCCTCTCCACGGTGCTCGGCTGGCGGCTCGACGTGATCATCGTCGGCATCGGTCTTGTCGCCATAATCTACACCGTCACCGGCGGCAGCGCCGCGGTGAACCTCACCCAGAAATGGCAGATGGCCGTCATCTGGATCGGCATGCTGTCGGCCTTCGGCATTCTGCTCGCGCGCCTGCCCGACCACGCCACCGCCATCGCCGGCACGATGGGCAAGCTCGAGGCCGTGGACTGGTCGCCCGATCCGGACAAGCGTTACACGTTCTGGAGCGGTCTGCTCGGCGGCTTCTTCCTCTCGCTTTCCTACTTCGGCACCGACCAATCGCAGGTGCAGCGCTACATCGGTGGTGCCGCGCTGCGCGAGGGGCGGCTCGGCCTGATGTTCAACGCCGTGCTGAAGATCCCGATGCAGTTCTTCATCGTGATGCTCGGCGCGCTGCTCTTCGTGTTCTACCAGTTCACGCCCGGCTCACCCGTCGTCTTCAACCAAGCCGCGTGGCAGCAACAGGCGCAGGGCCCGCGCGCCGCCGAGTTCCGCGCGCTCGAGGAACGCTACGCCGTCGCCCACGCCGACCAGCTCGCGAAGATCCGGGTCTGGACCTCGGCCCGCGAAGCCGGCGACGAGGCGGCGCTAGCCGCCGCCCAGCAGTCGCTGCACGAGGCCCAACGCGCCGCCCAAGCCGTCCGTCAGGAAGCCCGCGCCACCCTCCAAGCCGCGGCGCCAGAGGCGAAGAAGACCAAGGACTCGGACTTCGTTTTCATCACCTTCATCCTCACGCAGCTCCCCCACGGCCTCATCGGCCTGCTCCTCGCCGTGATGTTCGCCTCGGCGCTTTCCTCGAAGGCCGGCGAACTCAATGCCCTCGGCACCACCACCACGATTGATCTCTGGCGCCACTTCCGCCCGCTGGCCGAGCACGACGAGGCCCGCAATGTCCGCGCCGCGAAATGGTTCACCGCCATGTGGGGCGGCTTCGCCATCAGCTTCGCCCTGTTTGTGAGCTTTCAGGAAAACCTCATCGAGGGCCTGAACATCGTCGCCTCCATCTTCTATCCCACGCTCCTTGGCCTCTTCATTGTGGCGTTCTTCTTCAAGAAAGTCGGCGGCACCGCCGTCTTCTGGGCCGCCCTTGCCGCGCAGGCTGTCGTGCTCGGCATCTTTTTCGCCGGCAAAGCCTGGCCCGCCCACGAGATTGGCTACCTCTGGCTCAACCCCATCGGCTGCGCCGCGTGCGTGATTTTCAGCCTGCTCTTCCAAGCCTTCCAGCCGGCGAAGCCCGCCGCTTGAGCTTCTTCCCTCCTCCTTCTACCTTCTTCCTTTTCCTTGTCCTCGCCTATCATCTGTTTCGGCCAGCAACCCTGTGGCTTTTTCCCGCGGCGGTTCCTCTATGCCAAGTTCATGACCGCCCGCCGGCTGCAGGCGGAGCTCGGCGGTGAGATCGTGTTTTTCTACCACGACAGCGACCACGACCCGCGCGAGACCCAGACCATCCTCCGTCACCGCAAGACCGGCGAGCCCGCTACGCTCAACTTCACGTTTGCCAACAAGGTTCAGCGCAAGTGGTCGCCGCTCTACGCCAAGCGCATCCCCGCCGACTGGGCCGCCAACACCGCGCGCCAGCTCGGCGCCTACGTCTCCCCGGCCGCCGCCGAGATCTTCAAGCGCACCGCCGCCGCCCACGTGACCAGCGTCGCCGACTTCTGCCTCGAGATGTATCGCGGGCTCGGCTTGCTCGAGGGCGTCCGCGTCGTCCGCTCCGGCGACCCCGCCGTCCGCCGCGCGGGCTGCGCGGTGGACGACTGTTTCGTGGACGTCGCCCACGAGGGCGAGACCGTCCGCGCCCGCCGGATGCCCGACGGCACGCTCTGCCTGCACGAGGGCGGCGACGCCTTCGTGAAGCTGCCCGCCTGCGCCTTCACCCCGGAGCAGGTCAGCCCCACGCGCGACACGCGCCTGCGCTGGATGCAATCCATCATTCACTGCACCCACTACATCGCCGGCGCCGGCGAACAGGCTTACCTGAACAAGGCCGACGCCCCGGACATCACCTTCGTGCGCCGCGACGAGATCGACCGCTCCGACGAAGCCTGGGCGGATATTTGATCCCGAGTTCGCCGACGTTTCCGGCCACCCCCGCCACACCGTCGTTCCGAATCCCAATTCATTTTTGCGTTTTTTGTGCTTTTTGTGGCCAAGTCCTCTGGGAAATTTAGAGTTCTGTCATGAAGACCGCCCCCACCCCGCCTGAACGCACTCCGCTCGTCGCCTTTGGCGCGCATCCCGACGACATCGAGTTCGGCTGCGGTGGCATCATCGTCCGCGAGACCCGGGCCGGCCGCCCCGTGCACCTCGTCGTCTGCTCGCGCGGTGAAGCCGGCACCAACGGCACCCCGGCCCAGCGCCTCAAGGAGGCCGAGACCGCCGCGAAGCATCTCGGCGCCACGATCGAATTCGTCGAACTCGACGGCGACGCCCATCTCGAACTCAAGTCGGCCCACGCCATCAAGCTTGCCGCCGTGCTGCGCCGCGTGCGCCCGGCCCTCGTGCTCGCGCCCACCACCGAGCAAAACCAGCACCCCGACCACTGGCGCCTCGGCACGCTCGTGCGCGACGCCACGCGCCTCGCCCGCTACGGCGGCCTCGCCGAGCTGCGCGACCTGACGCCCCACGCCATCGGCGAACTGTTCTTCTACGCGCTCGGCCCCGGCGCGGAACCCCGCACCACCCCGCCGGTCCTCATCGACGTGTCCGCCCCCGAAGTCATGACCGCCTGGAAGGCCGCCATGGAAGCCCACGCCTCCCAGATGAAGACCCGCAATTACGTCGAACTGCAGCTCGACCGCGCCCGCGTCCACGGTCTCAACGCCGGCGTCGGCCACGCCCAACCGCTCTGGCCCAACGACCCGCTCGTCTTCGCCTCCCTCGCCCCGCTCACCCGCGCGGCGCACAAGTTCTGAGTTCCCCGTTTCCTGCACAAATAGCGCAATTATTCCTCGGCCGGCGTTTGCATCTTGGGCGCTTTGTGTGCCCTTTGTGACCGCTCTTATCTTGGTCTCTCGTCCCTAGTCTCTGGTCCCTTCCTTCCTCATGTCTGACCGCCCGCTCCGCCTCGGTATCATCTGCCACCCGTCCGTCGGGGGCAGTGGCATTTTGGCCTCCGAGCTGGGTGAGGAACTCGCGCAACGTGGGCACGAGATTCACTTCATCAGCCACGCGGCCCCTTTTCGCATGCCGCGAAACCACCCGCGCATCCAGTTTCACCCGGTTCAGGTCAACGACTACGACCTCTTCAAGTATCCCGACTACACGCTCCCGCTCTCGGTGAAGATCGCGGAGGTCAGCCGGGCGCACCGGCTCGACGTGCTGCACGTGCACTACGCCGTGCCGCACGCCACCGCCGCCATGCTCGCGATGTCCATGCTCGCGGCGGGCGAACGCCCCAAGGTCATCGTCACGCTGCACGGCACCGACGTGATGCTGCTCGGCTGCGACGCCGGCTACGGCCCCGCCATCCGGCACGCGCTCGAACAGGCCGACGGCGTCACCACCGTGTCGCAGTTTCTCCAGCGCGAGATCAAGGCGCACCTCGCTTTCCACGGTCCGGTCGAGGTCATCCCCAACTTCTTCGCCCCCCAGCCACCCACGCGCACGCGCGACGCCGTGCGCGCCGAACTCGGCCTCGCCGACGGCGAAGCGATGGTGCTGCACACCTCCAACCTCCGCCCGGTCAAGCGCACCGACCTGCTGCTGCAGACCGTCGCGCAGATCCGCCCGCGCGAATCCTTCAAACTGGTCGTGCTCGCGGGCGGCAAGGCCGCCCCTTTCCTCGCTGAGGCGGCTCAGGCCGGCCTCGCCGACCGCCTCGTGGTGCGAGAAAACGTGACCGCCATCGAGGACTACCTGCACGCCGCCGACCTCGCGCTGTTCACCTCCGAGATGGAGAGCTTCTGCCTAAGCATCCTCGAGGCCATGACCTTCGAGTGCCCGAGCGCCGCCTTCGCCGTCGGCGGCATTCCCGAGGTCATCGAGCACGACAAGCACGGCCTGCTCGCACCGTTCGGCAACACCGCGGCCCTCGCCCGCAATGTCGAAGCGCTTCTCACCGACCCCGCGCGCCGCGCCACCCTCGGCAAAGCCGCGCGCGAACGCGCCGCCGCCCTCTTCTCGGCCGACCGCATCGTCAGACGGTATGTGGACTACTACCGGCAGCTGGCTTCCCGGCCTTAAGCAGGCGAGGCTACCCGCCCGCTTCGAGGAGCATCACGCCACCCGACCATTCCGGGGCGCTCCACGCCAGGCTGCCGGCCGTTGAATTGCAACCGGGGCGCGAACCACCGAATTCACGGACCACCCGCCAGCAGCCGGCGGGCAGCGTCACCGTCATGCGCTCCTGCCCGGCGGCAAAGCGATGCCACACGACCAGCAGTCGATGCGAACCGGGATCATGGATTGTCACGACCTGATTTCCGGTTGGATGCAGCCGCGATAGGCCCCCGGAGCGGCTGCAGCGAAAAACACCGTCCCGGATCAGCGATGCCACCGTCTGGTAAAAGCCGACCGCCTCGCGCACAGTGGCCCAGGCCGCGGGCGGCAGGCGGCCGACATCGCCCGAAAGGCACATGCGGCCGAGAAAGGTGGCGGCCAGTGAGTAACCGAGTCGTGCCGGCGTGTCGTCGGTGCGCAATACCGCCCAGATCTGTTTCTGCGCGGACCACACGAGCCGGTTCAGGTCGGCGGCGATCAGCGGAATGTCCGGCGTCTCGTGCGCATCCGAGAAGGAACTCATGGCCGTGAGCGCCAGCATGGACGGTTCCAGCCGATGCCCGCCCGACGAGCAGTTTTCGATGACGAGCTCCGGCAGTTCCGCACGCAACCGGGCGAAGAACCGCTGCACCCCGGCAAGGTGCTGGCGCAGGTTCTCGCCGGGCGACAACGGCCCGTCCACCCCCGGACCGATCGAATCGTTGTTATCCACCTTGAGGTAGCCGAAACCATCGTCGCGCAAACGGGCCAGCACGCGCTCCGCGAGGAAATCATGCACCCACGGGTCGCGAAAATCCCAGAAGCGGCGCGAGCCCACCTGCAGCGGCACCCCGTCGCGGTGCAGCTGGTGCGCCGTCTGGTGCCAGGCCTCCGAGCCCGGGTTCACGGCCTCAAACTCAAACCAGAGCCCCGGCACGAGGCCGCGGGCCCGGATCGCTTCGGCGGTCGCGCGCAACCCGGCGGGAAACGCGCGGCGGTTCACCCGCCAGTCGCCGTTCTGCTGGAACTGGTCGCCCGGACGTTCGGCCCAGCCGTCATCAATCACAAGGTAGCGCACACCCGTGCCGGTCAGGCGGTCGGCCAGCGCGAGCAGCGAATCGTGCGTCGGCCGGCCCCAGGAGGAGCACCACTCGTTGAAGATCATCGGCAGCTCCGCTTCGCCACTCGGCAGCGGTTCCGTGCGTCGGCGACCGGCCGCAACCAGCCGGTCGCACGCTTCGTCGATTGAGCCCGCGACAACCGTGAGGAGGGCGGGCGGCGCCGTGACGGACTCACCCGGGGCGAGCGTGTGGCGCCATTCTCCGGAGAGCCGGTCCGCCCCGCCACCGGCGAGGGCGAGTTGGTCCGCGCGCCGATAAATCTCGAGATGCCAGGTGCCGGGCGTCGCCAGCTGCGCGGCCCACGTCACGCCGGCTGCGCGATCCTCCAAACCGACAAAGGGAAACCAGCCGTTGACGGGCAGCGAACCGGTCTGCCCGAAGCGCTCGCTGCGCACCCCGTGGCCGGTCCACGATCGCTCGAGCAGCAAATCCTCCGCACAGCGCACCTCGTGCCGGCCCTCCGCGCTCCATGCGCTTCGGAAGCGGTGCACCCACAGCCGTCCGGCCGCATCGTCTGCCGCGAAGGGCGTCAGGCCGCCGAGCGAGAACGCGCTCAGGTGCTCCAGATTCAGCGGCCGGTCCGTGGCGTTGCTGGCCGTGACCTGCACCGCGGCCGTGCCGGTGCCGGGATCGATCGTCAGTTCGTGCCGGCAGGCGAAGCCCTTTTCGGTTCGAAGTTCCGTGATCAGGTTCACGCGGTCGGCGCAGGTTTCCCGCCTGTGTCCGACCACCGTCAGGTCTTGGGTCGTGGCGGAGTTGCGCAGCGTGCGGCCGTGCGAAAAACCGCCGGGATAGGTGTCGCCGGCCAGATGGACATGCACCAGCGGGTCCACCTCCCAGGCGCGGGTCCGGTTCCACGGGGCGGGAAGTTTTTGGATCGCCGCGGAATCGAGCCACTCGCGCGGGGCGACGGTGCGGGTCGCCCGGTCCGCCGGCAGCAGTTGCAGGCCCCACGCCGCCGGCCGGTCCGCCGGCGCGACATAGCGCACGCAAAGATCACCGACGGTGTATTCGGCCTGGGTGAGGATCGGCATGACGGAGGGTTAAAGCAAAGCAGCGAAAGTCACGAGACTTTCGCTGCTGAAGAAAACGGCCTGTGCGGCTCAGAAGCGCGTCGTCGCCGAGAAGAAGAACTGGCGCGGGGGCGACCAGGTGCGGCCGCCGGCGGAGTAGAGCTTGTCGGTGAGATTCTCGACGTTGAGCTGCAGGTCCACGGGTCGCTCCAGGATCTGCGCGCGGTAACCGAAAGCCGCGTCGAAGACCGTCCAGCCGGGCAGCACCGTGCCCCAGGAGGAGTTGCTGGCCAGCGGCATGAGCGAGGTTTGGGCGCGGATGCCGAGGCCGACCCAGCCGCCTTTCAGCGAACCGTCGGTGAAGCTGTAGCGCTGCCAGATGCGAAGCGTGTCATCCGGGGTGTTGTCGAGCGGGCGGCCGTTGAGGATCGCGTAGTCGATCATGGCCGCCGCCGTCGGCGCGGTGCCGGTGAGCGGCTTGGAGAGCGTGAGCTTGTTGGTCCAGAGGTGGCTGGCCTCGACGGTCAGGGTGTAGTTGGGATTAGGCATCCACGTGAAGCCGATCTCGACGCCGCTGGAACGGTTGCCGTCGATCGTGCGGTTCCACTGCACCTTGGCGGTCTGGGCGAGGTTCTGCGTGGCGGGATTCGGGTCCACCGCCGTGCCGACGTTGCGCAGGTCGTTCGCGGTGCGCTCATTGTCGATGATCACGGTGTTGCGGCGCGAGAGGTCGAACACCCCGACGCGGCCGATCAGCTTGCGGTCGAAGAGCTCGACCTTGAGGCCGGCCTCGCGGCCCGTGCCCTCGAGATCGGGCACCGGGTTCGCCGCCCGCTCCTCCGCGGTCACGAGCGAGGTGAAGCCGGAAGCGGCATTGATCAGCGAACCGGCGGGCACGGCCTCCGTGCCGATGTTCTGGCTCACGTAGAGGTTGAGGCCCTGGAACGGCTCGTAAACCAGGCCGAGCGTGTGCGACTGCGTGGAGGTCTTGGCCGAATTGAGGAACCGGGTGAGACGCGTCCGGTTGCGATCCAGGTTCCAGGACGCCTGCTGGATCACGGTGTTGCGGTAGCCGGCGAAGGCCGTCAGCCGGTCGCGCCAGAAGCTGCCGCTGTAGGCGGCGTAACCCGCCTCGGGGAAGGTGCGCGAGTAGCTCTGGGCGGTGACACCCGGGGCGAGCGTCTGGTCGGCCCAGGTGAGGATCGATTCATAGTTGGGCACGCTGTGCACGCGCGGGTCGAAGTAGTTGAGGATGTTCGCGGCGGTCAGGTTGGCTGGGGAACCGGTGACGTTGGGCGAGGCCGCCACGGCGGGAAGGCTGGCGAAGTTGAACGTCGGGTTGACCGACCAGGCTTGGTTGTAGGCGGTCTCATAGCCGGCTAGGAGCTTGTGGTTCACCTTCAGGAATTCCTTGGTGAAGACGGCCTCGATCTTGCCGGTCAGCGGCGTTTCCTGGCGCTTCGTCGCCGTGGTGGTGGCGGAAAGCAGCGGCGTGCTGCCGTCCGGATAACGGCGGAGCGCGTTGCTGAAGAAGGTCGTGTAGCTCTGCTGGTCCACCCAGCGGCCGAGCACGCGCACCTCGAGCCAGTCGGTGACGATCAGGTTGGTCTCGCTCTCGATCAGGTCATACGTCGTGGAGAAGAAATCGTTTTCGCCAAAATGATTGGCCTCGTGGCCGTTCGCCCAGTCGCCGGCGGTGAAGCTCTCGCCTTCGCCGAGGGAGCGCCAGCGGCCGTCCACGTTGAACTTGTCCAGGCGCCAGTTGGCGAAGGTGCGGGCGATGCGCGTGCGGTATTCCGCCACGGTGTAGGGGATGCCGGCGAGCGCCCCGGTGCGGTTTTTGCCGAGGTCGAGCAGCGCCTGGGAGGGATTGTCGTAGTCGGCTTGGTAGGCGCCGGTCGCCTGCATCGAGTTGCTGACCATGTTGCCGCGGAGTTCGCGGTGCGCGTATTCGAGGCGGGTGGTGATATTGCGGAAGGGACGCCAAGTCAGCTGCGGATTGATGAAAGTCGTGGTGGAGTTGCTGAGGTCGCGCCAGGTGTTGTCATCGCTGAACTGGACGATGAGCCGGTAGGCCAGCTTGTCCTTGATGATCGGACCGGTCACGTCGGCCCGCACCTGGTAGCTGCTGTTCGAATCCATCTTGAGGCTGAACCGGGCGCCCGGTTCGAACATGGGTTTGGCGGTGACAAGGTTCATCACGCCACCAAGGGTCGAGCCGCCGATGAAGACCGACATCGGGCCGCGCGCGACCTCGACGCGGTCCACGCTCTCCGTGCCGAAACCGAACTTCATCGGCAGGCCGTTGCGCTGGCTGATGTTGATCGGCTGGCCGCGAATGCGCGTGCGCAGCGGCTCGCCACCCGTGACCGCCCCGACCGTCGGGTCGATGCCGGCGGAGTTGCGCACGCCGTTGTCCATGCCGCCCTGGTCGGTGGTGAAGGCGGCCTGGTAGTTGGCGACGCCGTTGAAGCCGACGCCGCCGGTGTCCTCGAGGAACTGGGCCGTCACGACGTTGATCGCCAGCGGGATCTTCGCGAGATCGGCCGCGAAGCCGGTGGTCGCCACGGACTTGTCGGCCACGTAGGCCGAGTCCTTGCTGCTCTTCACCTCGAAGGCGGAGAGCACGAACACCTCGTCGTCCTTGTCGTTGCCCGCGGGCGCGACCTGCGCGATGGCCGGGAGACTCCCGAGGCCGAGCAGCATCGCGAGGGTGAAAGCGCGGCATCCTGGTTGATGGTTCTTCATGAGCGGTAGCCTGGTTGATTGTGGGTAGGGTTTGCTGGCCGCAAGCGCCGACCCGGATCCGGAAACGGCCAAGCCCGCACGAACGGGCGGAGGGGTTCCGAAAGCGAGGGTGATTGGGGCAGGTTCGCTATGCGTCAGCTCCGGCAAATCGGAAACCGCCCTGTTACTGAAATCGCTCAGCGCGGTCCGCCGAACGATTTCAACATCGCGCCCGTGGCCGCTCCCCGGCTGGATCGCAGCCTGTCGCCATGCTCTCCGGCCTCCTCCGCCCCGCGCTCGTCCGGCTGCTGCTGCCCCTGCTGGTGCTGCCCTTCTCGTTGGGTGCCGCCGGCCCGCTGCGGCCGGTGCGCATCATGGCCGTGGGCGACTCGATCACGGCCGGGGCCGATTTCTTTTCCAGCTACCGCTATCCGCTTTGGGAAAAACTGTTCGCCGCGGGCCATGTGGTAGAGTTCGTCGGCACGCAATCCGGCGAAACCCGCGTCGGCCCGCTCGCCCACGAGGGCTACGGCGGCAAGAACACCGAATACCTCGCCGCCACCGTGCCCGCGCACTTCGGCGCGCATCCCGCCGACATCGTGCTCCTGCACAGCGGCCACAATCACACCGTCGAGGAACAGCCCGTGCCCGGCATCGTGGCCGCCACGGAATCCCTGATCGCCTCCTTCCGGGCGGCAAACCCGCACGTCACCGTCCTGCTCGCCCAGGTCATTCCCGCCGGCAAGCTGCCGAAATACGCCTACATCCCCGAACTCAACGCCGCCCTCGCCAGGCTCGCGGCGCGGCTCGACCAGCCCGGCCAACGCGTCGTGCCCGTGGACCAGGCGACCGGCTTCGATTGGACGACCGACACCGTGGCCGACAAGGTTCACCCGAACGCCGCCGGAGCGGAAAAGATGGCCCGGGTGTGGTTCGAGGCGCTCAGGCAATTCCTCCCGCCTCCGGCCACCGCCTTCGCGCCGCAACGACTGCCTTACAAGGCACCGGCCGGCGGGTCGCTCGATCTGCATGTGTTTACGCCGCCGCCCTCGGCCCCTCCGGCGCCGGCGCAGGGCCGGCCGGTGATTGTGTTCTTCTACGCCGGGGGCTGGACCCACGGCACACCGATCCAGTTCTACGCCGAGTGCGCCCACTTCGCCCGGCGCGGCTACGTGGCGATCAGCGCCGACTACCGCACCGCCACCACCCACGGCACCACCCCCTTCGAGGCCCTTGAGGACGTGCGCGACGCCCTGCACTGGGTGCGCGCTCATGCCGCCGAACTGGGTGCGGATCCCGCGAAGCTCGTCGCCGCTGGGGCCTCGGCCGGTGGACACCTTGCGCTCGCCGCGGTGCTCACCGCCGGGGAAAACGACGTCCGACCCGCCGCCCTCGTGCTTTGGTATCCGGTGCTCGACACCGGTCCGGACGGCTACGGCCACGCCCTTTTCGGGGAACACTTTGCCCGGGCCTCGCCGCGGCACTTGCTCACCACCGGCCCGCGGCCGCTGCCACCGACCTTGATCATGGTCGGCACCGCCGACCCGGCCGTGCCGGAGAAAACCGTGCGCGCCTTCCAAGCGGACGCCCGGGCGGCGGGCGGACGTTGCGAGGTTGTTTTCTACCCCGGCGGCGGGCATCCGCTCTACGCCTACCGCGAGGGCGGCGGCCCGTTGCGGACCGCGACCTTGGAGGCGGTGGAACAGTTTCTTGCCACGCTCCCCGGCATTTCGGGCGCCACTCACTGAGCGATTTCAGTGCGCGGCGGTTCGCCCCGGGGTGGCACGTCCCGAAAATGCCTGCCTACCCCGCGTGTATCGCCGAGCTCCGGCCCTCTCCCCTCTTTTCCGATGACCCGTCACGAACTTCAAACCGACTTCGTCGTCGTGGGCGGCGGCCTGGCCGGTGTCTGCGCCGCGCTCGCTGCGGCCCGCAATGGCGCGAAGGTCATCCTGCTGCAGGACCGGTCCGTCCTCGGCGGCAATGCCTCCAGCGAGATCCGCATGCACACGGTCGGCGCCGACATCCACGGCCGGCGCCCCGGCGCGCGCGAGTCCGGTCTCATCGAGGAACTCCGGCTGGAGGACGCCGCCCGCAACCCGCACCGCTCCTATTCCCAGTGGGACCTGCTGCTCTACGAAAAGGTCACCGCCGAGCCCAACCTCACGCTGCTCCTCGACACCGACTGCACGGGCTGCACCGTGGAAACGGATCCCGCAGGCACGCGCCGCATCACCGCGATCGATGCGGTGCGGCAGTCCACGGAGGATGTGTTCACGATCCGCGCGCCGCTGTTCGCGGACTGCTCCGGTGACGGCCGCCTTGGCGTCGAGGCCGGCGCCGATTTCACCGTCGGTCGCGAGGCCCAAGCGGAATACGGCGAATCACTCGCCCTGCCGGCCGCGGACCGGCAGACACTCGGCAGCTCGATCCTCTTCACCGCGCGCCGGCACGACACACCGCAGCCCTTCCGCGCCCCGGCCTGGGTGCGCCGCTTCCAGAAACACGAGTTCAAGTTCCGTCCCATTGAGGGTTTCGAATACGGCTACTGGTGGGCCGAGTGGGGCGGCCAGCTCGACACGCTCAAGGACAACGCCGCCATCCGCCACGAGCTGCTGCGGATCGCCCTCGGCGTCTGGGACTACGTGAAGAACTCCGGCGACCACCCCGGTTCCGCGAACTGGGCCCTCGACTGGGTCGGCGCGCTGCCCGGCAAGCGCGAGTCGCGCCGTTTCCTCGGACCGCATGTGCTCACGCAGCAAGACCTCGAGGCCGGCCGGATTTTCCCCGACACCGTCGCCTACGGCGGCTGGCCGCTCGACCTGCACCCGCCGAGCGGCATTGATGCGATCGAGGAGCCGCCGTGCCGGCACATCCATCTGGACCACCTCTATGCGATCCCGCTGCGGGCGTTGCACTCGCGCAACGTGGCCAATCTCTTCTTTGCGGGCCGCAACATGAGTGCGACGCACGTGGCCTTTGCCAGCACGCGCGTGATGGCGACCTGCGCCGTCATGGGCCAGGCCGTCGGCACCGCCGCCGCGCTCGCGGCCGCCCGCGGGGCGCGGTCGCTGGCCGCGCACTTCACTCCGGCCGAACTCACCCGCCTCCAGCAACGGCTGCTGCGCGACGACGCCTTTCTGCCCGCCCACCGCAACGAGGACCCCGGCGACCTGGCCCGGCTCGCCACGGTCACCGCGTCCGACGCGACGCGCTCTGGGACGGCCGGGCAGGTCAACGACGGCTTCACACGCGAACTCTTCCCCGCGCTCGGGCCCTGGGCCGACGGCGCCACCCACCGCTGGGAGTCCGCCACCCTGCCCGCCTGGATCGAACTGGCTTGGGTCCACCCCCAGACGATCACCGAAATCCACCTGACCTTTGATTCCGGTTTCGAACGCGAGCTGACCCTCAGCGCCAGCGACCACACCACGCGCAAGATCGTGCGCGGTCCCCAGCCCGAGCTCGTCCGCGACTACGAGGTTTGGCTCGACGGCCGGTCGGTGCTCACGGTGTCCGACAATTACCTGCGCAAGCGGGTTCACCGGCTCGCCCAGCCCGTCGCCGCGAGCCGTCTGCGCCTGCTCGCCAAGGCCACGCACGGGCTCGCGCACGCCCGAGTTTTTGAGATCCGCGCCTACTCCTCCTGAGGCCCATGCGTCTGTCCGGCATCCTGTCCGCACTTTGTCTCGTCACGGCCGTCATCGCCGCCGAGCCCGGATTGCAGGTGCGCACCGGACTGCCCGGCCTGGCCGCACGGCAGAAGGACGGCGGCCCGCTGCGCGTGGCCTATTTGGGCGGCAGCATCACCGCCGCCCCCGGCTGGCGTCCGCTCACGACGGAAACCCTGCGCGCCCTGCTGCCGGGTGCGACGGTGAGCGAGATCAACGCCGGCCTGCCTGGCACCGGTTCCGACCTTGGCGCCTGCCGGCTCAGCCATGACGTGCTGCGGCACGCGCCGGACCTTGTGTTCGTCGAATTCGCCGTGAACGACGCCAGCACGCCTCCTGCGCAGATCGAGCGCACGCTCGAAGGCATCGTGCGCCAGGTCTGGCAGGCGAATCCGCGCACGGATCTTTGTTTCGTTTATACCGTGTCCACACCCGGCCTGCCGGATCTCACGGACGGACGCTACCCGCCCGCCGCGCTGGCCATGGAACGCGTCGCCGCCCACTACGGGATTCCCTCGCTGCATCTCGGCCTCGCGGTCGCCCGGCGCGTCGCGGCCGGGACTCTGGTTTTCAAGGCACCCGAGGCCCCGGGCGACGCCCGCACCTTTTCCCTCGACGGCGTCCACCCGACCGACGCCGGACACCGCCTCTACCACGAGAGTCTCGCCCGGGCGCTGCCGGTTTGTCTCACCGGAGCCACGCCACGCCACGCTGGTCTGCCGGCGCCGCTGCATGCCGACAACTGGTCCGGCGCCAGCCTGCGCCTGCTCGACGCGAGCCTGCTCCGGGGCGACTGGTCTCTTGTGCCGGGCGACGATCCCGGCCTGCGCGGCGCGACCAAGGCGCTCCTGCCTCCCACCTGGCGCACCACGCAAACCGGCGCGGCCCTCGAGTTCACGTTCACCGGTCACCGCCTCGGACTGCTTGGCATCGCCGGACCGGACAGCGGCGAGTTCCGAATCACGGTGGACGATCTGCCGCCGGTCACGGCCACCTTTTTCGACTCATTCGTCACGCCGACGTTCTGCCGGCAGCGTCCGTGGTTTTATCCCGGCGAACTCACCGACGGCCCGCACCGCGTGCGCGTCGAGCTGCTCGGCACCGTGATCGACAAGGTCGCGATCAAGCAGCAGGCCGGCCGGCCCGCCGCCGATCCCGCGCCCTACGCCCCGCACCGTCTCACGCTGTGCGGCATCCTCTCCGTCGCCCTCCCCGCCCGATGAGCCCCGCGCCCACTGGAACATTGCGCCGCCGCGGAGGGTCCACTGAAATCGTTCAGCCGATGACCGCCGCCCGCCGTTGCACCATCAAGGATATCGCCGCCCACGCGGGCGTCGCTGTGTCCACGGTGTCCTATGCGCTGCGCAACCACCCGAGCATCCCCGCGGCCACCTGCCGTCGCATCCAGGCCGTCGGCGAAAAACTCGGCTACCGCCCCGATCCGCAGATTTCGGCGCTCATGGCCCGCATCGGCAGCGGCCGTGCCGTGTCCTCGGCCGGACGCATCGCCCTCGTCTGGATGCAGGGCCGACGCCCGCACACCCGCACGGACCATTTCTTCGTGCAGATGCGCGAGGGCGCGGCGGTTCGCGCCCAGCTGCGCGGTTATCACCTGGAGGAATTCTGGCCCGACGAGGACCGCCTGAGCGGGGCGCGGCTCACGGGCATCCTGCGCGCCCGCGGCATCCAGAGCGTCATTTTTTCGCCCAGCATCGAGGGCGTCGCCGCCGACTACGGGCTCGGCTGGGAGCACTTCGCCTGCGTCGTGCTCGGCCACGCCCGCTGGCCCGTCGAACTGCACCGCGTGGCGCACGACCATTACCACGGCATCTGCGAGTGCCTCCAGCGCATGACCGCCGCCGGCGTGAAGCGTCCGGCCATCGTGCTCACCGAGGAGATCAACCAGCGCACGGACAGCGCGGTGAAGGCCGCGTTCATGACCCACCATCCCGTGGAGTCCCGGGCGCGCAGCCTGATCTACACCCTAGACCAGAAGGGACCGCGCGAATTCCCGGCCTGGCTGCGCACGCATGAACCCGACGGGGTGCTGCTCCTCCGCCGCGAAATGTGGGACGAGATCGCCACGCCGCGGCTTGCCGCCCTGCACGCCGCGGGCCGGGTCTGGTGCGCCAACTGGCAGGCCGGCGATCCGCTCGCCCTGCCCGGCATCCAGCAGCGCTACGACCTCGCCGCCCGCGCGGCGGTGGACCTTGTGACCGGCCTCGAGCAGAGCCGCACCCTCGGCCTGCCCGACCATCCGCAATGCGTGCAGATCCGCGGCGACTGGCACGAGCACACCGAGCCCGCCTCCGTCTGCCGCTGAACGGTTTCAGCGACACCGGGATTCGCCCTTATGATTTCCACCCGTTTGCTGCCGCCTGCCGCCTTCCCCGGCCGCCAACCCTCCCCATGACCCTTCCCCGTCGCAGCTGGCTGCTGCTCGCGCTGCTTTTCGGCATCGGGCTGCTGAACTACCTCGACCGACAGACGCTCTCGATCCTGAAGGCCACGCTCAAGGAATCGCTCTCGCTGACGGACACGCATTACTCGTGGCTGGTGACGGCGTTCATGGGGCCCTACATCGTCTTCTACGTGCTGAGCGGGCGGCTGGTGGACCGCTTCGGCACGCGTTTCAGCCTGAGCCTCTTCACCGCGGTCTGGTCGGTCGCCAACATCTGCAGCGGCCTCGCGCAGGGCTTCGGCCAGCTCGCCGCCTCCCGCGCCCTCCTCGGCGCCGCCGAACCCGGGGCGTTTCCCGCCATCCAGCGGGTGATGATGACCTGGTTTCCAAAGGAGCGCCGCGCCTTCGCCTGGAGCCTGCTCAGTCCCTGCACGACCGTCGGCGCCATCCTCGCCCCGCCGCTCGTGGCGACACTCACCGCCTGGTGGAACTGGCACATGGCCTTCGTCATCCCGGGCGTGGCCGGGCTGGTGCTCGCGACCGCGTGGTGGTTTTCCGACCGCCAACCGCCCGTGTTCCCCCATGAGACCGAGCCGGCGGCCGCGCCCCCCCCGCTGCGGACCATCCTCGCGGACCGCCGCGTGTGGCTGCTGCTCACCGCGCGGGCGCTGACCGATCCGGTCTGGTATTTCCACCTCTTCTGGCTGCCGGGCTACCTCCAGGAACGCCTCGGCGTCTCCCTGACCCAGCTCGGCTGGATCGGCTGGATTCCTTCCTTTGTCGCCTCCGCCGCGGTGATGACCACCGGCCAGACCACGGACTTTTTCGTGGCCCGCGGTCACCAGCCCGTGCGCGTGCGCGTGGCGATGTTCGCGGCCGCGGCACTGCTGGCCCCCGTCGGCGCGTTCACGACCTTCGCACCCTCGCTGACCTGGGCGCTGGTGATGATCTCGCTCGTCGCCATCTGCTGCCAGATCTGGTTCTTCGGCCAGGGCCTGCTCGTGGCCGACGTGTTTTCGCGCAATTCCGCCGCCACGATCGCCGGCCTCCTGGGCGCCGTCGGAGCCAGCGGCGGCCTGCTGCTCAATGCGCTGGCCGGTCCGCTAATCGAACGCGCCGGCTACATCCCGGTCTTCGTCGGCCTGGCCTGTCTTCACCCGCTCGCCGCCATCCTGTTCTGGCGGGCGCGCAACCGGCTCGCCGCCCCGGTCGCCGCATGAAGCCTTTCCTACCGCTTCTGGCCGCCGTCGCGCTGGGACTCGCCGCTCCTCTCGCCGCCCGCACGTTCCACGTCGCCCCCGCCCCACGAGGCGACGACGCGCACGACGGCAGCGCAGCCCAGCCCTTCGCGACCCCCGCCCGTGCCCAGCAAGCCGTGCGGGCTCACCTTGCCGCCCACGAACTGCGCGAGGACCTGGTCGTGGAGCTTTCCGCCGGCACCTATGAACTGGCGGCCGCGCTCCGTTTCGAGCCGGCCGATTCGGGCGAGCACGGACATGCCGTGGTCTGGCGCGCCGCCCCGGGGGCGGAGGTCGTGTTGAGCGGCGGACGCCGCGTAACCGGCTGGCAGCCGGAAGCGGACGGGGCCTGGCGGGCGGAAGTCGATCTCGAGGCGGACTTCCGCCAGCTCTGGGTGGACAACCGGCGGGCCGTGCGCGCCCGCACCCCCGATGCCGGCCGCATGCTCAAGCTGGGCGCCGAGAAACTCGCCGACGGCTTCGCGCTGCCGCGTGAAGTCTTTGCCGGGGTCACGCTCCGGGCGAACGAAGTAGAGTTGTCGGTGCCGGTCGCCTGGATGCACAAGCGCCTGCGCATCGAACGGCTGGCCGACACGGACCAGGCCGGCACCGTGCGCGCCGTCATCGCCGCTCCCGAATGGGACGGGATCACCAAACAGCCGCAGGGTGACCGCGTTTATCTCGGTCGCGACTATTGGCTGGAGAACGCCCCGGAGTTTCTCGACGCACCGGGTGAGTTCTACCTCGATCGCAGTTCCGGGGTCCTGCGTTACCGGCCGCGTCCCGGCGAGGACCCGTCCCGCGCCGTGATCGTGCGGCCGGTCCTGGAATCACTCGTCGTGCTCGCCGGCCGCCCGGATGCTCCGGTGCATGATCTGCGCTTTGAGGGCCTGACCTTCGCCCACACCGGTTGGACGCGACCGAACCGGCACGGCTTCGTGGACGTGCAGGCCAACTCCCTCGTGCCCGCCGACCTCGCTGCGGCGGTTGACGCGCAATACCGGCACAACCAGCGCAAGGACCGCGTGCCCGCCGCCTTTCAGGCCTTCACCTCCGACCGCATCACCGTCCGCCACTGCCGCTTCGCCCGCCTCGGCGGCACCGGCGTCATGTTCACCCACGGGGGCGATGACAACATCGTCGAGGGCAACTCGTTTTTCGACCTGTCCGGCGGCGGCATCGAACTCGGGGAGGATGCGGCCCGACCCGCCAACCCGCGGTTGTTTCTGCGCCGCAACCGTATCGCCAACAATTTCCTCACCCGCATCGGCGAGGAATATTACGGTTCGGTCGCCATTCTGGGCTACTACACCGACGGCTCCGACATCACCCACAACGAGATCGCGGACATTCCCTACACCGCCGTCAGCCAGGGCTGGGGCTGGGGCAACCCGCCCGCGCCCGCCGACTCGCGCGTCAACCGCATCACGCACAACCGCGTGACCAACTACATGCGCCGCCTCGACGACGGCGGCGGCCTCTACACAACCGACCATCTCGCCGGCTCGGTCATCGCGCACAACGTTCTCGAGCGCATGCTCCCGCCCGACGTGCAGACCAAGGCCGGCGGCGCACTCTACCTCGATCAGTTCACCGAGGGCGTCCACGTGCACGACAACCTCGTGACCGAAGCCATCCGCTGGCTCTTCATCTGGAACCCGAACATCCGCGGCAACCGCGTCGTGTCCAACTTCGCCGACACCTCCGCTCTCCGCAACGACGGCACCGACAATGTCGTCGAGCCGGCCCGTTTGCTCGCGGGCGAAACCGGGACTGACGCCGAAGCGCAGCTGCGTGCGGCGGCCGGCATCGAACCGGCGTTCGCGCCGGCCCGCGAATTCTCCGCGCCGGCCGACCTCATCGTCGAGAGCAGCAGCGTGGGTTTCCAGCCGGTTCGCGGCAACTGGACTCCGGTCGCCGCTCCCGGACGTTACGCCGGTTACAGCCGGCAGGCCGCCGAAGCCGGCGCAGCCGCCCGTTGGGCCGTATCGCTGCCCCGATCCGGAAACTACGAAATCAGTGTCTGGCGTCCTCAGGCCAGCGGCGCGGCGAGCCATCGCATCCACCATGCCGGCGGCGAAACGGTCGTGACCCTGCCCGCCGATGCCGACACGGGTTGGATTTCCCTCGGTCGGTTCGCTTTTCCCGCCGGCCTCGGCGCCGAGGTGCTCGTGACCCGTCCGGAGAACTCGACCGCCAATGAACCGCTGGTGGTCGATGCCATCCGGTTCAGTTGGCAGGACGCGAAGTAGCCAAATCCCCGAAAACCTACCTCTCCGCCTTCGCCAGCCGCACGCCGTAGATCGAGGCGGTGCGGTTCTTTTCCTTGGCGGCGAATTTCACGGTGAGCGGGCCGGTCGCGGCGAGATCGGCGGGCAGGGCATAGGCCACATCCACGAAGCGGTCGCGCTGGTTGCCTTTGAGTTCGACGGTCGTGATCACGCGGTCGTTCACCAGCACGTCGAAGGTTCGCTCGCGCTCGCCGCCGTCGTAGGTGACGATCAGCTCCAGTCCCGTGGCCGCGGCGCCAGTGGCGGCCGGCGCATTCAACTTGTAGGCAAACCAGCCGGCGGTGGCCTCGCGCGAACGCCGACCGCGCAACGTGCCCGTGCGCGTCGCCTCGCCCGCGAAACCGTGCTCAACCTCCGACTGCTGCTCGCCCGGGGCGACGAAATCCAGCGTGCGCGCGTCGAGCGCAAGCCGCGCGCGCTCCGATGCCTCCAGCGCGGCGACGACTTCCGGGTATTTCTCCGCCGAGACCGTGCGCCAATAGAGCATGTAGCGGGCGTCATGCACGCGGAAGAACGGCACCAGCTCCAGATTGCCGAACTCCGACGGTTTGATCACGTCGGCGGCCGTGAAGGCCAGCGGTCGCCCCGGAACCGGCCGGATGGCGGCGGCGAGCTTGGTCTCGTCCCCCACGAGCATCGGCGCGCGGTCGAGTGGCAGATACGGTCCGGGCGCGATGTGCGCCATGCGGCCGTCGTTGGCCACGAGGCCTTCGAGCCCGTCGGTGCCGGTCTTGGCCGCCAACACGATCGGGCCGCGCAGCACCGCAGCGTAGTCGGAACCGTCGGGCAGCCGCTCGAGCGTCGTGCGCATCGGGAGCGTGACCGCGACGCGGTCGCCGTCGCGCCACTCGCGCTCGATTTCCAGATAGGAGGCGGGCGCGGTCAGCGTCACGAACGCTTCGCCGTTCACTGTGACAACCGGGCGTTCGCACCAGCCGGGATGACGGACCCGCAGCGCGAAATGCTGCGGCTTCGCGGTCGCAACCACCAGCGTGGTGCGCTCCGCATCGGGGAACGCCGTTTCCTGCCGCACGCGCACGCCGCGCTCGGACCAGTCGAGTTCGGACGCGATGAAGAGGTTCACGTAGAGTGCCCGGCCGTCCTCGGACCGGCTGTAGATGAAGGCGCCGTATTTGCCGTGGTTCTCCATGCCGGTGCCCACGCAGCACCAAAAACAGGTCTCCGGCCGGGAATAGACGCGGTAGTGACGCGGCCGGATCGGGGTGAAATAGACGTAGCCGCCGTGGTCGGGGTGCTGCGAGGCGAGGATGTGGTTGTAGAGCGCACGCTCGTAGTAGTCGGCGTAACGGGCCGCCGGCTCGGCGCGGAACAGCTCCTCGGTGAGGCGGAGCATGTTGTAGGTGTTGCAGGTCTCCGGGCCTTCGCGCGACTCGAGCAGGGCCGAGAAGTCATCGGTGGGATTGAAGTGCTCGCGCTCGCTGTTGCCGCCGAAGGCCACGCTGCGCGGACCGCCCACCGTGTTCCAAAAGAAGCCCGCCGCGTCACGCCAGGAAGCGTCGCCGCCCAGTTCGGCGATGCGCGCGAAGCCGATGACCTTCGGGATCTGGGTGTTGGCGTGGAGCCCGGTGAGCTTGTCCTCGTGCCGCAGCAGCGGGTTGAGGATGGCGCGGTGGGAGAACCGCTGGGCGAGGCGCAGGTATTTCGCGTCGCCGGTGATGGCGTAAACATCGGCCAGCACCTCGTTCATGCCGCCGTGCTCCGTGCCGAGCATGGCCTGCATCTGCTCGTCGGTGAGCCGAGCCAGCAGCGTGTCGCACCAGTCTGCGAGCCGCACGAGGACGTCGCGCGCCCGGGTGCTCCCGGCGAGGAGCCAGGCGTCGCGCAGACCGGCGAAGAGTTTGTGCTCGTTATACCACGGCACCCACGCGCCGTTCAGGCTGAAGCTCTGGAAATTGTGGCGGCCCGTCGCGATGTCGTTCCACAGCGTGCGACCGCGCGGAATGCCGCCGACGTAGCCGTCGCCGCCGGCCTGCTGGCACTCGGCCAGACCCGCCACCATCGCCTGCAGCCGCTGCCGCCACTCCGGGTCGTCGCTGGTCGCGCATTCCTGCGCCAGCGCCGTGAGGTAGTGTCCGGCGCTGTGGCCGGAGAGGCCCATGCTTTCCCAGTTTGGGTATTTTGGCTTGGGCGACGGCAGGCCCGCCTCAATCCGGAACGGCGCGAGCAGCCGGTCCACGTCATGCGCCAGCAGGTAGCGCCGGTTGACTTCCTGCGCGTGCTTGAACGGCCCTTCGAGCAGCCGCACCCGCGCCAGCGGAAACGTCTCGGCCTGCCGCGCCACCGGCACGTCGGCCTGCGCCGACGCTACCAACCAGAAACAGCCAAGCACGAGCGGAACGCGGAGAGTTCTCATGGGGTGAAGAGAGCTGGCAGTTAACTTCCGCCCCAACCGCAGGGCAAGGACGGCGGTCAGCGTCGCCACTGGACCGTCACACCCGGTTTGCCCTCGTTGCTAAACGGCCGTCCACCGCAGGGTGTTTTCCAGCAGACGCTGTGTGGCGGGGTGCAGCCAGACTTCGGCAAAGTGTCCGGGCGTGAGAACGGCCACCCGGCCTTCTCCATGACGTCGGGTCCATCCGGCCGGTTGCACCCCATGCGTGGAGCGGGTGTGCAGGAAAATGTCCGCCAAAGGATCATCGAGAATAATCTGATAATGTTCGTCATGGATCGCGAACGGCGTGTCCAAGCCCGCGCACAGCGGATGCCCGCGCCGAAACTCGACCGCGACCGGACAGGGCGGCGGATGGCTGGTGAAAACACCGCCCAGCACGCTGCGCACGGCCGGCCAGTCCTTGTAGCCGGCGGTGCCCGAGTGGACGGCGACCAACCCACCGCCGGCTCGCACATAGTCAGCCAAGGCGTGCTCCGTCGGACCGGCCAGCCAAGGCGAGTGATCGGTCGGGGAACAGACATTCGACTTGGACAGCACCACGACCGGATATGCACTCAGCCGCGCGGGATCCCAACCGGCGGCATCCTCAATCCAATCAAATTCAAAACCACCCGCCGCCAGCGGCGACAGTCCGGCGCGGACAGTGGCGGCCGGATGGTAGAGGTCAGCGCAAAAAACCAGGACGCGCATAGGCCTCAGGGAGCTTGCAGGAGGAAGGACTGCTCCACGGAACGCGCCGCCCGGATCTTGGGTTCGGATCCGCGCCCGAATTGCCAGGCCACGACCGTGATCCGGACCGGCAGCCGGGCCCGCGGCGGCAGCGGCGTGAGGTGCAACACCCCGTTCTCCACGAAGGCCGGACCTTCCCGCACATAAATGCCGATCGGCAGACCGGCATCGGAAGTGGCGGACAACGGCACGGTCCGGATCCCCGTGGCCTGATCGGGAATAGCCTGGAACGTGATCCTCTGCTCCTGCCCTTCATCCCAACGCGGCAGTTTCAGCCGAGCCTGCCGCACGGCGCCTTTGAAAACTTCATCACCCGGATGCCGCGCGAGAAACCAGGCCTCATGCGTCCGCGAGTCGTCCGCGGAATACATCCGGTCCAAGGCCAGGCGGAACACGCCGGGGCCCGCCGACACGATCGGCCCGATGATCGCCGAGACCTCCACCGGTCCCGGGGCGTGCGCATCGGGAGCCGCCGGCTGGGGCGCGACGGTGATGATCGGTGGTCGCTGGTCCTTGGTCGCCACCGGTGGATTGGGCGGCAAGGGAGTGATGAAACTGCCGGCCAAGGCAAAGGTGAGTCCGTCGGCCTCCGGCCGGAACTCGAGTTCGGTGCCGGCGTGGCTGTTCGTGATCGGGCGCAACGCACCGGCCTGGATGAACCCCACCTGCTGGGGCCGCTTGCCCCGCCGCTTCGCCTGATAGGCCTCGGTGGCGCGGGCCATCTCCTCGTCGGCACACCAAAAGGCGTCGGCGCGCGCGCCCGCATAATCGGCATACGGAGCCGGGGCCGCGCGCGGCGCTTCCTCCGCGCGCCAGCGATCCACCCACCAGCCTCGCGTGGGATCAACGGGCCGCAGGGCGCCGTCACCCAGACGCTGGGCCGCGACCTTGCGCAGGAAGAGCGCGAGAAAATTCACCAACGAATCCGTGGCGTCGAAGTGGCCGTGACCGACATCGGCCAGCACCGCAATCGGCACGCCCGGATGCGCGGTCCGATAGCTCAGCAACGGGGCGATCCGGGCCTCCCACCACTCTTGTTCGCTCATCACGAACAGCCCCGGCACGCCGTCGAGCGTGCGGTCGCCCCAGTCAGGATTGGGCCGGCCGCTGCCGGTAAGGTCGGTGAGCGGGGCATCGCCCTTGAGTGACAGCGCCGCCAAGGTGCGGCCGGGATTCCACGCCGCAAAATTCCACGGGAAGGAGGCATGAGCGGAATGCCCCATCGGCGCCACGGGCGCGGTGGCGATCTCGTCATAGCCGGACTCTGCCGCGAGCGCTCGCAGGATGGCGTCGAAACGCTCGCCCGCCCCCTGATCGAAACGGAACACGGGGTCCAGACTCGGCACGATGAACACCTCTGCCAGGCCCAGGTCGGCGAGCGTCCGCCGCATCGTCGAGTGCTCGAGGATGCCGCGCTCGATCATGTTATGCTGGGCGAGCACCACGGCCCGGACCCGGGTGCAGTTCTCCGGAATCCAAAGGTAGGCTCTTCCCTCCCCGGTTGGCACGGACCATTGCCATACGGCCTCGCCGGCCCGCAGCGACAGGGCGGACACCAGCACGGCCACCAGCCAGCGGAAGATCCGCAGCTTCATTTTTTCTCCGGTCGGACGCCCGGGGCCACTCGTGCGCCCCAAGGGCCCGGGTTCTTCTGTAGTTCAGCTTCGGCGAATGACCGGCCGTTGGTGCTGACCTGACAATCCGCGACCGCTGTGCTGCTGATGACGGACGCCTCGGCGATCTCGTTGACGAGCGTGATGCCGCGAGCCGCCGCCGGCCGGATCGGGCTGCTCATCTCCGCGTGGTCGGGCATGCCGAAGCCAAGCAGGATGGGCAGCGCGGGTGCCGCCCGCTCTCCCGGCTGCTTCGTCAGACGCACCCGATGAGCCTCGCCGGCTATGGTCGCCACGACGTGGACCAGCGATTGCGGGCCGTCGCCCACCAGCTCGAGCTCGACGTCGGAGTCCCGTCCTCCGCGCAGGTAAAGCAGCGGCCCGTGGGCCATGTCGCCGCGGCTGCGCCGGATGACCGTTTGGGAACCGATGAGGAAGGCGCGCTCGCACCCGCGGGCGACGCAGTTCTCGAGCACCGTCTTTTCCGGAGCATTGTCCGGCGCCCCGATCTCGAAGCCCGCGCGGGTGTTGATGGCGGTGCAGTTCACCAGCGCGATGCCGGCGTTGCCGCCGTAGGTGCGGAAGCCGTCTTCGACGAGGCTCTTCATGTAGCCGGGCGCGATGGCGTAACGGCCGTCGCGATTCTCATAGACCGACTTGAAGCCCAGATCGAAGGCCGGTCCGGAAGTGTCGCGCAACATGTCGCTCGTCGCGCGCATCACGCCCTCGGCGTAGCAGTCCTCCAGCCGGATGTTGCTCCCCTGTTGAATATAGAAGCAGTGCCCGAAAGCCCGGCTGTAAACCCGGCAGCGGCGCAGCACCGAGCCCGACCCGAGCACCTGGATGCCGCTTTGCTTTTGCAGCGATACGAGGTTGGGGCCGCCCTTGCCCAACAGGTCGCCGTAGCCGTAGGGGAACGAGCCGGCGACATGCAGCGTAACATCCTCCAGCGTCGTGCGCTCGCCGGCGAGCGAGAGGATATTGCCGCCGCTGCCCTGGTTGGGGCCGGTGTTGCGGATCGAGAGACCGGTGATCGTGTTGCCCGAGCCAGAGACGATGAGGCAGCGGGTGTAGCCACCTTGGGGCAGGAGCTTGTAGAGTGACGTATCGATCTCGATGATCGCCCCGGCGCACTCGATGCGGTTGTCGCTGCCACGGAAGACGAACATCGGCACGGGCGGGCGTCCCTGCTTCTTGTCGAAGCCGGCGTGAATCTCCGCCAGCACGGGCTCGGTCAGGTAGTCGGCCATGCGATAGACGCCCGGCTTGAGGCGGATCTGCTGGCCGTCCTGCGCCGACACGCGGGCGAGCTCGGCCAGACTGGCGACCTCGATCTCCGCGGCCGGCAGGACCGCGGCGACCGCGAGGAACAGAAGACGCAGCAGGAGTGGCTTGAGGTGCATCGGGGTTGTCATGGGGATTGAATACCGGGAACGGCGCGGAACACGAGCCCCTCGACGTGCTCACCGACAAAGATGCGCGCCAAGTCGGAGGTCTTGAACCAGGCGGGTTTCGGCATGTCGTCGGCGATCACCGTGTCGTTGATCACGAGGTTCTCGAAGACAATGTTACGCACCCGGCGCGTGTCGTCATAGCCGGCGATGACGGAAAGATTGGCCCGGCTGCCGGCGTAGGTGATGTTCCGAAAAAGCACGTCCTCGATGCCCCGGCCGGGTGAGGTGCAGTATTTGCGGTTGTAGAAGACGCGCAGGTTCACGAGCTGCCCCTGCCGGAAATCCTCGATCCGGATGTCCTCGAAGCGGACCTTGCGGATGAGGTTGCTGTCACCGGCGTTGAGCGCGAGGCAGCCCTGATAGTCGAGCTGCGCCTCCATGTGGTCGAGGATGTCGAGATTGCGGAAGGTCAGCCGCTCCAGCGTCTCGGGTTGCGGCGTGCTGCCGTGGGTGCCCACCAGGATGGGGTGGGCAACATCGGCCCACAGCGTCGAATTCTGCACGGTGATATCGCTGGCCCCACCCGCGAACCCGCCGCGCGTGCCGTAAACGGTGATGCAGTCGTCGGAGTTGCGGTTGAACACGCCGTCAATGACCACGTCGGTGCTGGCGATGACGTTCATGCCGTCGCCGTTGCCGAGGTAGCTGATGCACTTCACGTTCGTGATGCGGACGTGCTGCGAGCCACCAGTGAGGCATTGGGGCGTGAAAATGCCGCTGACTTCCACGTTTCTCGAATTGGCAATGCGCACACCACTGCCGCGGGCCCCCTGCTCCACCAGGCCGCGGCCGAGGATGCGCACGTTTTCCACGCCCTCACAGGCGATGCGTCCGCGCACGACCGCGCCACCCGCGAGATAGACGGTCTTGCCGCTCGGCACGTGCAGGGTGCGGCGGCCGAGGTTGCGATAAAAGTCCGGCGGATACTTTCCGGCCGGTTCGTTCACGAGCGACGGCGTGGAAGCTCCGGCCGGCGGCTCATTGTCGATCACGTGCAGGCCGGGACCGAAAGTGATGACATTTGGGTCGCCGGGGTCGGGTTGCTCGGATTCGAGCGGATTGGCGAAAAGCTGGAGGTTGCCGAAAATATCGCCGTTCACCTCGATGGACAGATTGCGCGGCTGCGTCAGCGTGAAGCGGAGCGTGTCCCCTGCGACCTCTGGGGTAATGTTATAGGACAGCGGCCGGATCCGCGCCTCGTTGATACGACCCCGGGTGCTGGTGACGGCGATTTCCACCGCACCGTGAAAGTCGAAAGACGCCAATGAGGAGTCGTGCGGCGTATGCGCCGTGCCGATCACGGCATCAACCTTGATCAGGTAGGCCGGCACCGGCTGCCACTCGCCACCCGGAGTCCTGACCTTGATGGTGAAGTCACGGTTGAGCGCCACGCCCGACGGGGCCGGATATACGACCACGCGCGCGAGTTCGGCACCGCCCAGGGACGATACCGCCACGACGGGCGCCAGCATCAGGCCGAGCACGGTTTTGCCCAGGAGTGAGTTTGCCCCGGCACGGTTAAGGTTTTCTGGTATCATAACTCGAAAAGCGCCGCCGCATGCGCCGCCAGCCATCCGGGAGCACTCGGGATCTGTGAGACCGTGCGGCTGGATTGAAGGGCGCTGACATCCAACGGGCTCGCGCGGTGATTGACGACGACCAGGCGGGAGCCAAAGCGCGCGAACTCGACCCCTTTGCGCGGCGGCAGCGGAGCGAGCGGCGAGGTGCCGACCAACGCGGCGACCGGCGTTTCCTTGAGCAGCACGACGGGGTGCATCTCGCGCTTGCCGTATTGGGGCGGGACGATCGGCATCGTGCGGCGCGAGTAGGCGTAGCCGTATTGGAAACCGAAGGAAAGCACGCGCCCGGCGCCAAGCCGCGTTTCGGTCAATCCGGCCTTGCCGGTCTGGATGTAGGTCGCGAGCGACCGGCCTCCGGTGAAGGCCACGGTGGACCAGCCGTGCGGGATGAGTTCTTCCTGCCACTTGAGGCAGTCGAACTCGACCGTTTCCTCAACGATGCCCAGCGTGCGGCGGGCCAATTCGCAGTGCGGCCCATGCAGCACGGTGCCACCGGCCGCCACGAAGGTATGCACCTCCGACTCCAGTCCGTCATTGTCGCCCAGGTCGTAGAGCGAATTGTGCGGCACCACGAGATGTCGGTAGTCGCCGAGGGCACCGGCCGTCACCTGATCGGGGTGTAGGATGTCCACGTGCCAGCCGAGATCCGTGAACTGCTGATACCAACCGAGCAGGTCCATGTGGTGGCGTCCGCCCGCATCGAGCGGAAGCGGTTCGTAGAGGCTCATCTCGCGCGGGAAGAGGATGGCCACCTCCTTGGCGCGCGGGGCGGCGAGCAACGGCATGACCTCGGCCGCCCAGCGGTTGCCGGCGCGCAGCGAATCCTTGAAGACCTCGTCCATGCGAAACAGGACGCCACCGTCGTCGAGTCCGCTGTAGCCATAAACGTGCATGTTCGTGGCGCCCGCGGCCACGAGCGTGCCGATGGCCTCGGCGGGCGGCACGGCGCGGTAGATGTCGCCGTTGACGTGCCGACCGAGGTAGAGCCCCCCGGTGAAGGGGCGGTGGCCGTTGGCGCTGCGGAGGATGGCGCCCTCCACGCTGACCGCCGTCGCATCGGGCAGGTTCTCGGCATTGAGCGGCGCCGTGATGAAGAGCACGCCGTCCACGTGCGGGGCGACCCGCCAGACATCGAGCGCCCGCTGGGCCGTCGGCCAGTAGGTCTGCTCCGGCGGATTGAAGAAATAGCCCCACTGGTGCAGCACCGGCTCAGCGAAAAGTTCCGGCGCGACCGTGCGCCAGCGCGCCTTCATCGCGGCGAAGTGTTCCTCCATCACGCCGGCCAGCCAGGTCTGGTTGTCGATCCAGCGGTGGAAATCCGGTGTGCGCCGCGCCAGGTCGTCCGCGGTCGGGATGGCGCAAAGCACCCAATTGAGCTCCTTGGGCCGCAGCCAATAGTCGGCTGGGGTGAGCGCCGCGAAGGACTTCGCCGCCAGGCCGTAGCGCTCGTTTAGCCGCGCGATGTCGCCACCGTATCTCGCCTGAAGCCAGGTGAGGTATTTCTCGCGGCCCTCGGCGTCGAAACTCGGCTTGGGGATCGGGTCGAACATCGTCTGCATGACGATGCGCCCGTCGGTCCGCCGGTGCATGCCGTGGCGGTAAAGCTTCAGCAGGCCGAGCACATGCTCGACCATCGTCTGCTGCGCCCGGGGCGACCAGTATTTGTAGGTTCCCATGGGTGTGCCGTCGGGAAGAATGCTCTCCTCACCGCGCACCGGCGGAACATCGCGGATGGTTGGGTAGAGATTGTCGCCACAGAGGTAGAGCGCGAGGTGCGTCCAATCGAGGCCATGCTTTTTTGCCTCCTCCATCATGAACTCCTGCATGCCGACATACGGGCTCGCCGGGTCTCCGCGATAACGGGCGAAGAAATCCTCCCACGGCTTCGAATCGAGGTTGATGCTGGTGAAACCCAGGTCAGCGGCCTCGGCGATGCCGCGGCGCACGGCGTCGCGGTCGCTGTAGAAGGGCTCGAAGAAGTTGCCGAACCAGAGGCCCAGCATGGGACGGGAAGGTTTCATGCGTAAGTGACTTCGCCAGTCTGCCCATTGATGCACCAGGGGCCGGGCACCCAGCCTTTGGGTTTCAGCTGGAGTCGGCCGTCGCCGATCTCGAGCGGGTGCCAGACATAGCGACTGTCGGGCAGGTCGTAGGGATTCCACCGGTCGCCGAGATAGATCACGGTGGTCTGTTTCGTGCCGGTGATCTTGAGCAGGTTGGTGGACTGGGAGCCGAAGGTGGCGGATTCCGGCGGAGCGAAATTCCGCGGCTCGGACCACGGCCCCTCGAGTTTGTCGGCCGTGAGGTATTTGTTGGCGTTGGGCCACCAACCGGTGAGATGCGAACCGATGCAGTAATACCGGCCGTCGTGGCGCACGATGGCACCACCTTCGATGGGCGCGGCGATGAATGCCACCGGTTCCGCCACGTCGAGCCGGTCCGAAGTGAGCCGCGCGATGAAAAATCCCTTCGTGGGCCGGCTCTCGAAAATCAGGTAGGCCTGACCGTCGTCGTCGAGAAACTGGCCGATGTCGCGACTCTCCTGCCCAAGCGGACGGAAACTGCGCACGTAGCGGTAGTCGCCGTCGATCCGGTCAGCCACCGCGACGCCGACGCGCGCGATGCTGTAGCGCGAAGCGCTGCCGGGCAACCGACCGTCGAGATGGAAATACATCACGAACTTCCCGGTCGCCGGGCACGGGAAAACCTTCGGGCGTTCGAGGATCCACTCCTCGCCAAAGTCCTCCGGATCGGCGAGCCGCAGCACCTGACCACGGAAGGTCCAGTTGACCAGATCGGTCGAGCGGTAGCACGCCACGCAGCGGAGGCCGGTCGGATTCTCCCGCGAGCGATCCTCGCCAAACCACCACCAGGTGGCGCCATGACGGATGACCGCTCCGCCGTGCGCCTGGATCGGCCGGCCGCGGTCGTCGTGCCAAAGACCGCCGGGTTCGATAAAGCGGGAGGCGGACGAAGACATGGGTGGCGGGAAAAGACGTGCCGCCGGAACTGCCCCGGCGGCACGGTGTATGATCATGGAACGCAAACTCAGAACCGGAGCGTCGTGGTGAACTCGTAGTTGATTGGACGCTGGTAGGAAGCGACGCGGCCGGGCACGGCCACGCGGTTGGGCGCGTTGACGTCGCCATCCGGCGGACGGAGCGTGACGCCGTCATCCTGATAAAACACTTCCTGCTTGTTGGTCAGGTTGCGGATCGTGAGCTGGAAGTCCATGGTCGCGCCCTGCAGGAGGGCGACCTTGGTCTTCAGGCGCTTGGTGTAGCCGAGCGTGCCGGTCCACTCGGAGGGACGCTTGACCCAGACGGGCGTGTTGAGGTCCACGCTGGGATCGTCCATCCAGGGCCGGTTGGTCGCGGAGACGGGCAGCGCCGAATTGAAGCTCGGGTTGGCAACCGTGTCGCCCGAGCGGTAGCCGGCGAGATCCTTGTCCACATACTGCCAGCCGAGGCCGAAGCGCAGGCCCTTGAAGCGGCCTTCCTGCACCGTGTAATCGGTGAAGAGTTTCGCCGACATGCGCTTGATGCCGATGGTGTCCGCCAGCAGGGAGATGTTGTCGTATTGGATCCAGACGTTGTTGTAGGCGTTGACCGCGTTGGTGCGCACGCTGGGATTGCCGCCGGCCGCCGAAATCATCGAGTCGGTGATGGCGGGGTCCGCGATCGCCAGGCCCGGGGCGGCCTCCACATTGCGACCGGCATTGAAGGGCTTGGCAGCGGTGTTGAGCGTGCCGCCAGCCGCCTTGAGCACGTCGAGCATGTCATCCTTGCGGGAATCGATGTAGGCGACGGTGTTCTTCCAGCGGTCGTAATCCACGAGCTGGCCGGTGCCGAAGTTGGCCAGCACGCGCCAGCCGCGGGTGATGCGGCCGTTGATCTCGACCTCGACGCCGTCGTTCTTGGTGGAGAAATAGTCCTGGCCAAGAACGTTGGAGTAGCCGAAGGGATTGCGGCCTTCGAGCCCGCCGTCGTTCCAAGCCCGGCTGCCCATGAGCGTGTTGAACGGGGACGTGGTGGCCGGATCGCCGAGGCGGTTGACCTTCTCGTTGTAGTAGTAGCGGGGCGTGATGGCCAGGCGGTCACCGAAGAGGCTGACCGTGAAGCCGCCCTCGTAGGCGACGCCCTTTTCGGGGTCGGCCTCGGTGCCGTCGATGAAGAACCGGCCCGGGTCGAGCGGTTTGTAGCCGTCGCCGTAGTTGGCCTTCAGGGACAGCCAGTCGAATACGTGATACGTGGCGCCTACATTGGTCAGCACAACGGTCTGCTCGGCCGCCGGGGCGTTGTAGTCGCCGCGGAACCGGTCGTTGGCATAAACCGGGTTGCCGGGACTGACGCCGAAGGTGCCGCCGCTGGTCGGACGGTTGCCGGTGGCCGGCAACGGCTGGAGGGAGCGCGGCGTGCCGTTGGCATTTTTGGGGATGTAGGTCAGGTCATACCAGTCGGCCGGCGCATCCGGGCGCCAGTAGCGGTCGTCGAGCGTGACGCCGTCCCAGCTGGGATCGTTGGGCAGGAAGCCGTAGCTGGTCGGGCGGTTGCGGACATAGGTGAACTGGCGGTCGATGCGCACGCCGGGGCTGACGATGAGCTTGTTGTCAAACCAGCGGGCGGCGGCGGCGAGGATGACACTCTTGCTGCGCTCCTTGCGGTCGGACCAGTCGAAGAGCACCCAGCGGGGCTGGATGGTCGTGGTCGAGGTGGTGTAGCTGTTGCCGCCGCTCTGCACCGTGCGGTCGAACAGGGTCGTGGGATTCACGTCGCCCCAAGGGCGAGCGGTGTCGTTCCAATAGTAACGCACCCGGATGCGCTGGGCGCCATCCTGCCAAGCCCGCGGGTCGGGATTGTTGGCGAGGCTGAGCGTGTAGCGGGTGTAGTCCACCTCACGCCCGGTGAGGGCGCCGCTGAGGTTGAAGGTGTAGTGGCCCCACTTGCCGAGATCCTTGATCCAGGCGAGATTCGCCTTGAGGCCGTAATTGTCCATGAGGCGGTTGTTATAGACCATGTCCACCTGCGAGTAGGGATCGAGGAAGTGCGGGTTGGTCTGGCCGTTGGGCAGGGTTTGGTTGAGGTCGATGAAGGCCGAGCGCAGGCCGAGGTAGCTGGCGAGCGGGGTCTCGATCACCCGGTTCATGTCGCCGGCCAGCTCGAAATAGAGGTTTTCGCTGAACTGGTGGCGGAGCGCAAAGTTGATGTCCTTCGTCGTCTGCACGAAGAGCGGGGCGTTGGGCATCGCCGAGAACCGCTTGCCGGGCACCTCGAAGTTCGAGGCCGCGACCTGCCGGGAAAAGAGATCCCCGGGCAGGTTGATCATGTCGTAGAAGGCGGCCTGGCCGCCGTTGCTGGTGACGCCCGGCGTGCGGCTGTTGCCGCCGCTGGCGCCGTAGTTTCCGAGCGGCAGGATTTCGCCGTTGTTGTTCCGGCTCCAGGCCGTGCCATTGATGTAGATCGGGGTGAGCGGAGTCTCGTCGCCGCGCCGCGTGCTGCCCGTGTGAATCCAGTTCATCACGGAATTCGTGGCCGGGTCGTAGATATAGACGTTACTGTTCTCGCGCCAGACACCCTCGGGCTGGCCCTGGTAGGCGGTGATGGCCGGGTTGGTCGGGCTGGTGGCGCCGCGGGTGAGCAGCGTGCCGTTGCCCAGCGCCGCCAGGCCGTTCAGCTGGTTGTCGGTGATCGGCCCGGAGAAAACCGTGGTGCCGTTCCACCCGCTCACATTGTCGAAGTAGGGCAGCGGAACGCGGGCGCGCTCCACCTTGTCGGAGATGCCCTCGACCTGGAGCTCGGTCTTGCGACCGAGGCGGTAGAGCCCGGAAAGGGTGATGCCCTCGCGATTGTCAAACTCCTGGTCCTGCCAGCCCTTGCGCTTCTGGTAGAGCAGGTTTGCGCGAACGGCGAGCTTGTCGGGGATCAACACGCGGTTCACGTCGAGCGTGCTGCGGTAATAATCCCACGAGCCGACAGTCAAGCCGAGCGCGAACATGTCGCGATCGGTGCGCGCGCGTTTGCCCTGGGTGCTGATACCGCCGCCCAGCGCATCGTTGGCGCCGACGTTGAAAAGCACGGCGTTGGGGCCGCGGCCGAAGTCGATGCGCTCGATGTTGTAGGTGTCGTTGATGCCGGCGTTGAGGAAGAAGTTGCGCTGCTGGCCGGCGTTGAGGACGGCACCGCGGATGTTATACATCGTCGAGGCCGTCGAGGTGCCGCCGCCGCCGAACAGGTCGGCGCCCTGGCCGTCGAGCACGGGCGCGCCGTTCGTGGACCACATGACGGCGGACTGGAGATCGGTCAGGCCCATGGCCCGGATGAACTCGCCGGTCATGACCGAATAGGGCGCCGACATGTCCTTCATGTCCAAGCCCAGCTTGGTGGCCGTGCCGGCGTTGGTGGCCATGAAGCCGTCGTCCTTTTCGGCGTTCACTTCAAACGGGCTGAGTTCGTAAACCGGCTCCGTCGGGACGGGCTTGGCGGTGTCGGTGGCAGTCGGCGTCGGCGCCTGAACCTGGGCGGAAAGCAGCACCGGACTAAACAGGAGGGTCGCTAGCAGGGGGCGCCAGGGAAGCAGGCGGCCCGGAATCCGCGGAGCGCGGAAAAGACTGCACGGAGTATTCATGGGGATGAAACGCGGGAGCGTATCGGTGGGGTTAGGGTCGGCAGGGGTGCCGGGATCGGTGCTGGCTATCTTCTCCGTGGGCTTCCTTTTCAACGGTCCCCGTGGTTTCACTGGTAAGCAAATAATAATTTTGCCGTCATCCGGCCCGGCCGTCGTTGCTCAAATCGAAGTGGGAAAAATCCGCCGCGATGCCCGCGCCGCCAACATCTTGCACGCAAACCCCGACGAAGGTTCCGGTGAAATGCAGAGTGGAACCGTAGTCATCGGAAAGTTTCGACGCATCGAGCACCGGGCCGACCGGCTGCCAGGCGGCACCGTCGCGCGAGGCGGAGAATTGCAGCCGCGCGCCGTCGATCTCGGCCTGGAGATGCACGGCGGGCCAGTCGTTCACCGCGACGGTGGACTCGGCCAGTTCGCCGTAGGCGCCGTCGTCGGTGAACGCGATGCCGAGCACGCGGCCCCGCGTCTCGTCGTGCGTGACGCGCAGGTAGAAATGCGTGCGCGTGTCGTAGTAGCAGACGAGTCCCGCCGATTGCGTGAAGTGCTCCGGAAGGAATTCCAGCAGTGTGCGCGCGACGGCGCGGTGCTCGGTGAGGCGCTTGGCCACCAAGCTCTGGTGAAACAGCGAGTGCAGCGATTCGCGTCCGCACAACCGCAACCAGCCGGGACGCACGGTCGGCGAGGCCCAGCTCTCCTCGACGGGACCGCGCAGGGAACACCACGACGGATCGAGCCGCGGCGCATCGAAGTCGTCGCGCACGGGCGGCTCCGGCCACGGCTGTGGCGTGACACCGCGCGGCGCGGGCACGGTGAGTGCGGGGAGCGCAGATGAAGCCGGGGTGCCCCCACCGGCCAGCCGCAGCCAGCCGTCGTCGGACCACGCAACTTTTTGCAGGCACGTCTCGCGGCCGAGCAGACAGCGGCGCAAGGTGTCGCGGTCGGCGGGATGACGATCGCGCGGAGGTTTCGCAGGATCGACCCTCCCGAGGGTCAACGGGCGGGCCGCGAGGTGTGCGAGATACCATTCGCCATCAGGCGTCTCGACCAGTTCGCCGTGGCCGGCCTTTTGCAGCGGCCAGTCCGGCGCGGTGCGGGTGGTGAGCACAGAAGGTTGCGGGTCGAGCTCGTAGGGTCCGGTGATCGTGCGTGCGCGCGCCATCGTGATGCCGTGGTTCCAGCCGGTGCCGCCCTCGGCGAGCATCAGATAATACCAACCGTCGCGCTTGTAGAGGTTCGGCCCCTCGGTGAGCCCGTCCTTGGCGAGGATCTTGGTCATCGGACCGGTCAGCTTGCACGCCACCGGATCGTATTCCTGGAGCACGATGCCGGCGAACCGGTTTTTGCCCGGACGGTAATCCCACATCATGTTCGCGAGCCATTTGCGGCCGTCGTCGTCGTGAAACAGCGACGGGTCGAAGCCGATCGAATTCAGCGCGACCGGATCGGACCACGGCCCCCGGATGTCGGTCGCGGTGGTGAGATAGATGCCGAGATCCTTGAACGGCCGGCCCATGCCGCTGGTGCGGACGTTGGTGTAGATGAGCCAGAATTTTCCGTCGGCATGGCTGAGCGAGGGCGCCCACACGCCGCCGGAGTCGGCGATGCCGCGCAGGGCGAGCTGCGACTCGCGCGTCAGTGCGTGGCCGACCAGGCGCCAGTGCACGAGATCGCGCGAGTGGTGCAGCGTCACGCCGGGCCACCATTCGAAGGTGCTCGTCGCGAGGTAATAGTCCTCCCCCACCCGCACAAACGACGGGTCGGGGTTGAAGCCGCGCAGGACAGGATTGCGGATTAAAGTCATCGCAAACACGCGGGCCGGACCGCCAGAGTCAGGACGCCGCGTCCTGAAGCATGTTCCGCCGATGCGAGCGCACCATGAGAGCCCCGATCAGCAGGATCACGCCGCCACAGGCGAGGTAGCAGAAACGGCCGAGCGGGGAATTGGGAATCACGACGAGCAGCATGAGGAACCCGCCGTAGATAAAGCACAGCCGGCCGACCGCGCCGACGAAACCGTGATTCTCCTTCACGGCCGCGGCCGGATCGTCCGGCAGCGGGGTTTTCAGCCGCGCGAAGAACTCATCCACCGTGGCACGGTAGTCGGCCGGCGAACGGTCGTAGAACAGCGTGGTGAAGAAGAACCAGCCGACGCACATGACGAGCATGGAGCCGACGGTGGCGATGACGGTGAATTCGGTCAGTTCTTCCGGTTTGTAGGGCCCGCCGAGGCCGGGAATCCAGGCGAACATCTCCGGTCGGAGCAAAGGTGCGAAGTGCAGCCCGGTCCACCCGGCCACGGCATCGCGCACGGCCGCCGGCATGCCAACGGCGAGCGAGACGACGAAGCCGATCAGCACCGTGGACCACGCCGACCACCCCGGCGTGCGCCGGTAGAAAATGCCGAGGAAGGCCGGCACAGCCAGCGGCAGCAACAGGCTGACCCCTACCTGGTTGAGCAGGTCGAAGAACCCGAGCGAGCGGTAGCGGCTGATGAGCACCGCCAGCAGGATGACCACGACCCCGAAGACGGCGGTCACGGACTTGCTCAGCCAGAGCAGCTTTTTCTCGGGGCAATGGGGATTGACGACGGGCAGGTAGAAATTGCGCACGACGATGCCGGCGCCCTGGTTGAGGATGCCATCGAGGGTGGTGAGCGTCGCGGCGAAGATGCCGCAGATCAGAAGGCCGAGCATGCCCTGCGGCAGCACGTCGGCGGCCGTGGCGAGGAAGGCGGCCTCGTGCGGGAACTTGAGGGCGGGGAACTCCGCCGCCAGGTTCGGATGCGTGATGGCCGCGGCCATCGGCGGCACCAGCCAGATGAGCGGCCCGAGCAGGGTGCCGATGATCGGGATGATCAGGCTGAGACGCGCGTGGCGGTCGCTGCGCGCCATCATGTATTTGGCCGCGCTCTCGTCGTTCAGGCTGCTCTTGTTGATGATCGTGTTCACCGTGAGCGCGAGGAACCACAGCGAGATGTAGCCCGGCCGCGCAAACTCGCCCCAGTCGAAGTGGGCCTCCGGTGCGCGTTCCAGCAGCCCGGCGACCCCGCCGACGGCCGGCTGCAGCAGGGCGAGGATCGTGATGACCAGCGTCACCGTCACCACCAGGAGCATCTGCACGAAGTCGCTCGCCGCCACGCCGAGGGCGCCGCCCAGCATCGACACCAGGGTCACGGTCACCCCGAGCACGATGAGCGTGAGGGTCAGGTCGGTGCGGAAGACCGCGGCCATGAAGACGCCCACAAAGTTGAGGCCAAGGCTGCTGAAGATCAGCGAAACCGGCAGGCGCACCCAGGTGTAGAACTGCTGCGTGCCTGGACCGTAGCGCAGGCGCAGCGCCTCGAAGGGCGTCACCACGCGCATCCGGCGAAAGCGGTAGCAGGTGAACAGCAGAAGCACGAAGGTCGAGACGACGTTCTGGTAGAACAGCACCACCGCATAGGGGCCGGTCTCATACATCTTGGCCGCGCCGCCAGTGAAGGTCCACGCGCTGAACCCCGCCATCCACGCGCCCGCGCCGGTAATCCACCACGGCAGCGCGCCGCCGCCGCGAAAATACGCCGAAGTGTCCTTGTTCCGGCGGGCGAAATAGAGCCCGATCCCGATCATGAACGCGAAGTAGAACGCGATGTTGAGAGTGTCGTAGCCCGTGATCATGGGGTGTGCGGTGCGGCGGGCCTCAGGCAATCCGCTCCGCCTGCGCGGCGTTGATCTCCCAGCGCAGGGGCCGCCCCTCCAGGCAGCGCTCGAATTCGTCCACCATGGCGTGCCCCATGCGCAGGCACTCGCGGCCCACCGAGCCCGCGATGTGCGGGGTGAGCACGACGTTGGGCAGGGCGTAGAGCGGGGAGTCCGATGCCGGCGGCTCGGGCGCCGTCACGTCGAGCACGGCCTGCAGGTCGGGCCGGTCCCGGAGCACGGCGATCATCGCGGGCTCGTCCACCACTTCGCCGCGCGCGGTGTTGAGGAAAAGCGCGCCGGGGCGCAGGGCCGCGAGGTGCCGGCCCTGGATCAGCCGCTCTGTCTCGCGCAGGTGGGGCGTATGCACGGACACAGCATCGGCCTCGGCGAACAACTCGTCCAGCCCGACCTTGCGCACCCCTTCGCGCCGCGCCTCGTCCTTGCTCAGGAAGGGATCGTGGACGATCACCTCCAGTTCGTAGGTGCGCAGGCGCTCGCGCACCAGCCGCGCGATGCTGCCATAGGAAACCAGTCCGACGACCGCGCCATATGCGCCGGGCATCGGCCGCTCCGCCGGGAAATCCCGCATGGCCCGTGTCAACTGCGCGTAGTGCCAGAAGCGTTTGAGGCCGAGCAGCAGGACGGAGACCACATACTCGGCCACCGGGATGGCGTTGATGGCCTGCGCCGTGGTCAGGCGGATACCCCGCGCCCACACGGCGTCGGTGACGAAGTAGCGCACCGAGCCGCCGGCGTAGAACACCGCCTTCAGTTTCGGCAGGTGACGGAGAAACTCCGCATCCATGCGGGGCGCGCCCCAGCCGGAAAAGATAAACTCTGTCTCCAGCAGCGCCGCACGGTGCTCGCGCCAGGAACCGCCCGGCGCAATCACGGTGAGCGGACCGGTCCGGGCGCGCAGACGGCCGAGGACCGGTTCACCATAGGCGGAGGCGAGGGCTTCGGGGGAGAGGATCAGGGCGGCGGAGGACATGAGGGAGGAGCCGCGACGTCCGGATAAACGGGGTGCAGCCGGGATGTGAAAGGGGAGGCGGGGTGTCCAACATCCCAACGTCTGCACCTTTCGCTGCCGACTGTTTCTCTGTTTACACTGGTAAGCCGCCATCGCCAGCATCCGGCCGTGCCCTCCTCCCGCCCCGCCCGCCCCGGCTCCCGCGTGTCGTTGCGCGACATCGCCGGCGAAGTCGGCGTGTCCCACGTGACGGTCTCCCTGGCCCTGCGGGGCGACCCACGCATCCCGGCGGAACGCCGGCAGGAGATCGCCGCCGTGGCCGAACGGCTCGGCTACCGGCCCGACCCGATGCTCGCCTCGCTTTCCGCCTACCGGCAGTCGAAGCGCCCGGTGGAGATCCGTTCCACCCTCGCCTGGCTCAACCAGTGGCCCGATCCGCGGCAGCTGCGACGTTTTCAGGAATTCGACGCCTACTGGCGCGGCGCGAACGCCTATGCCGAGCGACTCGGCTACCGGCTGGAGGAATTTGTCATCGGCAAGGACATGACCGCCGCACGCCTCCAGCAGATCCTGCTCGCCCGCAGTGTCCGCGGCATTCTGGTGCCGCCGCACGCCCATGGGCTCGACCTGGTCGGCTTCGACTGGGACCAGTTCTCGGTGGTGCGACTGGGCATTTCCGTGAAACACCTGCGCGTGCACATCGTCACCAGCGATCAGAAGAACTGCGCGGCCATGGCTTACGAGCGGATGTGGGAGAAAGGCTACCGCCGCATCGCCTATGTCACCGCGCACCCGTTCGAACGCAACACGGGGGGCAACTTCTGCGCCGGCTACCTGAGCGCGCAGGACACGCACGTGCCGTTGCGCAGCCACCTTGCCCCGCTCACCCTCAGCGACACCAATCGCGTGACCGACACCCGCCTGTTCCGCAAATGGCTGCGCGGAACCCGGCCGGACGCCATCCTGTGCGCCATCGGCTACCTCCCGGAATTGCTGGCCACGGTCCGCTGCCGCGTGCCCGAGGATGTGGGCGTGGCCGCACTCAGCCTGCTCGACGGGCATTTCGATGCCGGCGTGGACCAGAACTCCGTGGAGGTCGGCCGCGTCGCCATCGCCACCCTCGCCGGCCTTATCCACCAGCACGAACGCGGCATCCCGCAATACTGCCGCCGCATTTTGGTCGAGGGCCGCTGGGTGGACGGCTCCAGCCTGCCCGCCCGCATCGCCGTGCGTGACTGAACCGCCGCACCCGCATCCCGTTTGCCGGTATCGACAAGACGGCCCATGGAAGCCAAAATTCCTGTGCCCTCCACCCCACCGTCTATGAAGACCCGCGCTTCCTTCCTCCTGATTTTAGCCGCGTTTGCGGTCTCGTCCCCTTCCCTGCCCGCGGCCGATGCGGCAAATGCCGATCCCGAGAGCCGCGCGGCCAAGGAGCAGCGGCTGGAGTGGTTCCGTCACGATAAGTTCGGACTCTTCATCCACTGGGGCCTCTACGCCATTCCGGCCGGCTATTGGAAGGGCCAGCGCTCCCCCGGCATAGGCGAATGGGTGCAGCACCGCCTGCGCATCCCCAATGCCGAATACTCGCAGCTCGCCGAATGGTTCAACCCGGTGCGCTTCGACGCCGACGCGTGGGCCCAGCTCGCAGTCGATGCCGGCATGAAATACGTCGTCATCACCTCGAAACACCACGACGGTTTCGCGCTCTTCAAGTCCGCCGCCAGCCCCTTCAACGTCGTGGACGCCACGCCGTTCAAGCGCGACGTCGTCGCCGAGCTCGCCGCAGCCTGTGCCAAACGCGGCCTGCGTTTCGGCGTCTATTACTCGCAGTCGCAGGACTGGCACGAGCCGGGCGGCGCAGGCAACAACTGGGATTTTCCCGGCAACGACTCCAAGGAGAAGAGCGGCGCCTTCGACCGCTACCTGCAGGAAAAGGTCGAGCCGCAGCTGCGCGAGCTCCTCACAAACTACGGCCCGATCTGCCTGATCTGGTTCGACACGCCGCAGCTCATGAACGGCGCGAGTCAGGCGCATCGCGGCAAGCGTCTCACCGACATCGTCCGCTCGCTCCAACCCGCCACGCTGATCGACGGCCGCCTCGGCACCGTGGGCGACTACCAGAGCACGGGCGACAACGTCATCCCGCCCAAGGCCAGCGACGACGCCTTCGAGGTTCCCGCCACGCTTAACCACACCTGGGGCTACCGCAGCGACGACCACAACTGGAAGTCTCCCGGCGAACTCATCTTCAAGCTCGTGGACATCGTCTCCAAGGGCGGCAACTACCTGCTCAACGTCGGTCCCACCGCCGAGGGTGTCATCCCGCAACCCAGTCAGGACGCCCTGCGCGAAGTCGGCGCGTGGTTGCGCGTGAACGGCGAGGCGATCTACGGCGCCGGTCGCTCGCCCTTCGGCGAGGAATTCGGTGACTACGCGACCCAGCTCACGAACCGCGCCGGCCAACCGGTGTTCCTTGGTTTCAACGACTGGCGCTGCACGACCAAGCCCGGCAAACTCTACTTCACGCTCTTCAAGGTGGAGCGCGTCGGCGGCGACGGCTGGTTCGCGCTGCCGGCGTTCAAGAACCGCATCAAGACCGTTTATGAACTCGCCGACGCCCAGCGCACGCCGCTTGAGGTAAACACGCTGCCCAACGGGCGCCGCTCCTTCAGCCCGAGCCGCTACGTCAACGACGCCATGGGCACGGTTTACGTCGTCGAAATCGACGGCGACAAAGTCGAACGCTGAGGCGCACCGCCGCCCTCACGGTGGAGCGGCTTGTCCCCAAGACGCTGGCATGGAGTTTGTGCCTGCACGCCTGCGCCCAGCCGAGCCACGCCTCGCGCCACGAACGCAAAGGACGCCACGGTTCCAGCCCTTTGCGTCCTTGGCGAACTTAGCGCGAGGCCGTTCCTCCCTCGAATCGGGGAGCCAAGCGGGCTGCGGGACTGATAGTCCCGCCTCCAACTAAGGCGGACCGAAGACTGGATTCGGCTCACTCGGCCACGGAGGTCGTGCGCTGCGGCCTAGATTGGGCCGAAAAAGGGCGCCATGACCCCGGAGGGACATGGCGCCCGAAGTTACCTCTCTGTTACCAAATCAGAACCTGAACGTGCTGCTGAGATTCCAGCCCATGCCATAGGCAATGCGATAGGCCGCACCGGAGCCGTCGGGATTGACGGTCACGGGGAGGATGCGGTCATTCTCACCGACATTGTTCACGTTGAGCTGAATGCGCCAGTCGATGTCCTTGAATATCTTCCGACTGTAGGAGACCCAGGCGCCGACGTGCGACTCGTAGTCGCTGTAGAACGGCTTGTTGACGTCGAGCGCGCCGACGGCGGCGCTGAGCGAGCGCGTGCCGTCCGGGCTGAAGAGCTCCGGCGTCGTCTCGGTCACGCCGTAGCCGATCACGCTGCGGTCCTCCCAGCGATAGGAAAGGCCGACGGCGGTGCCCTTGAAACGACCCTCGGTGAAGCGGTAGTTCGTCACGAGGTTGAAGCGGTAGGGCCGCATGTCGGCGACATTCACGCCCTCACGGGAGTAGAATTCGCTGTAGAAACGGTAGCCGTTGCGGCCGAAGCGAGCATAGGCGTCGTTGATGGAGCCGTTGCCATGACCGAACCAACGGAACGAACCGATGAGCAGGCCGCTCTCGGCGCCGGTGTATTTCTCGTTGTAGAGCGCCCAACGATCCTGGAGCCAAGAGGCCATGTTGCCGGCGAGGTTCCGGCGCGTGGCGAAGGTCTTGGCCGCGTTCAGCGTGATGTCCCAATTGGGCAGCGGGCTGAAGAAAAGCTCGATTTCGGTGCCCTTGGAAAGGGTGTCGCCCGTCACGCGGGTGCCGCGCGGACCGGTGGACGTGATGTTCCAGTTGGCGGCGCTCCAGTCGAAGGCGCTGCCGATGTTCCACGTCTTCATATACTGCTTCGCGACATCACCCTGGGTTGATTTGATCATGGCCCGGGCGGCGGCGAGGGCGTGATCCTCCGCATTGATCCAGTCTTGCAGCGTCCAGGGCAGCTCGGCCGTGGGCGCGCGTTCGGGCTGGTAGGGATACAGGTGCGGATTGGCCGGATCGAGGTCGAGGCTGGTATTGGTCGTCTGCGCCGTCGGGCGGAAATACCAGGTGCCGCTCATGCCGGAGTTGGGGGGCGTGCCCGTGGCCAGCGACGGGTTGCCGCCGGACTCGTTTGTGCCCTTGTTCCGATCGTTGACGTAGAGGATTCCCAGCGCGTCGCGATAGGAGCGGAGGAACTCGTCGGCGGCGAAGCCGATCACACCGTTGTCGGGCAGCGAGGCGTTCGTGACCTTCGTCTCATACCAGTTGATTTTGACGGCGAACCGCTTCTCCGGGTGGGAGAAGGCAACGCCATACTCCTTGGTCTCACCGGTGGGCGGGGTCAGCTGGGCACCCGTGATGGGATCAACGCGGTTTTCCGGCCGAAAATTTTCCGAGCGGTTGAAGATGAGGCTCGTGCGGAAACCGAGCGGCGTGCGCTTGCGGATGAACTCCGGCAGATGAACCACCGCGCCGTAGGTCTTCATCCAGTTGCTGGTGTAGGAATACGACGGGTCATCGGCGAACTCGAACGGTGCATCCCAGTCCACCACGTCGGTCGTGGCGCTGAGCACGGTGCGGTTGCCGGTGCGGCCGGGATCATTGGCCGCGAGGCTGGGATTGCCAGGGTAGTAGGTCTCGATCTTGTCGCGGCGCAGTCCTCCGGTCACGACCACATGGTCGTCGAGCAGGCGCCACTGGTCCACGATCGCGAACGACGTGGTGACGTCCCGGGTAAGGAAGGCGCTCGTGGCGAGGCTCTTTTCCCCCAGTTCGTCATCGGTCCAGATGTTGAGCGTGCGCGGCGCGGCGCCCCATCCGGCGTAGTTCACGGCGTTCTCCGCCTGCGCGAGGCTGGTGCCGCCGACGGCATTGGGGGCGAGCCCGACGGCCGGTGGCACGTAGGTGGCACCAGGCGAGACGCTGGCCGTGTAATGGCCGTCGAAATACCAGGCCTTGGCCTGGCCTGCGCCGTCGAGGGCGGGCTGCAGCTGAGCGCCGATGTTCGAGAGGTTGGCCCCGGACATGGAGGTGGCCGTGGCGATGGAGGGCCCGAGATAGACGGTGGTGCCAACCAAGCGGGAACTGTCGCCGATACCTTGGTTGGGTCCGGCCAGATACTCGGCCTGCGCCTGATCGAGGGCGAAGCTCGTCCAGTTGTAGCCCGACTGTTCGCGCGTGGTCTGCTCGGCCAGGCCGGTGACGGTGTGTTTGCCCAGAAGGCGCGTCAGAAGGTTCTTGCGTTCGAGCAACTGCGGGACGTCGAGCTCGGCATAAGGCGTGAAACG
>CBINOW010000017.1:0-45180 GCA_966252395.1 uncultured Oleiharenicola sp. | reverse complement strand
AGTCTTCATGCCTTCGGTGCCCATCGTGATGCCGTCGGAGATGGAAACCGTGTTAAACTCCAACGGAGTGCCACCGGCGGCGCGGATGCCCGCTTTTACATGATCCGCCAATTCCCTGAGGTGGAAATTACAGGGGCCGATCTCGGTCCATGTGTTGGCGATGCCGATGAGCGGCTTGCTGAGATCCTCATCGGTAAAACCGATCGCCTTCATCATGGCGCGGGCGGGAGCCCGGTTCGGACCTTCTGTTACAACGTGGCTGTGGCGTTTGCCGGAATCCATAGGGAAATGGTCATTCCACGCTACCGGAACATTTCCGGCAGGGCGAGGATGGGGTTTTAAGGGTCTGCGTCATAAGGGCTGGAGAATAAAAAAGCCGCCCTTTTCGTGGGCGGCTTCATCTTTTTTCTGTTTTCTCTCTTAGGAGTTTGAGACTTCGGCGAGCCGCCCAGTAGTATTAGTGTCCACGGCAACAAGGGCCAGGACGACGGTAATAAGGGCAATGGCGACGACGCTGAGCATTACGGGATGAGAGCGGTGAACGTGCGTATCGGCACAATCCCTGTCAACCCTCAGTTTTAAGATTTTTCCTGCTCCAGATCGCCGGGCTGTAAAAAGTGCCTGCTACCCATACCGCCAGCCAAGGCCGCGTTCCGTCAGCCCAATCTCACCAAGCCGCAAACGCACGCAGAATCCATCATGGCAGGAAGTTGCTTTACTCCCCCACTACCCGGCACGCTAATTTCCCTCCCTAGCCCATGCCCGACCCGGCTTCGCCCCAGTTTCACATCGACAGTCCCACCGCCTGGCGGCCAACCGAGGCCCGCTTTGAAATCCGGGGCTGGCTCTATGCGGGCGAGCAGGTTCGTTGCCTCGACATCCGGGCCCGCGTGGACAAGCGCGCCACCCTCGGCCTCTACGGCTTGGAGCGGCCCGACATCAAGGCAGCCTTCGGCGGGGCCGAGGCGGCCCGGCACACCGGGTTCATGCAGCGGGTTCAGGTATGGCGCGGAGCCCAAACCCTGGCGCTCGACTGGCACGACGGCACGCAATGGCGGGAGTTTTTCCGCACCCCGCTCGACACCTGGGCCCTGCCGCCCAAGGCCACCAAGCCGCCGAAGATCCTCCGGGCCGCTCTCGTCCAGGCCACGCTCCAGCACCTCTACCGGCATTTCCACCGCGCGCCGTGGAGCGAACTTTGTCGGGAGACAGATCATGTGCTGGCCGAGGTGCTGCAGGCCAATACCGATGTGGGTGCGGGCGACCGGCTGGTCGGTTCCATCGAGAATCCCGGCTACTGGATCAACGTCGGCTACGATAAATTTCGCATCACCGGCTGGGTGTTCGGCGAAGGGCACGATCTCTCCCGGCTCGGCGCCACGACCGGGGTGCAGCCTGAAAACCGGCTGGTCTATCCCAAAGACAGACCCGACGTCGCCGCTCACCGGCCTGATCATCCCAACGCCGGCAAGTCCGGCTTCTACGGCTTGGTGGACATCCGCAAGGACACACCCAGTCCGGCCAACCTGCTTGTTTTCGCCGAGAAACCCGACGGCACCCGCTCCCTCGCCTTCGCCCGCCGTCTCCATCTCGACCGGCGCGACGAGCACGCCGGCGCGATTCCGGTCTTCAAACCTTTCCTGTTCTACCGCGTAGTCGCCGCCTTCCTGCGGGGACGCCTGCTCGGTCGCTACCAGTTTGACAGCTGGACCGACGCCCGCCGGGAGATCGACCGCCTCAAGCAGCAGCTCGCCTCCTCCCTCAGTCACGGCGAGGAAAAGCCTCTCCCCACGGCCATCGTTCGCCGCAAGGATCAAGATCCTTACACCCGCTGGTGCTGGCACAACCGACTCACGCCGCGCCTGCACGCCGTGCTGCAGCAGGACGCCAATGCCGCCGTCAGGGCCGGCGGTCCGCTCATCAGCGTCGTCGTCCCGGCCTACAACACGCCGGAGAAATACCTCCGCGAGCTGCTCGCTTGCCTGAAACAGCAGCTCTACCCGCGCTGGGAACTCTGCATCGCCGACGACGCTTCACCGCAACCGCACGTGCGCCGCATCCTCGAGGAGGCCGCCCGCACCGACGCCCGCATCAAGCCGATCTTTCGCGCCGAAAACGGCCACATTTCCCGCGCGACCAACTCCGCGCTTGATGCCGCCACCGGCGATTTCGTCGCCCTGCTCGACCACGACGACGTGCTCCCGCCCGACTCGCTGCTGCATGTGGCCGAAGCCATCCTCCGGCAACCGACCGCCGGATACCTCTACACCGACGAGGACAAGATCGACGATTCCGGCCGGCGCTTCGATCCGCAGTTCAAGGGTGCCTGGAGCCCCGAGATGGCCATCACGCACAACTACACGCACCACCTCACGGTCATCCGCCGCTCCATCGTCGAGAAGGCCGGCCGCCTCCGCCCGGAGTTCAACGGCGCGCAGGACATCGACCTGTTCCTCCGCTGTTGGGAATTGATCGACGCCCAGGATGTCGTGCATGTGCCCTTCATCGGCTACCACTGGCGCGCGCACGCCGAGAGCACGGCCTCGCGCGGCGACCAGAAGGGCTATCTCTTCGAAGCCGCGCGCAAGGGCATCGCCGAGGCCGTGGCCCGCCGTGGACTGCGCGCCGAGCCCATGCTGCCGGAGTTCGCCAAAAACTACGCACTCTGCCTCCACCAATTGAAATGGAGCGCGGACATCCTCCGCGAAAATCCGGTCACGGTGGTCATCCCGTCGAAGAACCGTCCCGATCTCCTCAAGACCTGCCTCGACTCGATCGCCCGCACCACGCCGCGCGAGTCCGTGAAGGTCATCGTGGTGGATGACAACTCCGACGATCCCGCCGCGCTCGGCTACCTCGACACCCTCGTTGCCCGCACCGATTTGCTCTGCGAGGTTCTGCACGCCCCGGCCGCCACGGAGGGTTTCAACTACTCGCGCCTCGTCAACCTCGGCACCGCCCGCGCCGACACGCCGCTCGTGCTGCACCTCAACAACGATGTCGAGGCCCTCGCCCCCGGCTGGCTCGAGGACATGGTCGGCTGGCTTAGTATCTCCGGCGTGGGGGTGGTCGGCGCCAAGCTCCTCTACCCCGACGGCACGGTCAACCACGCCGGCATTTCGCTTTGCCAGGAGGACGGCCTGGCGCACGTCCTGTTCGAACGCGAGCCGGCCGAAGATCTCGGCTACCTGTTTCTGCCGCACGCGGCGCGCAACGTGGTGGCGGTGACCGGCGCCTGCCTGCTGACCCGCACCGACCTTTACCGCCAGCTGGGTGGCTTCGACGAAGACCAGCTGCAGGTCGCCTACAACGACGTGGATTATTGCCTGCGCGCCGGCGAGGCCGGTTTCCGTTGCGTGGTCACGCCGCAAGCCGTGCTCCGCCACGTCGGCAGCGCCTCGCGCGGCAACCGCTACGCCGAACGCGAACACCTCGCCTACATCGCGCGCCACGGAGCCAAGCGCGACCCCTACCGCAGCGAGACGCTGCAGTTCCCGCCCCGCAACGTGCCTCTCGACCCTTACCATCGCCGGCACGCCGAGCGGCCGCGCCCCTTCCGCGCGCTGCTGGTCACGCACAACCTCAAGCTCGAGGGCGCGCCGATCTTCCTGCTGGAACTGGCGCGCTTCCTCGCGGCCCAGCCCGGCGTGTCCGTCACCGTCGTCTCGCCCGAGGATGGTCCGCTCCGCGCCCGTTTCGAGCAGGCCGGGCTCAAGGTGCAAATCTGGGACGCCACCGGCCTCCGCGACGCCAAGACGCCGGCGGGCTTCGACATCGCCCTAAAAGCCTTCGTCGCCAGGCGCACCTGGGAAGATGCCGACGTCTTCATCGGCAACACCCTGCTTTCCTTTTGGGTCGTGCACCTCGCCAACCACCTCGGCAAGCCCTCCGCCCTCTACCTTCACGAGAGCAAGCCCGTGCGCCGCTTCTTCGAGGCCAGCCTGCCGCCGGCCCTGCACCCGGTCGTCGAGGAGGCGCTGCAGCTCGCCACGCGCGTTGTGTTCACCGCCCAATCCACGCGCGCCATCCACGAGGAACAGAACGCCAACGACAACTTCCGCCTGCTCGCCAGCTGGGTGGACTTCGACCGCATCGATGCCTTCGCCGCCGCGCATGCGCCCGCCGACCTACGCCGCAAGCACGGGCTCGATCCCGACTCCGTCGTCATCGTCAACATCGGCTCTGTCTGCGAACGCAAGGGCCAGCACATCTACATCCGCGGCATCGACCTCCTGCGCAAGGAGCTGCCCGCCCTGTTCCCCGGCAAAAAGATCCAATGGGTCATCGTCGGTGCGCGCCCCGGTCTCTACATGGAGTCGCTCGCCGAGGACATTCAGCTGCTCGGCCTGCAGGACACGGTGAAGATTTTCGACGAGACGCCCGACATCTACGATTTCTACCGCCTCGCCGACCTGCTCGCGTGCACGAGCTTCGAGGAATCGTTCCCGCGCGTGATTCTCGAGGCGATGGTCTTCGGCAACCGCATCGTGAGCACCGACGTGAACGGAATCGCCGAGATGCTGACCAACACCGACGAGGCCTACCTCGTGCCCGCGGGTGATCCGCACAAACTCGCCACCGCGCTCAAGGCCGCGCTCACCGATCATTTCGCCGGCAACACAAAGATGCTCTCGATGGCCCGCGCCCGCGCCGCCCGCCACTACCACCACAGCCGCGCCCTGCCGCGTCATCTCCAGATGATCCGCGAGGCCTGGCTTGGCTGACGCCCCATGCACGAAACCGCCTTCAGTTTCAGTCACCTCGAATCGCCCGCCACCGGCGCCACCCTGCCCCCCGGCCGGCACGTGTTGCGCGGCTGGGTGTGGCCGAAGCCGGGCGGCCATCTCGTGGACGTCCGCGCGCGGATCGGGAACCGGATCTTTCCCGCGGTGCACGGCTTTCCCCGCGCCGACCTCGCCGCGCATTTCCAAACCGGCCGGCCGGTGGCGCTGGCCGAGTTCACGGTCGTGGTCGAGCTGGCACCGGGTCCCGTGGAGATCGTATTGGAGGCGTTGGAAATCGAGGGCCGTTGGCGCGCCTTCCAAAACCTGGCCTGCCAGGCCGACGCGGCCCTGCCCGTGGCCAACGTCGCGACTCCCTCCGGCCCGTTGCGCTGGCACGAATACGGCCGGCTGCTGCAAACTCTCCTGCGCGAAGTGCGACGCCAACCCGGGCACCCGCTCGAATCTCTGATCCAAGACCTCGTTGCGTCGATTCCCTACCCGCGCGACCTGCGGCATCCGCACCTGCCCTTTCACGGCCACCTGGACGAACCGGCCGCGATCACCCGCTGCGGCTTCGGCCGCGCCGCGGTGCTGGGCTGGCTGTTCCACGAAACCCAGCCGATCAAGCGCCTGCTTGCCACCTTTGACCTGCAGGTCTGGCAGACCATCGAACACGGCCTGCCTTCGCCCGGCCCCGCGGCCCATTTTCCTCAGTTCGCGAACGCCGCGCAGGCTGGCTTGTTCGGCATCATCGATGTGCCGGCTCAGCTACCTGAGCCGGTGTGCCTCCGGCTCTACGCCGAGCTGGACGACGGCAGCCTGCACCTGTGCTCCGTCCAACGCAGCCGGCTCTACACCAACGAGGACGAAAAAGTCGCCTACCCCAGCATCGCAGTCGGCTCGGTGCACACCGCCCTGCGCCACACCCTCCGCGCAGCCGGCATCGAGGTCGTGGAGGACGCGCCCTTCCACGAGGAAGTCGCGCGCATCCAGAAAGATTTCGATCTTCGCGCGCCCAAAGCCGCCCCCGCTGTCGTCCCGCTGCAGCCGGCGCCGCTGGCGGCCGCCGCGCCCTTCCCGCGCAAAGTCGTGCTCGTTTCGCACAACCTCAACTTCGAGGGAGCTCCGCTTTTCCTCGTGGACGTGGCGATCCACTACGCGTCGCTCGGCGCCACGCTCACGGTCGTGACGCCCGCGGAGGGACCGCTGCGCCAGCGCTTCGAGGACTGCGGCGCGAAAGTCGTCGTGGTTGACGCCGGCGCGGTGTTCTCCGCCCCGGATCGCGCCGCCGCCGAGGCGGCCATCGCGGCTATCGGCCGAGCCTTCGATTTTCGTGCCGCCGACCTGGTTGTCTGCAACACCTTCACGACCTTCTGGGCCGTCCATGCGGCCAAGGCCGTCGGCCGGCCCGTCCTCCTCTACGTGCACGAGAGCACGACACCCGCGAGCTTCTACATCAACCGCGTGAAGCCCTCCGTCGTCGCCCTGGCCGACGAGGCCTTCGGGCTCGCGGATCGCGTCTCCTTCACCACCGAGACGACGCGCGGCTATCACCTCGACTACGGCCGGCCCGCCAACCACCGCCTGGCCCCCGGCTGGATTGACGTGAGCCGCATCGACCGCTGGCTCGCCACCCATCCGCGCGACGGGTTGCGCGCGCGCTTCAAGCTCCAACCCGGCGAACTGCTCGTGACCAACGTCGGCACGGTCTGCGACCGCAAGGGCCAGCATATCTTCACCCGTGCGGTGGACCTGCTCTGGCGGCGTTACCCGGAACTGGCCGCGCGCACGCGCTTCGTGATGCTCGGCGGCGGCGACACACCTTTCGACGGCGTGCTCACCGACCTGCTCGCCCAGGTGAACCGACCCAATATCGAGGTGCATCCGGCCACCGGAGATTACTTCCCGTATTACGCCGCGGCCGACCTGTTCGTCTGCTCGACCTACGAGGAATCCTCGCCGCGGGTCATCCTCGAGACCATGGCCTGCGGCGTGCCGATCCTGAGTTCAGGCGTGCATGGTGTCACGGAGCAGGTCCGCCCGGATCTCGAGGCCACGCTCGTGCCGCCCGGTGACACGGCAGCGCTGGCCGAGGCCATGGCGAAACTGCTGCTCACTCCCGCCATTGGCCGCGAACTCGCCTCCCGGGCTCGTGCGCGGGTTGTGGCGGAATTCGACGCCGCCGTCCTGCTCCCACGCCACGCTGCGCTGGCGGCCGAGGTGGCTACCGCCAATCCTGCGGCGTCTCAACGGTGAGCTCCGTCCAGTAGGTCCAGTCGAAGGCGTTGCTGCCGTAGGCCCCGACGTTGATGTGGAGCTCAAGCCGCCCGCCGTCGGCCGGCAGCTTGACCCGGAAGCGCTGCGTGCCGCGGTCCCCTGCCTCCGCCTGGGGACGCAGCAACCGTTCCAGTAACACCGTGCGCGCACCCGCCTCGCTCACGTGGGTGATGATGAAACCCGCGCCGTCCGTGGCGTTGGCCGGATTCGCGTAGGCTCCTTCCAGCAACCCGAACCCGCCGCTCAGCCACCCGGCACCAGCAACCACCGGAAACTCGACCGTCGAGGGTGCGTGCGCGAGCAGGTTGCGCCCGCTGTCGTAGGCCGGCTGGCCCCAGCCGTCGCGCTTGGTGAGATCCGCCTGCCGGATGCGACGCAGGCTCACGCCGGCGGGCAGGCCGGCTTTGCGGCGGTAAACCTCGTAGTAGGCGTCGTTCACCAGATAAGCACGGCCCGGCAGGAATTTCACCGCCGCCACCTCCGCCCGCACATCGAACACCCGGGCGCGCTCATAGTAATGCTCCAACACCTCTGCATCGCGGTTCTTGATGAACTCGCGCTCGTGCTGCCGCAGCACGAGCCAGTCCGGCTGCAAGTCCATGATCAGCTCGGACCAGCAGAACGGGTAGCTCTGTGAGGTCGCCCGCTTGCGTGCCGCCACCACCTCGGGCGAGCTCAGCCCGGGATAATCCAGCATCTTCAGCCCCGAGAAAAACCCGATGTAACCGAGCGGCTCGAGAAACACGGTATCCTTCGCCGAAGCCGATTGGGCGCGCAACCATTCGCCGAGTTGGCGGCGGTTGCCGTCCTCCACGATTCGTTGCTGACACCGCAACTGCCAGGCAGTCGCCGCCGCCAGCGTGGCGGTCGCGCCCACCAGCAGCACGGCCGCCGCCGTGGCGACCAGGCGAAACCGGGTGCCCGCCAACTGCGCCAGCGCCAGGCCCGTCGCCGTGAGAGACAGGAACGCCACGGCCGGCAGATACCAGGGAATCGGGAACCCGACGAACGAGTGCAGATAAAATTGTCCGGCCAGCGCCGCCAAGGAAGCGACGCGCGCTTCCCAGCGCAGCCGCGGCACCACCCACAGCAGTGCGGACCCGATGGCCAGCAGCGCCGCCGCCCCGCTCGCCAGCTCGGGCCAGCCCGTGCTCTTCGCGTAGGCCGGCATGAAGGTGCCGGCGAGCAGTGATGTGTCGTTCCACATTTTGCCGGGGAAGCCCACGAGCCATTCGCCCAGCAGGCGCAGGCTAAAGGGCGGCAGAAACAGCCCCTTCGCCGTGATCGTGTGCGGCACCGGCGTCCCGTAATACCAGCCCGCCCAAACCAGCCACGGCGCATAAGCCACCGTGGTCAGCAGTCCGGCCTTCAGGAAATTTCCGAGTGTCCGCGCCCGCGACTCGCTCCCCGGACGAAACAGCCACGCGCCGACGGCCAGCGCACCGATGTAGATAAACGCATCGGGCCGCGTCCACATGAGCCCCGCCCACGCGAGCCCGAGCGACCGCCACGCCAACGGCCCGTCGGCCGACAGGATCCGCAGCGTCCAGGCCATGAACAGCAGCAGGAACGGCGTCTCCATGCCGTTGATCGTGTAGTCCACCGTCTTGGCGTCGGTGAGAACCAGAGCCGCCGGCAGGAGCGCCAGCCACCGCCCGGCCGCGCCACTCGATTTGAATACGTCCGTCAGCAGGACGACCGCCCCGCCCAGCGCCGCGGCCGCCATGAGGCGGAAAATCCACAGCGCCGCCGGGTCCGAGCTGTTGCCCGTCAACCCGCTCGCCAATGCCGGCAGGAGCACGCCCAGCGGCGAGGTGAACGTGTGCACCCGCTGCCCCTCCGTGAACACCAGCCCGTGGCCGGTCGCCAGGTTCTTCGACGCCCGGTAGGTGATGTAGTAATCCTCCCACACATGCTGCGTGAAGGCCGCCCAACCGAGGGCTGCCAGCACCACGACGAGAAAAATCCGCACCCGCGCATTCATGAAAAGCACCTCCGCAGCAAAATTACCTCTCCGCCCCGGGCAAGCCCTACCTCCGGAGCCGAGGGTTGACCTCGGGCCTCCGCCTTTCAATTTCCACGGCATCCATCCATGCCCGCGTTTGCCCGCCCATTCCTCCGTCTCCGGCTCTCATGATCGAAACCCCGTTCTGGCAGTTCGACATCGAGGTGAAACCGGCGGACTGGCGCTTTCCCGCCGGGAAGTCGTGGATCGCGGGCTGGTTGTGGTCGCCCCAGAAGCGCCTCGCCACCGACCTCCGCTGCTGGATTGACGGCCGCCCCTTCCTCGCCGTCTGGGGCCTCCCCAAGCCCGGCCTCGACGAACGTTTCCTCCAACGCCCGGGCCCGCCTTACCTCGGTTTCACGGCTTTGGTGGAACCGCATGCCGGCGCCGCGCTGCTCCGCCTCGAGGTCCGCGACCAGACGAACCAATGGACGGAAATCTTCCGCACGCCGATCACGGTCGAACCCGGCGCCATCGCCTGCCCGGCCCCGAAAACCTTTCCCGATCTCCTGCCGGAACTGGTGGCGCCGCTGCTCCGCCTCCACCACCGCCGGCCCGCGACGCCGCTCGCTGCGCTGGCGGACGAGGTCGTGTCGAGCGCGCTGGGTGAACCGCTGGACTGCCTGCCGGTGCCGCCCTTTCACGGCGCCCTCGAGGAGCCGCGGCAGTCCGGGTGGATTCGCTTCGGCCGCCTCTCCATCACCGGCTGGCTGGCGCACCGCCACCGCAAGATCACCCGCGTCACCGCGATGGTGGATCCGCTCGCCGAGGGCGCGCTGCTCCACGGCATCCGGCGCACTGACGTGGACAGCATCAGCGCCTTCGCCGATTTGCCCGGCCGCGAAACCTCCGCGTTCGTCGGCCACGTGGACCTGCCGGCCGACACCTCGGTGCCCGCCCTGCTCAAGGTGTTCGCCGAACTCGACAACGGCGAAAAGCACCTGGCCTTCGCGCAACGCTTCACGCCCCGCGTCATCGCCGGCGCCGATGCCGCCTTGCCGCCGCTGTCGCGCCTGACCTTCACCCAGGCCGCGTGGGCGCTGCGCGGTTCCGCCAAGCGCCACGGCCTGCCCACCGGCGACTGGGCCGCGGTGAAATCCGCCCTCGCCACCGCCTGGACCGCCTACGCGGCCGAGGCGCCCGCCAAGTCCGGACACGCCCGGCTCGCGCCCGACCTGCCCGCGCCCAAGGACCCGGCGCGCGGCCTGCGCGTGCTCGTCGTCACGCACAACCTCAACTTCGAGGGCGCACCGTGGTTCATCTTCGAACTGGCGCGCCACCTCGCCGCGCAGCCGGGTTTCTCCGTGCGCGTCGTCTCGCCGCAGGAAGGCCCATTGCGCGCCGTGTTCGAAAAGGCCGGAATGCCCGTCGAAGTGTTCGACCTCGCCCCCGCCTGGCGTGCGAAGACACCCGCCGAGTTTCACGCCACCAACCGCGCGGCCACGGCCGCCGCCCGCTGGGCCGACTGCGATCTCGTGGTCGCCAACACGATGGTTACGTTCTGGGCCATCCACGCCGCGAAGCAGGCCGGCAAGCCGACTCTGCTCTACGTGCACGAAAGCGCGGCGATCCGCCGTTTCTTCGAGCCATTGCTGGCCACTGCCCTCTTCCCCGTCGTCGAGGAAGGTTTCCGGCAGGCAACCCGCGTCGTTTTCACGGCGGACTCCTCGCGGCGGGTCTTCGACTACCTGGGCGGACGCGGCAACTACAGCCTGCTCCCCAGCTGGGTGGACGCCGGCCGCGTGGATGAGTTCGCCGCGAGGCACCGGGCCGCCGACCTGCGCCGCAAACACGGGCTCGATCCCGACGCCGTGCTCGTCGTCAACATCGGCTCCGTCTGCGAGCGCAAGGGCCAGCACGTGTTCATCCAAGCAGTGGACCTGCTGAAGAGCGAACTCGGCTTCACCTATCCCGGCAAAAAGATCCAGTTCGTCATGGTCGGCGCGCGCGCGGGTCTCTACCTTGAGACCCTGAAGGAGGAGATCCGCCGCCTCGACATCGGCGCACTCACACACTTTGTCCCCGAGACCGGCGAGATCTTCGACTTCTATCACCTGTCCGATATTTTCTGCTGCACGAGCTTCGAGGAGTCCTTCCCGCGTGTGCTGCTGGAATCGGCCACGTTCCGGAAGCTTATCGTCACGACCAACGTCAACGGCATCGCCGAGATGATCGGCGACGACGAAGCCTGGTTCACGCCGCCCGGCGACCGCTACCGCCTCGCCGAAGCGATCAAGCTCGCGCTCGCCGCCCACTTCGCCGGCGACCGCAGCCGGCCGGAGAAAGCCCGGGCCACGGTGCTCCGGAAATACCACGAAGCCAACTCGCTGCCGCGCCACGTCGCGCTGGCCCGCGCCGTGGCCGAGGTTCGCCCCTGACATGCACGAGACTGTGCTCGGCTATCACAACGTGGAATGGCCCGCGCCGGGCGCGCGGCTTGCCGGGCCCGTCGTCTGGCTGCGCGGCTGGGCCTATGCCAAGCCGGGGCACGACTTCATCGACGTGCGCGTGCGCCACGACGGCGGCACCCATCTCGGCATCCTCGGCCTGCCGCGCGCCGACCTCGCCGCCCATTTCCAAGCCTCCCGTCCGTGGGTGCCGGCCGAGTTCATCATCGGCGTGCCCGTTCGTGACGGCGACCACCGGCTGCACCTCGAGGTGATGGACGCGCACGGCGGCTGGCACCCGTTGCACGATCTTGCCGTGACGGTGGCGCCGGATGGCACGCCCGCGCCGCGCGTCGAGGGCCGGCTCGAAACGTCGCCAACCGGCACCTGGACCGTGCGCGACGCGCACCACCCGTTTCACGGCCATCTCGACCAACCCGGCCCGGCACCGGTGCCCCGTGAAGGTCGCGCCCCCGTCTTCGGCTGGTTGCTCGACGAGACCAAGCCGCTCGCCGCCGTCCTCGCGACCGCCGATACGCTCGTGTTCAACCACCTCGAGCACAGCCTGACCGACGAAGCCCTCGGCGCCAAGGTCCCGCAGCACGCCGCCGCCCGCCACGCCCGCCTGCGCGGCGCCGTGGACCTACCCACCACGCTTACCCAACCGACCTGCCTGCGCGTTTACGCCATCAGCCTCGATGGCACCGTCACCTTGTGTTTTGCGCAGCGGATCACTCCGGCCATCTCCCCGGAAATGTGTAACATAATACGTTACACTTTCACGGAGGCCCAGGCGTCGGGTTACGTCGCGATTCCTCCCTGCACATTGCCCGGTCTGCCCTCGGGCCGGCCGCGCCGCCTGCTGGTCGTGTTGCGCACACTCTGGTCTGACGACGCCTCGCTGCGGGCGCTTGATGTCGTGCGCCACCTCGTCGCCTCCCACCGCTGGGCCGCGCGCGTGGTGAGCACGGAGGACGGGCCGCTGCGCCAGGATTTTGAGCACGCCAGCGCCGAGTCGCTCATCGTCAATCCCGCGCCCCTCTTCACCGCCCGCGATGAGGCCTCCGCCCAAGCGGCATTGTCCGGCCTGCAACGCAGCATCTGGTGGGGCCACCTCGATGCCGTTGCCGTGTTCGATCCCGTCTGCGGCTGGGCCCTCACGCTCGCGCGGCGCCAAGGTATTCCCACGCTGTTCGACTGCCATGCGGATGAAACGATGGCGCCCGACCCGACCGCCAGCGCGGCGGTGCAGACCCTGCTGCGCGCGAGCTGGCGCGAAGCCACGGCCGTGTGCTTCGCGTCCGCCGCCGCCGCCCGCGCCCAACAGACCCACCTGTCCGGACACCCGGCCGTCATCCTGCCGCAGTGGCACTCACCCGCGATCCCGGCACAGGCCGATCCGGCCGGCCCGCGCGTCGCCATCGCTCCTCTGCGCACGGTCGAGTGGCTGGGCCGGCACCATCCCACGGTCGCCGCGCGCTGGATTTTCCGACAGGGTCCGGCCCGGCTGGATCGGCCGGAACAGCTCGCGGCGCTTGACGACCGGTTTAACCAACCGGCCTTGCAACGCACCGCCGGCTGGGATCTCGCCGGCGTTTCCCTGTGTCTCGGGCCGCTCTTCGGCCGCGGCCCGTTACGTCCCGTGCTCGATGCGGCCGCCGCCGGGCTGCCCCTCGCCGCCCCGCGCACACCCACGGTGGAAGAGTGGTTCGCCGGCACCCGCCTGCCCTTGGTCGGGACCGACAACCCTCTGGCCCTCGCCCACACCCTGCTCGCCCACGACGCGGTGCCGGACCTGCTGCGCCGCGAATCCCTCGCCGCGGCAGAAATCATCCGACAGCGCCACGCGCCGGCAACTCTCCTTCCCCGCTGGGCCGAACTGCTCATGACCGTCGCCGCGACACGCGGCTGAGGGCTTGCGCCGCCGGACCGGCTCTGCCTTGGTTCAGCGACTGTCGCGTGAACGAAAACGACTCCTATATCTTCGACGTTGAGCTGCCCACGGAGTGGGTTTTTGCGGGCGAACCGACGTGGATCAGCGGCTGGTTTCTCTCCAAGACCGGGGCGGTGTTCAGCGATGTGCGCGCGGTCATCGCCGGAACCGCCCACCTCGGCATCCTCGGCCTGCCCCGGCCGGAGATCGAGCAACGGCACCGCGGCCGGGCCGGTCTGCCCCATGCCGGATTCTCGCTGCGCATCACGCCGCCGCTGGGTGCGACGGACCTGCGCCTGGAACTGCTGGATGCCGGTGGCCGCTGGGTGGAAATCTGGCGCACGCCCATCCGGGTTAAAGCCGGCCCGGCCGCCGGTGCGCGCCTCAACCCGGCCATCGTGCCCGACCAACTGCGCAAGCTGCTGCAGGCGCACCGCGCCGACCCCGCGGCCGATCTCAAGCCTTTGGCGCGGCAATTGGCCAGCGAATCGTCCCCGGTCCCGCTGGAGACCCTGCCGAATCCGCCGTTTTTCGGCGCGCTGGAAAAACCGCTGCTGACCGGCGGCTCGCAGTTTGGCAAGGTCAACGTCGAGGGCTGGATCATCCACAAGGAGCAGCGCATCCGCCGGCTCGTCGCCTCCACCCACCCGCTCGTCGAAAACGAGATGGACTACGGCGACCGCGAGCGCGCCGAGGCCGGCCAGATGTTTCCCGGCCACCCCTACGCCAGCCGTTCACAGTATTTCGGCATGGTGGACATTGACGAAGCCGCCGCCGATCCGGGCTGCCTGAAAATTTTCGCCGACCTCGAAGACGGCTCCCGTCACCTCGTGTTCGTGCGCCGGTTTTATCAGCAGGGCTGCGAACAGATGGAGCGTGCCCTGCCCGCCTACAGCCGCAGCGGCTTCGCCGAGGTGGCCTGGGCCTTTTTTGCCGCCTGTCGCTCAGAAGGCATCGCCGTGGGCTCGCTGGGCGAATACTGGCGCCAGTGCCAGGAGGCCCACCGCCTCTTCAAGCTCTTCGCTCCCGTTTCGCTCGCCCACCTCCAACCGAGCGGCGCCGACGCCTACGCCGAATGGCAACACGCCAACAGCCTCACGCCGCGCCTGCGTCAGCTGCTCGAAGCCTCGGCCCAGGCCAAGGGCGCCGATGCCCCGCGGATCACGGTGCTTGTGGACACGCGCGGGTGCACGCCTGATCAGCTGCGCCAGCTCGGCGACTCGCTGCGCGCGCAGATTTACCCGCACTGGCAGGCCTGTTTCGTGGGCGCAGCCGCCCCGACGGGAGACAGCCGGTTTCGCGCGATGCCGGCGAGTGAACCCGCCACTTTCGCCGCCGCGCTCAACGCCGCCGCCGCGCAGGCCCGCGGCACCCACCTCACCCTCCTGCCCGGCCACTCGCGCTTGAGCCCCGACGCGCTCATCGAAATCGCCGACGCCATCGCTACCAAACCGACGCTCGAACTCATCTACACCGACGAGGACCGCATGGACGACGCCGGCGGGCGCAGCGATCCGGTCTTCAAGCCCGCGTGGAGTCCCGCGCTCGCCGATTCAGGCCTGTTCCCGGGCCAGCTTTGCGTCGTGCGCCAGGAACGCGCCACCGCCATCGGCGGTTTCCGCGCGGAGTATCTGCTCCTCCCGTGGCTCGACCTGCTGCTGCGCGTGACAGACAACCTGCCCGCGGATCGCGTCGTCCACCTGCCGTTGGTTTGCCACCACGCCCGCGCGTCCGTTTCGTTGCAGACCGATCCCGCCGACCCGAGCGTGGAAGAAGCCCGCCGTGCGATCGCCGACGCCGCGCAACGCCGCCATCGGAGCACCGCGCCCTTCCTTCCGGAAAGCGGTCATCACCGCCGGCTGCGTTACCACCAGTTACGCCCCGAGCCCGGCATCCTCGCCCGCCTGCCGGTGACGATCGTAATCCCGACGCGGGACCGCCTGCATCTGCTGCAGGAGTGCGTCGAGCTGCTGGAAGAGACCGTGGACTGGCGGCACGTGAAGCTGGTCATCGCCGACGACCACTCGCGCGACGCCGATGCCGTGCGCTACCTCGCCGCGATTCAGCAGCGCACCGACTTGCGTTGCGTCGTCGTCCGCCCGGCGGACCGCGCCGCGCCGTTCAACTACTCGAACCTCGTCAACCTCGCGCTTCCGCACCTCGACACGCCGCTGGTGCTGCACCTCAACAACGACGTGAACGCCCTCGAGCCCGGCTGGCTCGAGGAGATGGCGACGTGGTTCATGCAGCCCGACGTCGGCGTCGTCGGCGCCAAGCTCATCTACCCGGACCGCACGCTCAACCACACCGGCATCATCGTCGGCCCGCACGGCGGCCTCGCCGACACGCCGTTCGCGCGCGCCAACCCCGCCGACGTGCCCGTCGTGTGGCACGATGCCGCGCGCGAGGTGTCGGCCGTCACCGGCGCCTGCCTGCTGACGCGCACCGACCTTTACCGCGAGTTGGGCGGCTTCGACGAAAAGGATTTCGGCGTCGCCTACAACGACGTGGACTGGTGCCTCCGCGTGCGCGCCGCCGGCCGGCGCGTGATCTACACGCCGCAGGCGAAGCTCATGCACTGGGGCAGCGCCACCCGCGGCGTCACCTTCGACGATGCCGAGCACATCGCCTTCGCCACGCGCTATCCGGCCTTTCGCGATCCGTATCTCAGCCGTCATCTTTCGCTGCAGGGCAACCAGCTCGCGTTCACGATCGGCGCCCCTGCCACTGTGGCCCGCGCCGGCAAGCTCCGGCTGCTCCTGCTCACGCACAACCTCAACCTCGAGGGCGCCCCGCTCTTCCTGCTCGAATACGCCACGTGGATGGTGCGCGAGGCCGGTTTCTCCCTCGAAGTGCTCGCGTCACAGGACGGCCCGCTCCGCTCCTCCTACGAGGCGCTCGGCGCACACATCACTGTCATTGACGCCGCCCCGCTCTACGCCTCGCCCGACGAGGACACGTTCCATCAGCGCCTCGGCGAGATCAAGGACCGGCTCGACTGGGACGCCATCGACCTCGTGGTCTGCAACACGCTCGTGAGTTTCTGGGGCGTGCTGCTGGCCGCGCGCGCGGGCAAGCCCTCGCTGTTCTACATCCACGAGAGCTCGACCGTCTTCCGGTTCTTCGAGCGCAAGCTGGAGCTCGACCTGCACCGGCTCGTGGCCGAGGCCTTCCACCGCGCCACCCGCGCACTGTTCCTCTGTCAGGCCACACGCGCCTACTACGAGGACCACAACGTCAGCGGTAATTTCCGCCTCGTGCCGAGCTGGATCAACCTCGACGACATGGAGGCCTTCCGCGCCACGCACTCCCGCGAGGCGATGCGGCGCAAGCACGGCTTCGCCGACGACGAGACGGTCATCGCCAACATCGGCACCGTCTGCGAGCGCAAGGGCCAGCATGTCTTCCTGCGCGCGATCGAGCATTTCAACCGTCAGGGCCACCGCGGAAAGTTCCGCTTCGTCATGGTCGGCGCCCGGCCGGGCATCTACCTCGACCTGCTGAAGCGCGACCTCGCCCGCCTCGAGTTGCCGAACGTAACGCTCATCCCCGAGACGCGCGAGGTCTTCGACTTCTTCGTCGCAGCCGACCAGTTCGTCTGCACGAGCTACGAGGAGTCGTTCCCGCGCGTGGTGATGGAGGCGATGGCGTTCCGCACGCCGATCGTCACGACCGATGTCCACGGCATCGCCGAAATGATCGGCCAGCGCCAGCAGGGCTACCTCGTGAAACCCGGCGACCACCTCGGCCTCTCGCGCCTGATGTGGACCTGCCTCGCCAAGGAGCGGAGCGGCAAGTCGCTCACGCCGACCGCCTACTCGAAAGCCCTGCGTCTTTACGACCATCGCAAGGTCCTGCCCTTCCACGTGGACCTCGCCCGCGAGGCCTGGCTGGCAAGCAGCTGAGCGCGCTCAGGGCGCAAAGCTGGCGCTGAGCAGCCGCACGACGGCCGGAGCCGTGTCCTGCCCCGGATCGACCACCACCCCGATCCAGCCGCCAGGCTCGGCCGTCCAGACATGGAAGTCGAACGCACCGTTCTCCGGCACATGCCCCTGCTGCATGATTTGCAGGCGACCGCCCTTGCACCAGACCACGCGGACCAGCGGGCGCGCGCCGGCCGTCGGCGCCGTGATCCGGCCCCGCAATTCCCCGGACATGCCCGGGGTGTGCAGCCAGAGTTCGCCGGCCGCCGGTAACACGACGCCCGCATCGGACATCCGGCCGCCCCGCGTCACCGCGTGCCGGGCGCGCCAGGTGACCTCGCCCCACAACGGCCCGCTGGCCTCGGCCAGCAGGTCCTGCTCCGCCGCCGCGCCCGCGCGCAACCGCGGCGCCCCACCCTCCGTCTCGATAGCGTGCGTGATCTGGAGATTCCGGTAGCCGGCCACCACCTGGCCGAAGAATTCGTCCGGCACGGTGATCTGGAGCAGCATGCTGCGGCCCAGCGTATCCAGCTTGAAGGGCACGGTCACCGCGGTCTCGCCCGCGGGCAGATCAATGGTCGCAGCCCATCGCACCTCCTCCGGCACCGCCCCGTGCACCACCACCTTGAAGTCGGCCCGCACCGCACCGGCCCCGGCCGTGCGCACCAGCACCGCATCGCCGCCGAAACGATAGGTCGGGGTGGCGAGTTGCATAGAGCCTTGTCCGCCCTTCACGCCCATCACCAGGCCGGCCTCCCCGGCCGGCAGCAGCGTCAGCGGGTAATCCGCGAGATGCAGCGCGGCGCCCGCCACATTGCCGCCGCAACGGTTGATGAATTCCAAGCTGTCACCCAACGCGCCCGCGGTGTCGCCATGCCGGACCCACCGCACGGTCACCGGCCCGATCAGGCTGCGGTCGAAATGTTGGCCGAGGTTGTGCCGGAACTCCTCCGGCCAGGAATCGCGCGCCAGCGAGGTCAGGATCACCTGATACCGGCGGTCGCCGACCAGGGTCTGCATGAGCCGCATCGTTTCGCGCGGCCCGTAGGTCGTGCCCCAGTGGATCCAGAGCGGCAGGTTTTTCTCCGTGCGTCCCGGCAGGAAGCGGGCGAGCCACTCCGTGCCCGCGGCATAGAAAACCGGCCGCACGCCGTGCGCATCCGACGCGGGCAGCCAGCGCTCCAGGGTCGTCAGCGATTCCACCATCTCCGGCGGCAGTTTCACGGCCCCGAGCCGGGCGAAATTCGGACCCGCCTCGCGCGCATCCCGGTAGGCTGAGCGCGGCGATTCCGAATAGCCGAACTGCGAGCGCTGGCCCTGCCAAGCCGACGCCCACGAAGCCGCGCCCAGCAGCAGCGCCGGCAGCACGATCCCCGCGGTCAGCCAGCCCGGGCGCAGGGTTGGCGCAAAACCGAGCCACACGCTGACCGCCAGCACCAGCCACGCGCCCAAGCCCAGGTAGGCGATCTCCTGATTGGTGGCCAGCAGCGCCGCGCCTGCCAACGTGATCGCCACAACCGCCAGCGGTAAGAGAAACCGATCCAAACGCAGACCATCCTTCCCCGGCCAACAGGCCGGCAGCAGCAGCGCCGACATCACCTGCCCGGCCAGACCGACCTGCGGAATGAACAGCGGTCCGTAGTAGTCGTGGATCGGTTTCAGGAGGAAGCCGGTCGATAGAATCTTCTCCAAATCCCCGCTGCGGGAGGTGAACGCCAGCTGCACGACGTTGCGCCACCACACCTCGAAGCTGGCACCCGTCCACGCCAGCTCCACCACCAGCGGCAGTGCGAAACCCGCGGTAGCAACGGCCACAAGTGTAGCGACCACGCGACCCCATCCCGCCCGCGCCGCGAGGCCCGCCCGGAGCGCCCACGCGACGGCCGCGGCGACGGCCACCAGTTGGAAGTTGAGCTTGTTCAGCCCGCCCAGCAGCAAACCGGCGAAGAGAATGCCGTGCCACGGCCAGGTTTCGCGGCGCAGCACCGGAGCGATCGCCGCCGACCACACGACCAGGGCCAGCGCAACCAGGCCGAGCGCGTTGTGCCAGAGAATCGTGTGCTGAGCGGGCCCGGCCACGGTCACGGCCAGCGCCACCAGTCCGGCCGCCCAGACCGGCCAGCGCCGGCTCAGCATCAAGGTGAGCCCGGCCCCGGAAAGCACGATCAGCGCCGCCGCCGCGCGCGTCATGCCAAGATAAGTTCCTCCGCCGGTTTTTTCCGCCAGCCAGTTCATCCCGAGGAAGCCCGCCTGGATCGGCGTCAGGAAATCCACGTAAGGTTTCTCGCCTGCCTCGAGGCGCCCGTTGGCAGCGATCACCAGACCGTAGTCGTAGAGATCGCGCAGATGGTCGTGATTCCGCCACCACGGCAGAAGCGCGATGAGCAGGAGGGCGGCGGTGAAGGCCACGGCGGGCCAGCGAGGCGGACGCACTGCGGACATGAAGCGGCCAGCGTGCAAGCGCCTTCCCTTGCGGCAAGATGGATTCTTGCCAGCCTTGGCGGTTCTGACTCACGCTCCGCGCGTTTTGTCATGCCAGAGAGTCTCCTGAAATATCGTCGTGCAGGCTTTGCTGTCCTGCTGCTGATCGCCGCCCTGGCGCTGCGCTGGCCCACGCTCGGCCGGCAGGTGTGGAACCTCGACGAGGGCTCAACCATCACCATGGCCCAGTTGGTTCTCGCGGGGCAGGTTCCCTACTTGGAGGCGGCCGACAACCGCACGCCGCTGGTGCCCTATCTGAAGGCGGCGGTGCTCGCCGTGGCCGGAGACTGGAACGCCCGGGCCGTGCACGTGAGCGTCGCCCTCATGCTCGGCCTCACCGCGGTCCTGCTTTGGCAGATCGCCCGCCGGCTGGGTCACGAGGCCGTCGGTGTCTGGGCGGCCATTCTCTTCACCTGGCTCAGCCTCGGCATGCTGCCCGCCGTGGATGCACTCACCGCACACACCGGCTGGTTTGTGATCTTTTTCTCAAGCCTGGGGTTCTGGATCTTCAGCGCCCAGGTGGAAAAACCGAGCGGGTGGCACGCCGGACTCAGCGGACTGGCCTTCGGCCTGGCCCATCTGGCCAAACAGCCCGGCTTGCTCGACTGGGGAGTCTGCCTCGTGCTGGTGTTTTTGCTGGCCGGTTTTGAACCGGGAGGCCGCATCCGCCTGCTGCGAACCGGTCTGCCGCTGCTCGCCGGTTTCCTCGCGCCGCTGGCCCTGATGGTCGCCTATTTCCAACACCGCGGCGCCCTTGATGACCTGATTTTCTACGCCTGGACCTACAACACGAAGTATTACGTCCCTGAGGTGCCCTTGCTCCAGCGACTGGCGGCGGTCCAAGTGCCCTTCACGCTGTTGCTGATGCGCCTGCCGCTCATCCTGCTGCTCGGTTTGGGGGCGGCTGTTGTCCTGCTGCGCCGGGCTTTCGGCGGACTGCGTCGCCAGGCATTTGCCCCCACGTTACTCGCGTGGCTGATCCTCGGCTGGACGGCGAGCGGCCTAGTCTCGACCATGCTCTCCGGCCGGGACTTCAGCCACTATTCGATGCAGGTGCTGCCCGGCTTGAGCCTCGCCTGCGGCTGGGTGCTGGCGCAGTTGCACCAGCAGGCGCGCACCCAGCGTGCAGCGGGACACCGGGGCCACTGGCTGGCCTGGCTGGTTGCCACCGGCCTCTTTTTCGCCAGCCTGATCATCCCTACGGTCAGATGGATCGTCGCCAGCGACACCAGCGATGGCATCACCCAGGAAGCCGGCGCCGTGGTGCGCGCCCACACCAAACCGGAGGACCGAATCTTCATCTGGGGCTACGTGCCCGAGATGCATGTCTATGCCCAGCGACTGCCGAGCACCCGCTTCTTCTACACCAACTGGGTCACGGGGCTGATCCCTTGGACCAACGTGGATTGGATGAAGGACACGGCCTACGCGGTCATCCCGGGCACGCCGGAGATCCTGCGGCAGGATTTCGAGCGCCGGCCACCAACCGTGGTCGTGGACAGCGGCAGCACCCGGGGCTACGCCAAGTATCCCCTGAAAAAACAGGAATGGCTGTGGCGCACGGTGCAGCATGAATTCGCCGAGGTGTCGCCCGACATTGCCCGGCCCCGCGGTTTCCGGATCTACCGCCGCATCGCCGATGCCCCCTACGGCCGCCCCTTCCCGGCGGAGGTCACCCGCAGTCCTGCAATCAAAGTATCACTCCCGGCCCAGACCCGCCCTGAGACTGTCACGGTGCGGGTGGACTATCCGGCCGGCGTGAACAAGGTGGAGCTCTACAAGGACGACGAACTTTACCGGCGCATCGAATGCCCGGCGGATCAGGCGGGCTCGGTGGTGTTCTTCGTGCTCGGTTCCGACCTGCCCGAAGGGGAACGACGCATCCAGGCGCTGACCTCCGGCACCCGGGACCTGGCCAGCGTGGCGCAGAGCCTGAAAGTAGATTCCTCGCTGCCGCTGCCCCCGCCCTCCGGACCTCCGCTGCAGTTCCAAGGACAGAACCTTCGGGCGATCGAAGCGACCTACCTGCATGGTCCGATGGTGCCGCTCGGCTCCTCGGGGGATTGGAACGCTTCCGCCCCCTCCAAGCTCGTTTACGAACGGCCGGCCGGCTTGCACAGCGTGGAATTCGAATTCGGTATCAGCGAACAAATCTACCTCGAGCCCGCAAAATGGAAAACCGACGGCGTGGAGATCGTGGTGCAGTTTGCCGGCCAGTCGGGGCCGCCCCGCACGCTCTACCGGCGAACCCTCAATCCGCAGGTGCATGGCGCGGATCGCGGACTGCAGACGGCGACCGTGACGATGCCGCTCAATGAACCCGGACGGATCATCTTCTGGGTTTCGCCCGGGGCCCTGAGCGACATTTCCAGCGACATGGCCTACTGGCATGCCATCCGCGGCGGAGGTGTGCCGGGCGGCATCTACTTCAGCGGCCAGCGCCTTCTGGCCACCCATTTGGAAATCCCGCTGGGCATGGAGGTGTTCAGCGTCGATAAGAACATCCCGGTGCTGATGACCCATGCGCCTTCCCGCCAGGATTTCACCCTGCGCGAGGGCATGCACCGCGTGAAAGGCATCATCGGCCTGCTGTCCACCGCGTGGACGGGGCCGAAAAAATCCGCCGGCGCCATCTTCGAGATCTGGCACGACCCGATCGTCGGCGAACCCCGCCGCCTTTTCCAACGCCGCCTCGATCCGGGACACAATGAGTCGGAACGCCGCCCGCTGCCGTTCTCCGTGGACCTGCCCTACCCGACCGAAGGCCGCCTGCGGCTGCTGACGCTGCCCGCCCATCCCGAGGACAACAGTTTCAACTACACCTACTGGGGTGAACTCGTGGCCGAGCCGTTCCAGACGGTGATCACGACACCGACGGATGTCATCCGCTCGAGCGAGGCCCACGCGCAGTTCGGTTTCGCGGAAACGGAAGAATCAGGGAAACCGGTGACGCTCGCCCACATGCCCGCCGTGCTCGTGTTTCCGCTGCGGAGCAGCGGCCGCCACCTGACCGGCGGCATCGGATTGTTGCGCGACGCGTATCAGGGCTCCGATGCCACCGCCGGTGGCCGCTTCACGGTCGAGTTCGAGGACACCCGGGGCCGCAGCACGGTGCTCTGGCAGAAGGATCTCAACCCACGGGACAATCCCGGAGACCGCGGCATCATCCCCTTCACGGTCGAGCTTCCGCCGGATGCAAACGGCCGCCTGGTGCTGCGCACCGACGCACGCCCCGGGCACGGCCCCAGCCGCGGCTGGACCTTCTGGCACGATTTGCGTTTGTCCCCCTGAGCATCGCCGGCTTCTGCGGCCGTTTACTGAATGTCCCTCAATCCCTGGCTGGCGCGTGCAACCCTGATCTTCGTCCTTCTCGCCGGCGCGTGGTGGCTGCGGCTGCCCGGCCTCCCGGTTGAAATCTGGAACGCGGACGAGGCCGTGACCTTCACGATGGCCCGGCAGATTCGGAGCGGGGAAGTGCCCTACCGCGATGCCGTCGATCAGCGCACGCCGCTGGCGCCTTTCGTGCAAGCCGGGGTGTTCGCGCTGGCAGGCGACTGGAACCTGCCCGCCCAGCACCTGTGCTTGGCACTCATGATCGGCGCCGCCGCCGGGCTGGTCTGGCTCACCGCCCGCGGCGGCGGGGACGAGCCTGCCGGCATCGCGGCAGCGATCTGGATGACGCCGCTCACGCTGATGCTCCCGAGCGTGCGCGACGCCATGACCGCGCACACGGGCTGGTATCTGATGTTCTTTTCGTGCCTCGGTTTCGGATGCCTGCTGGGCGGATGGAGCCGGGCGGGCCTGGCCTGGCCGCTCGCAGCAGGCACCGCGTTCGGACTTTCCTTTTTGGCGAAGCAGCCCGGCGTGCTCGACCTCGGGGTGGCGCTGGTGCTCTGCCTCCTCGCCGGCTGGTTCGAGCCCGTGTCGCGGAAACATCGGCTCCGCCAGATCGGTGGTCTGCTGGCGGGCTTCTCAACTCCTTTGCTGATCACAGCGGTTTATTTCCTTCGTCACGGGGCATGGTCGGATTTCGCCTACTACGCGTGGACCTATAACCACACGCTCTACGTCCCGGAGGTTACGCTGGTCGAGCGGCTTGCGACCGTGCGCATGCCCTTCGCCCAGGCCTGGGAATACCAGCCCCTCGTCGCGGTAGTAGGCGTCAGCGCGGTCCTCTGGCTGATCGCCCGCAACCTGCTTTCGACCCGGGCGAGGACCGCGTCGCCGGGATTCAGGCCACTGGAGTGGCTGATCGTTGGCTGGTGCGCGGCCGGGCTTTATGCCTGCACCCTGAGCGGCCGCGGCTTCACCCACTATGCCATCCAATTGATCCCCGGACTGTCACTCGCTAGCGGCTGGCTGACCGCGCGGTTGCTGTCCGCGATTTCGGGTGCGCTCGGGCGCATTGCAGGGCGCGCGACCGCTACGATAATCGCAGTTGCGCTGGCCGGGCTGCTTATCGCACCGGCCCTCGAACGTCGCCGACACCTGACGCTGCCCGTGGACGGAGCGGAACACATGGCGCAGCTGGTAACCGCCCACAGCGCACCCACGGACCGCATCCACGTGTGGGGCTACAATCCCGAGATCTACGCCCATGCCCGCCGGCTACCGGCCACCCGCTTTCTCTACAACACCTTTGTGACGGGACTCATCCCTTGGACGAATCTGGATCCGCTGGTGGACACGAATTACGCCGTCGTGCCCGGCGCCTGGGATGCCTTTCTGGAGGATTGGGAGCGGCATCGTCCGGCGTTGGTGGTGGATACGCGAGCGTTGCGCGGATTCCTGAAGTATCCGCTCGAACAACAGCCCCGCCTGTGGCCGCGGCTGGTTCGCGGCTATGCCGAGATCGAAATGGCCGAATCCGACCGCGCCGGCTACCGGCTCTTCAAGCGCTTGGAACCGGCGGACGCAAAAGCGCCGGTGATCGTCCACGAGAATTCCCCGGACCTGACGCTGCAGGCCCCGACGGAGAGTCCGGCCGCTGAACTTCGGGTGATCGCACAAGGCCCGGCGCAAGCGACCACGCTGGGGTTGCTGCTGGACAACCGGTTGATCCGTGCGGTGCGCTTCGGCAACGGTCACCCACGCGAGGCCGCCTTCAGGCTGGAAAAGGAACTGCTCGCCGACGGTCTGCACCACCTGCGCTCCGTGGCTTTTCTGGCGGATGGCTGGCATGCCGGCCCGCCGCAACCGTTGCACGTCGGCCCCCAGTTTCTGCGGCGAAGCGAGCCAGGCGGACCCGATCTGCATTTCGGACCGAAGACGATCCGGCCGATCGAAGCCCACCAGGGTGACGGCCGGCCGATGCCCCGTGCAGCTGCCGAAGGCCGCTGGCAAGCTGACGCTCCGTCGTTGCTGGTTTATCCGCTGCAACCCGGGATGCATACCCTCACCCTGCGTTACGGCCTGAGCGAAACCGCCATCGCGCAACCACCCGAAGCCGGCGCCGATGGCATTGAACTTGCCGTCACACTAGTGGATCCGGCCGGCCGGCGAACCCTGCTTCATCGCCACTACCTGGACCAGGCCGCTGCCGGCAGTTCCTTCGGGCTGGCCACCGACCGCGTCACCCTGCCACCCGACGCCACGGGCGACCTGCACCTCATCCTGTCCCCCGGTCCCAAGAACAATCCGACCTACGACTGGAGTTACTGGCGGAGCATCACGGCCAACGAGCCGCCGCTTTTCCTGACGGCGGGCACCCGGACCGTGGCGCCTCTGCATCTCGAGGCCGCTCCGGGTCTGCCCTTGCCCGCCGTGTTCAACCGCCGCGACATCATGCTGGTCGGCGGAAATTCCCGCTGTGATTTTCCGGCCAACCCCGCGATGCTCGAACTGACCGGCACCTTCGGCCTGCTGGACCGCGCCTGGGTCGGTTCGGACAAATCCCCAGCCGTGACCTTCAGGATCTCCAGCGGTGACACCGTGATTTTCGAGCGAAAGCTGGACCCGGTGACGAATGCCGATGACCGCGGGGTGCGCGAGTTCAAGGTCAAGCTGCCCTCCGCCGGCGGCGCGCTCCGGTTCAGCACGGAAACGGAAAGGCGCGGCTCCGGCGCTCCGGCGTTCTGGGGCGACCTGCAGGTCCGTCTCGCAGAAGCCGCCAGCTTGCTCGGCCCGGAAGGCACCCTTTTTCCTGGCGAAGGAACGACCGCCACCTACGGCTTGGGCGAAGTAGTCGAAGGCGAAGTCACCCGGTTGCTCGCGCATGCTCCGGCCACGCTGATCTATCCCCTGCCGGCCGGGAGCACGCGCCTCGCCGGCCAATATGGCATCCTGCGATCGGCCACCGCCGGTGCGGAGGTGATCGACGGAGTGGTCTTTGTCATCGAGGTCCAGGAACCGGGCGCCCCTGCCCGGCAACTGCTCCGCCGCCACCTCGATCCGAGCAAAAATCATCACGACGCCGGGCCGCAGGAATTTGACCTGCCCTTGCCCGCCAATCCCGGCGCCCAGGCCAGTCTCATCCTGCGCACGGAACCGCCGCCTTCCGGGAGACTGAACCGGGCTTGGAGCTACTGGAGCGGACTCAGGCTGCCGCCTTGAGCACCCTGATGGCGGGATTCGCCAGCTGGATTGTCATAGCCGGGATAGCCCCTGTGGAACGATGTCTTTCAGCCTAGTGCATTCTTGCCTACCCATGACGCTCGCCCTGAAAATCAGCGCGCTTCTATGATCGGCCAAGTCCTGTCGAAACACCCTTCTCGCTACGTCCTCGTGAGTGTCGCGCTGGTCGCGCTGCTGTTCGCGGCCTTCACCAACCACGTCTGGGAAGACTACTACATCACGTTCCGCTCCAGCAAGAACCTGGCGACCGGGCACGGGCTCGTGTTCAACCACGGCGACCGGCTCCACACGTTCACCTCGCCGCTGGGGGTGCTGCTGCCGGCCGCCGCCAGTTTGCTCTCAGGCAACTCCTCCGATGCCGCCGCGCTTTGGATCTTCCGGGTGATGTGCGCCGCGGCGCTGGGCGGAGCCGCCGCGCTGCTTTTCGGCCTGGGGCAGCGGCAGCGCTGGCCGGTTATCGCCGCCGGGCTGCTGGCCGTTCTGCTGGCCACCGACGCCAAGATTCTCGATTTCACGATCAACGGCATGGAGACGGCCTTCATGCTCCTCTTCCTGGCGTATGCGATCCACGCGCATCTCACGCCCGGAACGAGGCAGTGGATGCACCTCGGCGGAGCCTGGGCGGGGCTGATGTGGACGCGGCCCGACAGCTTCATCTACATCGGCTTGGTCGCCGCGGGATGCTGGATCTTCAACGACCCCGCCCGCACGGGTGGCGACCGCCGGCAACAGCTCATGCTTTTCCTCAAGGCCGGCTTGCTCACGACCGCGCTCTACGGTCCCTGGCTACTCTGGGCGTGGTGGTATTACGGCACTCCGATCCCGCACACGATCGTGGCCAAAGGCGCGCAAAGCGGCGGCCTCGACGCACTGGCGCGCTTCAAGGCGAATTTCTGGCGGCTTCCTTGGCTGATCTGGCAGGGCAAAACCGCGGCCGAAGCCACCTTCCTGCCCGCCTATTACATCCAGCCTTCCTGGCCATCTTGGATCGAGCCTTTCGGCCGGGCGCTCGCCACGCTCGCCAGCGTGATCTGGTTGCTGCCCAAGGTCCGGCTGGAGGCGCGCATCGCCTCGCTGGCCTACTACGGGGCCATCGCCTACCTGTCCTTCGTCCCCTACTTCCCCTTTCCCTGGTATCTGCCGCCCACGACGCTGCTCGCCTACGCGGCCATCGCGACCGTGGCCGGTCAGCTGTGGCAGGCGGACATAAAGGTTTTCCGGGCCGGTCTCGTTGTTGTTGCCGCGGTCGTGCTCGCCGGCGCGCTCACCCTGACTTGGGGCGCGGCCCGGCAGGCCCGGGCCCAACAGACCTACATCGAGGATGGCAACCGGCGTAAGATCGGCGAGTGGCTGCACGAGCACGCCAAGCCCGGCGACACGGTGTTCATGGAACCGCTCGGCTACATCGGCTACTTTTCCGGTCTCAAAACCTACGACTGGCCCGGCATGTCCTCCCGCGAAATGGTGGACGCCAGCCGCCTCGTTTCACCGGGCTGGGACAAGCTCATCCTCTTCCTCGCCCCGGACTGGGTCGTCTTGCGGGCCCGCGGCGAAGGCGACATGTTTCACCTCAATCCCCTGCTCGAGGCCTTGTGCTATGAGCGAGTGAAGGACTTCTACCGCACCGACGACGTCGAGAAACTCGATGTGCCGGGCAAGAACCTGCTGATGTTCGACTCGCACTTCGTGCTCTACCGGCGCAAGACGGTCATGCGTCACGACACCGAGGGCTACCGCATCGCCTCTCCCATCGGTTCCAGCATCCGCACCATCAACAACGCCCGCATGCGCATGGTCCATGCCCCGGGTTATCTCGTCATGCCGCTGGCGCCGACCGCGACCTGGATGAACATCTGGTTCGGCATCCCGGAAGATGCCGCCCAGCCGCCCGACGCCACCAACGGCGCCATCTTCACCATCTGGCTCGTGGACGGCCGGACCCGCACCAAACTGCATGAGCGCAAGCTCGAACCGGTCCTGCGTCCCGAGGACGCAGGCCTGAAGGACATCTCCCTGGGCCTGCCCGCCCGCAAACATCCGCTCGACGCGTGGATCGTCCTCGAGACAGATCCCATGGGCAACGCCTCGAAGGACTGGACCTTCTGGTCCTCTCCCGACATCCGCTGATGACGAATCTCCGACGCGCCTGGCTCTATCCGCTGTTGCTGGGAATCATCCTGGCAACGCTGGTCCTTTGGCTGCGCGGGCCCAGCATGTCGGCCGGGTTGTGGAACGTGGACGAAGCCATCCACGCCGCCGCCGCCAACCGGCTCCTCGACGGCGGCGTGCTCTACCGCGACGCGGTGGATCAACGCACGCCTCTCAGTTATTACTGGACGGCCGCGGTGTTTGCCCTCGCCGGGCGCGACAATCTCTGGGCCCTGCGGATGAGCATCGCGCTGCTTATCACCACGACCGCGCTGCTGCTGGGCCTGACGGCCCGCCGGGTTGGAAACAACCTCGCCGGCCCTGCCGCCGCGCTCATCTACGCGATCCTGTCCAGCGCGCTCTATTATCCCGGCGACGCCTTTGCCGCCAACACGGAGTGGTTCGTCGCCCTGTTCTCGACGGCCGCGGCGTTTGTCCTGCTGCCGGCGGCGGGCAGCGCCGGCCTGGCACGCTGGTTTGCCGCGGGCGCGTTGCTGGGGCTCTCGGCCCTGTCGAAACAACCCGGTTTGCTCGATCTTGCCGGCCCTTTCGGACTGCTGGTCTGGCTGCACCTGCAGGGCAACACCAGCGGCATGACCTCGGTGCGCCGGCTGCTCAGCCTGCTCGCCGGCTGGCTGGCTCCGTGGGGATTCACATGGTTGTATTTCACGAACCTGGGGGCGTGGAGCGATTTCGTTTTCTACACCTGGACCTACAACCTCCACTACTACGGCCCGGAAACGACCCTGCCCCAGCGGCTGGCGGCGCTGGCGCTGCCTTTGCAACTGCTCGCCGGTTCCCAAGCCGGCCTCCTGCTGCTCTGGCTGGGTGGCGCCGCGAAGACCGTCCATCGGCTGCTGCAACGGCAGCCGACGCCACCTGAACAAGCCGCCAATCCTGCGCTCGCCTACCTGCTCTCGTGGACACTGGGTTCATTGCTCGCCTCCGCGGCCAGCGGCCGCGACTTCCAGCATTACACGATCCAGTTCCTGCCCGCGTTCTCGTTCGGTGCCGGGCTCGCCCTGGCCGCGGCTGTCGGGAAGGACCGGCGGTGGTCGCTCGCGCGCTGGCTGCTGACCGGGCTCGGGGTGCTGGGCGTCGCGCAACTAGGACGGGCCTCCTTTTCCACGCGCCACCGCACGATCCCCGCCGATCCCTCGCAACGCGTCTCCGCCTACATCCGCGAACACAGCACGGCGCAGGACCGGATTTTTGTGTGGGGATACCATCCGGACATCTACCTGTTTTCAGGCCGGACGGCCGCCGCGCGGTTCCTCTATTGCTCGTTTCAGACGGGGCTCGTGCCGTGGACCAATGTCGCCCCCGAGCGCGACACCGGTTACGCCATCGTGCCCGGAGCCATGGAAACGCTCCTGGCGGACCTGCAAAAAAGCCCGCCACACTTCATCGTGGATTGCAGCGCCGGCCCCAACCGCCATTGGCAGAAATATCCGCTCGAGCGATTCCCCGCCCTGCGTGACTACATCCAGAGCCACTATCAGGCGGTCGAATCAGGCCAGTTCGTCCCGCAGGGCTTCCGGCTTTTCCAACGCCGGGAACCCGGCGAAGCCGACGCCACGCCCCAGACGCCCCCGCTGCCCCAGGAAACCCTCACGGCCATGGCCGTGGCCGTGCTGGACCAGCCGGTGCGACCCGTCGCCGCCACGGCGCCGCATGGTGTCGGCTTCGCCCTGGTGGAAGGCCGGGCGGAATACTTCGCCCATGCGCCCTCGGAACTGGTTTACCGTCCGCCGGCGGAAGCCACGGCCCTGCGCGGCGGGTTCGGGCTGCGGGCCGCTGCCTACGGTCCGGAAAACCCGGCCCCCTCGGATGGCGCCGTCTTCCATGTTGTCTGGCGCAGCGAAGCGGGGCTGGAGCGCGAACTGTGGCAACACCGGCTCAACCCCCGCGAACAGGCGGCCGATCGGGGCGTCCACTCCTTCCGCGTCGAGCTGCCCGCCCGCCAGACGGGAGCGCTTCTGCTGCGCATTTCCCCCGGACCGGCGGACAATCCCGCCAGCGACTGGACCTTCTGGACCGACCTCGCGTTCGAGAAAAATTCGCTAGACGCCTCCCTCTCCTCCAAGAAATAATCACCCTTTGATGGACAAGCCCGACACTTCTTCATCCTCCCCCCTCGACCGGATTTTCCGCGTCGTGGGTTTCGTGATCATGACCGCGGTGGCGTTCTCCCTGCCGCTGTTTCCGGCCGCCGAACTCGATTCGTCGTGGCGCATGGCCCTGGGCAAGTTCTTCACCGACGGGCTCCAGTTCGGCACTGAAGTGGTCTTCACCTACGGCCCCTTGGGCTGGGCGATGGGCAAGACCTACTGGGGCGGCCAGTGGCACGCGCTGATCCTCTGGCACGCGGTGCAGGCCGTGATCTTCACCTCCATCGTCTTCTGGCACGCCTACCGGATGAAACCCGGCTACGGACGCCTCTTCTTTTTCACCTTCTTCTTCGTGTTCGGGCTGACCTACGAAGATGCGATGCACCAGATCATGATCGCGCTGGCGGGCATGGAACTCATCCGCCGCAGCGACCAGCCCTGGCGTTGGGACACGCTGCTCTGGCTGCTCGTGCTCGTCCCTCTGGCCCTCGTCAAATTCACCAACCTCATGCTGGCGGGTTTGCTCGCGGGGCTGGCGAGCGGGCTGGGCGTTTGGGAACGCCGCAAGACCTCCGCCGCGCTGCCCCTGCCGATCTTCGTCCTCGCATTCGTGGCCGGCTGGGCCGTTTGCGGACAGAATCCTGCCAACCTGCCCCGCTATTTCATCAGTTCATGGCAGATCAGTCAGGGCTATCAGGATGCCATGGGCTTCTCCTGCCCGCCGATGCAGCTGTATCTCGGGGTGACCGTGCTCCTGCTCCTCGTCACCTACGTGGGCGTCAACCTTTTCACCCACCCCCGGCCGGTCCGGTCCGCCTTCCTCTCGCTCGGCGCGGGCGCCTTCGTTTACCTCAACTGGAAGCATGGCTTCATCCGCGCCGACGGCCACCAGATCGGTTTCTACTACGCCGCCATGACCGTGGCGGTGTGCTCACCTGTCCTGCTCGACGACGGCCCGCGCTGGACCGCCTTCAAGCATGCCCTGCTGGCTACTGCCGGTCTGCTCTCCGTAATCGCGGCCGACCGGGTGCTGCCGGGCGTGGCCCGCGGCGCTTTGGGCGGAGCCCAGGCCGAGGTGCAGACCAACCTCGCGTTTGCCTTCGGGCTCACCAACACCCGTGAACTCTATGAAAGCCGCCTGCAGGCGGAGCGCAACGCCCTCGACCTGCTGAAGACCAAGGCCAAGGTCGGCCGCGCCAGCCTTGATGTGCTGGGCTTTGAGCAGGCCGTGGCGCTCTACAACGGCTTCAACTACCGCCCGCGACCTGTCTTTCAGAGCTACTCCGCCTACACACCCTACCTCGCCGAGCTCAACCGCGACTACCTCGCCTCCGACCGCGCACCCGAGTTTTTGCTCTTCAAGCTCCAAAGCATCGACGGGCGTCTCGCGACCATGGACGATCCGCATGCCCTGCGCCTGCTGCTCCAACGCTACACCTATCTTTTCACGGAGATGGGGTTCACCGTCTGGCAGCGGAACCCCGGGCCCTTTGATGCCCGCGCGGTGGAGCCCAAGCTCCTGCACGAATACTCCCCCGTCCTCGGGGAAAAGCTCAGCCTGACCGAGCTGTCCGGTCAGAATCTCTGGGTGGAGATCGACTACCGTTTCAGCCTGCTCGGCAAACTGCGCCGCTTCTTTTTCAAGCCGCCCCTGGTGCAGCTCCGCATCACGGACCAGCAGGGCGGTGAGACGGTCCACCGCCTGCCCCAACCGATGGGCCAGGCCGGGTTCATCCTGAATCCCGTGGCCGACGACCTCATGGAATTCATGCGCGCCGCCGGCGGCACGCCCCGCCGCCGGATCGCCAGCATCTCCATTGAAACCGCCCCGCAGGACCGCGATTGCCTGCGTGATGCGATCCAGGTGCGGGTCTTCAGCCTGCCCGAGTCCAAGGCCGGCACGGACTATTTCCGCGAAGCGGACAAGGCGCTCTTCCACATGTTTGTGCACGCCCCCGTCTCTTTCACGGCGCTCAACCCGCCCAACGAGGATCTCATCGACAAACGCAAGGTCATGATCATGCACGCGCCCAGCGAGATGGTCTTCGACGTGCCCGCCGGGGCCACCGAGATGCAGGGCTATTATGGCTTCATCCCCGGCGCCTACTCCGACGGTGGCAGGACCAACGGCGCGGAGTTTGTCGCTTACTGGAGCGGCGGCGGCGAGCCCGTCATCCTGCACGAGCGCTACCTCGATCCCGTGAAGAAAATGGGCGACCGCGGCCTGCAGAAATTCTCCGTCAAGCTGCCCAAGGGGACCGGCCAGGTCTTCCTGCGCATCAACCCCGGTCCTTTCGGTGAGTTCGCCTTCGACTGGACCGGCTGGAGCGGCATCGAGTTCAAATGAAGCGACGCGCCGTCCTCCGCTGATGTCCTCCACCGCCGCCAGTCGGGTGTGGCTGTGGACGGCGGTGGCGCTCACGGCCGCCAAGCTCTGGCTGACCTCCGGCCAGACGGTCTATGCCATCGGGCCGGCCTTCCATGACGACCAGCTCTTCATCAGCCTGACCGCCCATCTGCTCAACGGCGACTGGCTGGGCCCTTATAACCAGTTCACGTTGGCCAAAGGACCTATGTTCCCGCTCTTCCTCGCGGGCGTTTTTTGGATCGGACTGCCGCTCATTGTGGCGCAGCAGCTGGTTTACGCCGGCGCCAGCGCGGTGGTCACACGGGCCCTGCGGCCTTGGTTTCCCTCCGCCGGTGCGCAATTCGCACTCTACACCCTGCTGCTCGCCAATCCCATGAGCTGGGACGCCGGCAACCTCGGCCGGCTCATGCGGCAGAATCTCTACACGCCACTCGCACTGCTCGTCATCGCCGGCCTGGCCGGGCTCTTTCACCGCCGCACGGAATCCTGGCGTCGTCAGGCGGGCCCGGCCGCCCTCGCCGGCACCTCGCTGGGTTGCTTCTGGCTCACCCGTGAGGAAAGCGTGTGGCTGTTGCCTGCCGTCGGGCTGCTGCTCTTCGGCATCGTCGCGGCCCTCGGTCGCGAGGTGCTCGCGCGCTGGCGCCCGCTGGCCGCCGGTCTCGGCGTTTTCCTCGGCGCGGCCCTCCTGCCTGCCCTGATTGTCTGCTCCCTAAACTACCGGCACTATGGCTGGTTCGGCACGGTCGAGTTCAGGGCCGCAGATTTCAAGGACGCCTACGGGGCGCTGACCCGCCTGCAGGTCGGCCCCGCACTGCCGCACCAAGTTCCTGTCACGCGCCAGATGCGCGAAGCCGCCTATGAAGTGAGTCCGGCCTTTGCGCGGTTGCGTTCCCAGCTCGAGGGCCCCGTCGGCGACCATTGGTCGGAGAAGCAGCTGTTTCCCGCCGGCGAACGCCAGATCCGCGGCGGGTGGTTTGTGTGGGCCATCCGGGATGCGATGGTCGCCGCCGGGCACGCACCCGACGCCGCCGCGGCGATGCGCCACTACCGGCTCATCGCCGACGAAATCAACGCCGCCTGCGACGCCGGTCGCGTGCCCGCCCGACCTCGCCGCTCGGGATTTGTGCCGCCGCTCAGCCGTCAGGATCTCGGCCCGCTGTCCGACGGGGCGGTCGAATACGGCTCGTATTTCCTCTTCTTCAGGGGCTTCACCGCGCGCGCACCCAACAGCGTGGGCGACTACGCCGAACTCAAACCCTTCCGCGACCTCGTCGGCACCAAGCTCAGCCACGCCCCGCGCTCGCCCGACCCTTTCCCTGCGAACCAAGGCGCCCTCGCCAGCAGCAGGGTGGAATGGTTGGATACGCTCGGTCTGGAGGTGGGCCGCCTCTTCGCGTGGCTCGGACCGCTGCTGCTCTTCGCCGGACTGATCCGTCTCGCCGAGGCGGTGTTCGACCGTCGGCCCACATTCCTCCTGTGGTTGGCGGGGGCGCTGCTCGGCGCCTGCGCCGCCTATCTTTTCATCAACGTGCTCGTGCACGTGACCTCGTTCTACAACATGAGCCCGGCCGCGATGGCCGCGGCCTACCCGCTCTACCTGCTGGCACTGGCCGCCATCGCGGCCGACGCCGTCACGGCGTGGTCGCAACCGGTGCCGGCGACTGCGACAGCAATCGGCTCTGGGGTCCGTTCGCGCTGGCCTTGGCTCGCGCCCGCCGGCGTCACCCTTTTCGTCTTCGCCGCGCGCCTGCGGGAAATCCACCTCTACGCCAGCGACGTGCCTTATAACGACCAGTGGATCATCGAGGCGCAGCAGATCCTGCTGCCCTGGCTCGAAGGCACGCTGCGACCCTGGACATTTTTCACGCCGCACTTCGAGCACCTGCCCGTGTGGACGCGCCTGCTGGGCTGGCTGCAGGTGGCCGTCACCGGCCGCTGGGATCCGCTCGGGCAGATGACGCTCAACGCGGCGCTGCACGCGTTGTTTGTCTGGCTCATCGCCCGCTGGCTGTGGCGGACTTTTTCCACCCGCGCCGCGGGCTTCGTCACGGCAATGCTGCTTCTCGGCGGCGCCCTGCCCTTCGCCTGGGAAAACATTGCGTGGGGATTCCAATCGCAGTTCCCGCTCGCGCTGCTCTGCCTGTTCGTCCACGTGCACGGTTCGCTCACCCATGCTCCCGGCAGCCGCGCCTGGTGGGTGGCCCAGGCCGCCGCCGTGGCCGGACTCTTCACGCTCGCGAGCATGTGGGTCGCCCCGCTCGCGGTCGTCGCCGCCTTGCTATGGACCGGGTTCCGCGAACGCCGCACGCTAACCGTCCCGGCGCTGGTGGCCGGTTGTGGGCTGGCGCTCTTTGCCTTCATCCACTGGCGCGTGGCGGGGGGGGCCGGACCGGTCCAAGGCGACCGCAGCCCCCTCGACTGGCTGCACGCGGGTATCTTCCTGCTGGGCTGGCCGGGAGCGTTGCCCGGAGCCGCCGTCATTGTGCAGCTGCCCTGGCTGATTCATGCGTGGCGCCTCCGTGGAAGAATGGACGCCGCGCCGGCCGACCGCCTGATCTTCGCGCTCGGCCTCTGGAACTGTGCCCACGCGATCGGTCTCGCCGTGGCGCGCTCCGGCGACGCGGGCGGCTTCGTCTCCCGTTATGGCGACCTGCTTTTTGTCGGTGTGCTGACCGGCGCGCTGGCGCTCACCCGGCTGGTCCCGGCGCCGGGTCGGGGACGCTGGCCGTTCATGGCGGGCGCCACCGTGTGGCTTGCCGTGGTGACGACGGGGATTTTCGAAAACGCCACCGAGGGACATGCCCGCTATTTTCACCAGACCGCCGCCCACAACACGGAACTGCGTCGCACCGCCGTGCAAGCCTACTTGCTGCACGGCGACCGCCAGCCCATGGAGCAGCCGGAAACACGATGGGTGCTGACCCAGAGCACCGACGTGCTCCGCCAACTGCTCGACCGCCCCGACTTCCGCGCCCTGCTGCCCGTTTCCGTCAACCCTTCCGCCGGTGACCATGCGTTGGGTTCGCTCAACCGCCGGCTGCAGTCCGGCTGGCTGTGGCTGTTGCTCGCCGGCTCGGCCGTGCTCTCCGCCGGGCTCGTCGCCGCGTGGGCCCGGCCGGCCGAAGGCCTGGCACCTCTGGCCCCGGCATCCGGCGGTGAACGCTGGCCGGGCTTCATTGCCCTGGGCGTTGCCTGCGCTTGCACGCTCGGCGTGCTGGCTTGGAACAACCCTTTCACCTTCGATGCCGACACCCGCTGGCGAAAGGTAATTGGCGGAGCCGACGCCTTGTCCGGTTTGCGTTTCCAGTTTGTCTCCCCGACTGAATTTGGTCCGGAACGCCTGCAGGGCGCCGCCCCGCTCTCGCCTGCCGCGCTGCGCAATCTGTTTTACGGCACGGCTCCCGCCGGACCGGAATGGACCGGCACGGTGCTCAGCTCCGACTTTCCCCTGGACCAGCCGTGGCTGGTCGTTCCCTTCGCCGGCTACCCCACCGGCCACGGCAACGGCCTGCGCCTGCGCATCCTCGACGCCCAGGGCCGGTGGACCGGCGAGGAAATCGGCTGCTCCGGTCCGAATCAGGACACCATCGCCTACTGGTCGGTGGACGTCCGTGCCCACCAAGGGCGTCGTGCGCAGCTGGTCCTTTACGACGGGCGGACCGCCACTGAGGGCTGGATCGCCGTCGCCCCGCCCATCCCGACCCGGAACACGGAGCTGGCCCGCGACCTGGCCGCCGGCCTCGCCCGCGAATCCTATACGCGACTGCACAGCTCTTTGGCCGTCATCGGGTTGGTGGCATGGGCAGTGGCATTCGCTTCATGGAGAAACCGGCGGACGGACCGTTCTTCGTAAGCGCGCATTTTTTTGAGGACACAGGTAGCGGATTTGGTGCGGACGGTTGTCATCAACCCATGAAGTGTTACACGATATAACCATGTCCGAACAGCCGACCAGTGACCGGACCTTCGCCGGCCTCTACCGGCGCACGCTCGCGCCGCTGAGGCAACACCTCTCCCGCATCCTCGGAAACTCCGCCGAGGCCCAGGATGTCGCCCACGATGCCTACCTGCGAGTCTATCCGGTGGTCGAGAAACAGCAGGCGCAAAAGCCCGAGGCCCTCCTCTACACCACGGCCCGCCGGCTGGCCTTCAACCGCCTCAAGCGCCGCCGCATCGTGCCCTTCCTGCCTGAGCCGCCGGCCGACGACGTCATGCCCTCCGCCGCGCCCGGTGTAGCGCAGCAGGTCATGGCCCGCCAGGAACTGCAGCAACTTGAACAGGCCATCGCCGCCCTGCCCGAGGGCTGCCGCACCGTCCTGCTGCTCCGCAAGATTGAGCTCCTTTCCCACCAGGAAATCGCCGACCGCCTCGGCATCGCCATCAGCACCGTCGAAAAACAACACGCCCGCGCCCTCCGCCTCCTGAAAGCCGCGCTCGCCACGCCCGCGTCTTCCGCCTCCACCGCGCCCACCTCCCGCTCCGGGGCCTCCCCGTCATGAAACCTTCCACGTCACCCTCCGCCCATGCCGACGAACAGGCCGCCCTCTGGGCCGCCCGTCTCGACGGTTCCGAGCTGTCCGCCGCCGACCAGCGTGAACTCGCCGCCTGGCTCGCCGCCGACCCGGGTCACCGCCCGCTTCTTTCCTCCTACTGCCAGTTTTCCGCCGATCTCGAACAGCAGCTGCCGTTGCTTGCAGGGGTCAGGGACGAGTTGGCGGAATCTCCCCCCGCATCAAAGGCTGTCCGTCCGTTTCCCTGGTTGCGCCGTCCGGCATTGGTCGGTGCGACGCTGGCGGCGGCTGCAGCCCTTGCGGTTTTTCTGTGGCCGGGCCAGCCACAGAATCATTCTCAAAACCTCGGCACCTCCGTCGCCTCCCGGCAGGAGTTCATGCTGCCCGACGGCTCGCACATCGAGCTGAACGCCCAGACTGCCGCCGTCGTCGAACTCACCGCCACCGAACGCCGTGTGCGGCTCGCGGGCGGCGAGGCGTTCTTCCGCATCGCCAAGGATCCCGCGCGGCCGTTCTTCGTCGAGACCCCCGCCGGTTCGGTGCGCGTCACCGGCACCGAGTTCAACGTCCGCACCGAATCCGCCGCCAGCCTCGAGGTCACGGTGCGCGAGGGCTCCGTCCAGGTCCGTCCCGGCGGCGCCGCCACCCCGCGCAACCTGAAGGGCGGCGAAAGGCTCGTGAGCACCGGGCGCGACGCGGAGGTCACCACCCTCGCCGCCGGCCAGCTCGCCGACGCCCTCGCCTGGCGCCAGGGCCGCATCGTCTTTGCCGACACGCCGCTGCGCGAGGCGCTGGCGCGCTTCGCCCGCTACCACGGGCGCACGCTCACCGCCACCGACGGTGCCGCGCGCAAGCGCGTGGGCGGCAACTACAGCCTCGATGACCTCGACGGTTTCCTTGCCTTCCTCGAGGAAACGGACGGCATGGGCCTGCACCTCTCCCGCAGCACCGACGGCGCCATCCGCGTCGGCCTGCCCGACGAAGCCTGACCGGTCCCGTGAGTTTTATCCGCTCGTTTATCCGTCGCTGTCCGGTGTTCGCCGCCCTGTTGCTGGCGACAGCCGGAGTTTCGGCCCCGGTGGACTTCAACCTGCCGGCCCAACCCGCCGCAGAGGCGCTCCTCGCCTTCTCACGTCAGTCGGGCGTCGAGGTGCTCTATTCCTACGACGATCTGCGCACCATCACGACGCACCCGGTGGTCGGGCGCTTCGAGCCGGCGCAGGCGCTGGATCAGCTGCTGAACAACACCGGTTTTGCCGCCCGCCGTAATCTGCGCGGCAAATTCGTGATCACCCGGATGACACCGACCACTGGCGCGATCACGGGCCGCATTCTCACCCCCGCGGGCGGACCGGCGACCAACCTGCCTGTCGCGGTCGCCGGCACCCGGTTGCGCACGCTTACCGATCCGAGCGGAAATTTCGCCTTCCCCGTGGTCACGCCGGGCGACCACCGGATTTTCGCGGGGGGCCCCGGCTACCAGCTGCTGGAGCGGGGCGGTCTCGTGGTCGCCGCCGGACAAACCCTCGCCTTGGAGCCACTGCATCTTCGCGCCGCCACCGACATCACGGTGCTCGACCCCTACGTCGTGACCGAGCGCAACGACCGTCTGCCCATCGGCGAGGGCGTCGGTGCCGCCCCGCGCCGGGCCGCCGGCAACCTCGACCTGCCGCGCACCGCCGACAACGCCCTGCCGTTCACGGTCTTCACCCGCGAGCAAATCGTCCGCAGCGGCGTCGTGCAGCTGAACGAATTCCTTCAGCGCGAACTCCTCGAGTCCAACACCACGCGGCCGCCTGAGCAGGACAGCGGAGGCGGCCCAATCGCCTCCGGCAGCTCGAATCTCCGTCTGCGAGGCACCGAATTCTCCGATGAAACCGTGATTCTGGTCAACGGCCGCCGGCTGCCGGAGACGATCACGGACAACACCGGCGAACTCGGCACCCCCGACGTGAACCTCGTGCCGCTTTCACTCGTGCAGCAGATCGAGGTGCTACCCACCTCCGCCTCCGCCCTCTACAGCGGCAACGCCGTTGGCGGCGTCATCAACATCGTGCTCACGCCCGAGATGGACGGCACGGAGCTGCGCACCACCTACACCAACGCGCTCGGCGGCTTCGACGCCCCGCAGTCCTCCGTCTCTCTCTCCCACGGCCGCACCCTGCTCGACGGCCGGCTGCGGCTGCGCCTGAACGCCACGCTCACCCGCACGGCGCCGGCGGTTGAGACCGAGCTAGGCTACCAACGCGCCCGCCTCGCACGCAGCCCCGCTGGCTTCGCCCCGCGCGACACGCCCAACGTTTTCAGCGCCGACGGCCTGCCGCTTTTCGCAACCGGTCCCGCCGCCTTCACCTCCGTCGCCCCGGGGGCCGACGGCACCGGCGGGCTCGCCGCCTTCTCGGGCCGGCAGGGCCAGTTCAGCACCGGGCTCTTCGAGACGCCGGGCGGCCTCTCCACCAATCCCAACAGCCGCGACTACCTCTACGGCCGCGAGCAGCGCCGCGCGACCTGGTATGGCTCGGCGGTGTTCGACGCGACGCCCTGGCTGCAACTCGGCCTCGACGCCACCTACGTCCGCACCGTCGTGCATCGGGGCTACGACGTCTTCTCCGCCGAACTGCAACTCGACGGCACCAACTCCACGCTGAATCCCTTCGGCCGGGATGTGGTGGTCACGTTGCACGAAACCACGCCGGCCCTTGGCCAGGATTACAACGAGGCGCAGCTCGAGTCCTTTTCCGTCGTGGGCGGCGCCCTGGTGAAATTGCCAGCCGACTGGAAACTGACCCTCGACGCCCAATACGCCCGCAACATCGCCCGCTACCGCGGCCTTGTCGGCGTGGACGCCGATCGCTGGCAGGAACTGGTTGACGACGGTCTCTACCAGCCGCTGCGCGATACCCAGGTGCACGGCCCTCCCGCCGAATTCTACGACCGCGCGCTCATCTACTACGGCGGCCCGGGCCGCTTCGTGAAACTCGGCGACTACCACACGATCGAGGGCACCGCCCGTCTCACCCACGAGGCGCTGCCCCTGCCCACCGGCGAGAGCACGATCAACCTCGGCGCCGACTACCGCCTCAGCCGGCTCGCGCCCTACACCTCCGAGCCGCGTTTCTCCGACGGCACGCCCGCCGACGAGATCACCCGCTGGACCGGCCGCACGCTGGAGCGCATCAGCGTGTTCGGCGAGATCCAGGCCCCGCTCGTGCCCAGCCGGTGGCTGCCGCACGTGATCAAGTCCGTGGAGACCGACACCGCCGTGCGCTACATCGTCTCGACACAAGCCAACGAGACGAGTTTCGCCCCGACCTTCGGCCTCAAGGTGGATCTCCGCAGCGGCCTGGCCTTCCGCGCCTCCTACACGACCTCCAACCGCTTTCCCACCCCGCTCATGAGCCGGCCGCTCGGCGAGGGCAGCGGGGGCGGCGCGGGTTCCGACCTCGTCAGCATCATTGACCCGCTGCGCCAGGAAACCTACTTCACCGAGGCGAAGGTGGCGATCAATCCGAACGTCCGGCCCGAGGCCGCCGCCACGCAGACCGCCGGCTTCGTGTTCACCCGCGGCCGCACCCACCGCTTCCGCGCCTCGCTCGACTTCGCCGACACGACCAAGACCAACGAGTTCATCATGCTCGACCCGCAGGCGCTGATGAACCTAGAGGGGCTGTTCCCCGACCGCGTGTTGCGCAGCCCCGCCGGCACGGGCCGCGTCACCACGCTGCTGACCGGCGCCGCGAACGCGGCCCGCCGGCATTCGCAGAACTGGAACACCGCGGCCGAATACGCGTGGTCCGGCTTCCTCGGCGGCACCCTCGAACTGCGCGGCCGCTGGGTGTGGTTCCAGCGCTACGTCCGCCAGCTTGATCCCACCACGCCCGTGACCGACCAACTCGGCAACCCCGACGGCACCGCCCCGGGCTTGCTGCGCCACCGGCTGACCTTCGGTGCCGCTTGGACCGGCACTGCCTGGGGCTTCGGCGTGGACGGCCATTACCTCGGCGAGCGCAAGCTGCCTGCCGCCGAGCGCGCTGCGCAGGGCTCCAGCCACATCAAGCCCTACTGGCAGTTCGACGCCTTCGCCCAGACCGACCTCACGCGCTGGCTCCCCGGCGATCCCACGCGCTACCGACTGCACGCGCAGCTCCGCGTCAACAACCTGTCCGGTTTCGACTTCCCCAAATACGCCGCCGATCCCACCGGTGCCGGCGTCCAGCCTTACGGCGACTGGCGCGGCCGCACCTACTCGCTCTCGGTCACAGCCAGTTTCTGACCCTGATTCCCGCACACGGAATTTCTGCCTTTGCCATGCCGGGCACGGGTGCTTTGCTCCGGGGCGTGTCCGCCCCCGTCCAACCCTCCGCCGCCGCGGCGCCCGAGCTCTCCGTAGTCATCCCCTGCCTCAACGAGGCGCGGACGATCGCCGGTTGCGTGCACGAGGCGATGGACGCCCTCGCCGCCGCCGGCATCGCGGGCGAGGTGGTCGTGGCCGACAACGGCAGCACCGACGGCTCGCAGGAGCTCGCCACCAAGGCCGGCGCGCGCGTCGTGCCCATCGCCATCAAGGGCTACGGCAACGCACTGCGCGGCGGCATCGCGGCGGCCCGCGGCCGGTTTATCATCATGGGTGACGCCGACGGCAGCTATCACTTCGGCCACCTGCCCCGCTTTGTGGAGCGCCTGCGCGCGGGCGCGGACCTCGTGATGGGCAACCGTTTCCTCGGCGGCATCGAGCCGGGCGCCATGCCTTGGAAGAACCGCCACATCGGCAACCCGATCCTCTCGTTCATCGGCCGGCTGTTTTTCCGCACAGGCATCGGCGACTTCCACTGCGGCCTGCGCGCGTTCTCGGCCGACGCCTACCGGCGCATGGATCTCCGCACCACCGGCATGGAGCTGGCCTCGGAGATCGTCATCAAGTCCGTGCTCTTCGGCCTGCGCGTCGAGGAGGTCCCCACCGTGCTGCGCAAGGACGGCCGCGACCGACCACCGCACCTGCGCCCGTGGCGTGACGGCTGGCGGCACCTGCGCTTCATGCTCCTGTTCAGCCCGCGCTGGCTGTTCTGGTATCCCGGCATTTTGCTGATGGGCGCCGGCCTCATTCTCGGCGGCCTGCTCGTGCAGGGCCCCCTGCCGCTCGGACGCGTGACGCTCGACGTTCACACCCTGCTTTTCGCCGCGGTGGCCGTGCTGATCGGTTTCCAGGCGGCCTCATTTGCGGTGCTGAGCAAGTTCTTCGCCATCCGCGCCGGGTTGCGCCGCGCCGAGGCGGGCTTCGACGAATGGTTCCGCCATGTGACGCTCGAAGCCGGGCTGGTCTCGGGCACGGTGCTCGTCGTGCTCGGCCTGGCCCTGTCGGTCGGCGCGGTCTGGATCTGGGGCGGCCAGGGCTTTGGCCCCCTGCACAACCCGACCGCGACACTGCGCTGGGTGATCCCCGGCGCGCTCTGCCTCGTGCTCGGCTGCCAGATGATCCTCACGAGCTTCTTCCTCGGGGTGCTGCGGCTCGACACCCGCACCGAAACCGCATGACGCCCGCGCTCCGGAACCGTCTGTGGCTGGGCGCCGCGCTCCTGCTGACGATCGCCAAACTCTGGCTGAGCCGCGGCCAGGGGGTGTATGCCATCGGCAGCGCAGGCCACGACGACCGGCTGTTCATCGAACTCGCGCAGCATATCGTGCGCGGCGACTGGCTCGGCCCCTACAACGAGCTGACGCTGGCCAAGGGGCCGTTCTACTCCCTGTTCATCGCCGCGGCGTTCATCACCGGCCTGCCGCTGTTTCTCGCCCAGCACCTGTTCTACGCCGCCGCCTGCGGGGCCTTCGTGCGCGCGCTGCGTCCGGCCATCACCTCGGCCGGCGCGCGCTGCGCGATCTACGCCCTGCTGCTCTGGAACCCGATGACCTACGACGGTCCGAGCATGGGGCGGGTGTTGCGCCAGCATGTTTATGGACCGCTCGGGCTGATGATTTTTGCAGGTCTGATCGCGCTCCATCTGCGCCGGGGCGAATCCACCCGGAAGCAGTGGCCGTGGGCCCTGCTCGCCGGTGCCGCCGGGGGTTGTTTCTATCTCACGCGCGAGGAAGCGCTGTGGTTCGCCCCGAGCGTGCTTCTGCTCGCCGGCGCGGCCCTCTGGGACGCCTGGCGGAACTCGCGCGGCACCGCGTTGCGCACGGGCACCTTGCTGGCGCTGGCCTTCGCGGTCGCAGCGGTGCCGGTCTATACCGTGTGCGCGCTGAACCGGCGGCACTACGACTGGTTCGGCACCTGTGAGTTTCGCGCGAAGGAATTTCAGGATGCCTACGGTGCCATGCTCCGCGTCCGTGTCGGCCCCGCGCTCCCCTACGTGCCGGTCACAAGCGAGGCGCGGGCGGCGATGGCACAGGCGAGTCCGCGCTTCGCCCTCCTGCAAAAACAGTTCGAGGAAGGCGGTCTCGCGCGGGGCTGGGCCGGCGCCTCGGAATTCCTGACCAAAATCCCGCCCGAACAGGGCCAGATCGGCGGCGGCTGGCTGATCTGGGCCGTGCGCGAGGCGGTCGCAAAATCCGGCAACACCGGCAACGCCCAGCAGGCGATCATCTTTTACCGCGAAATGGCGCGCGAACTCAACCGCGCCTGTGACGAAGGCCGGCTGCCCGCCGGACCGCGGCGCCGCGGTTTCGTGCCGCGCTGGCTGGACAGCCAGACGCCGGCCTTCGTCCGGGCGACGCGGGACTTCGCGGACTTCGTGATCCGATTCAGCAGATTTGCCGGACGTCCGCCGCCCAGCACCGGCTCGCCGGAGGAACTTCAGCTTTTCCGCGACCTCACGCGCGAACGCCTGTCGCCGCCCGAGGGCGAACTCGACGTGGTCGGCGCCAAGCGCTACCTGCTCAACGCTTGGAAGACCGAAACCCTGCACGGGGCCGGCAAGGCGCTCCGCCCGGTGCTGATGACGCTTTTCTGGATCGCGCAGCTGCTGGCGCTCGCCCGGGCGGGCTGGTTGCTCTGGCACCGGCGCTGGACCTATGCGCTGACGGTCGCCGCCGCAGCGTGGGGCGCGTGTGCCGCGTCCGTCCTGATGCACGCGGCGATCGAAGCGTCGTCGTTCCCCGTGCACACCATCTCATCGTTCGCGCCGATCTACCCGCTGCTGCTGGTCTTCGTCGTCGCTGTGCTTTGGGACGCCGTTTCCGCGTGGATCAACCGCGCGAACTTCGCCGCTGCGGTGACGCCACCCGTTCCGCCCGCTCACGCCGTGCCGCCTGCGGCCGGCCTCTCGCGCTGGGTTTACCTGGCTTCCGGCGTGGCCGCGCTCGCCCCGTTCGTCATCTGGCAGGGCGCCTTCCGCGAACTGATCTGGTTTGGCGACGATCTTTTCCTGCTGGACCAGATGGCGCAGATGGGAACCGGCGACTGGATCTGGCGCGTGTTCTCCGAGAACTACGTGCCGCTGTTCAAGACGCTGTGGGCGGGGGCGGTGTTCGGTTTGGGGGGCAGCTATCCGCTGATGCTGATGCTGCTCTGGCTCACCCACGCCGCCAACGCCGCGCTGTTTGCCCGGCTGCTCGCGCGCGCGGGTTTTCCCCTTGCCGCTACGCTCCCAGCGGTCGCCGTCTTTGCGCTGACCCCCGGCAACATCGAGACCCTCGGGCTGGAAGAAGTAGCCCTGGATCGTCGACGGCTCGTAGGCGAGCTGGTCGTCCTTGCCCTGCGCGGTGCCGTCGCCTCCGCCGGAGGGACCGGTGCCTTCGGTCTT
>CBINOW010000016.1:0-45559 GCA_966252395.1 uncultured Oleiharenicola sp. | reverse complement strand
CTCGTCATGGAAACCCAGCACCGCACGCCGGGCAACCTGCGCGCCTTCGTGCAGATCAAGATGCGCAACCTGCGCTACGGCAAGACGCTGGAACAGCGTTTCAACTCGCCCGATCCGGTCGAGGTGCTCCCGACCGACCGCCGCACGCTGGAGTTCAGCTACGCCGACCGCGAGAACTACACCTTCATGGATCCGGAGTCCTTCGAGAGCTTCGAGCTCAGCGCCGCCATGATCGGTGACGCGAAGAACTACCTCGTCGCCAACGGCAAGGCCGAGGTGCTCTTCATCAACGAAGCCCCGGTCACCATCGACATCCCCTCCTCCGTCACGCTCAAGGTCACCCAGAGCTCCGAGGGCATCAAGGGCGATACCGCCTCCAACGTCCAGAAGCCCGCCACCTGCGAGACCGGCCTCGTGGTCCAGGTGCCGCTCTTCATCAAGGAAGGCGAGCTGATCAAGGTCAGCACCGCCGACGGCTCCTACCTCGGCCGCGCCTGAGCGCCGGTTGATTTCAAATCACGAAGCCCGCGGTTTGCGCCGCGGGCTTTTTGTTTGTTGTAGGGCGGGGTCTCCGAACCCCGCCTCGAATAGGATAACGTTATCGAACAAAGGCGGTGTTGCTTCGCCATCTACGCCAAGCCTCCGTCGGAGACCCCGCCCTACATCCGCCCGCACTCAAAACTGCAGGCTCTTCGGCGTGTATTCCATCAGCTCGATGACGTTGCCGTCGGGGTCGTGGACCCAGGCCTGCTTGGAGTGATCCATGCCGACCTTCACCGGGCGGTCGATCTTCACGCCGCGCGACTCGAGCGTCGCGAGAAACGATTCGAGCCCCTGCACCTCGAAGCAGAAATGGTTGAAGTGCGTGCCCGCGTGCGGCCGCAGTTTCTCGGCCGCGTCCCCGCCCCACTGCTTCGCCGCGCCGGCGCGGTCGAAGATCTCGATGAAGCTCATGTGCCCCGCCTCAAAGTAGTGGCCGAAGGCCGTGCCGTCGTCGTGCTTCAGCGAGAACTTGATCGGCAAACCGAGCCCGTCGCGGTAGAATGCCGTCATCGCGGGCAACTGGTGGGACATCAGGCAGAGGTGGGCAAGTTGGCGGATCATTTTTGGGGTTGGGGTTATGGGTTATTTGTTAGGCGTTAATGGGCAGACCGCAAAAACCTATGCGCGTCTCCCTTTAGAACCATTGCCTTGTTGTAGGGCGGGGTCTCCGAACCCCGCCTTCATTCAGATTGCGGCGTAATGTTCGAGGCGGGGTTCGGAGACCCCGTCCTACAACCAACCGCGCGCTCCTCACCACGGTGCCGTGGTGCCGCCTTGCTGGGCGGCCTCGACGGCGTGCTCGTAGGCGAGCGCCGCTTCCTCGCTCGTGCTTGCCGAGGTCTTGAGGTCGCGCAGCAGGCCGTCGCGCAGGCCGTAGATCCAGCCGTGCACCGCGAGCGGCTGCCCGCGCGTCCACGCATCCTGCACGATGGTGGTCGAGCAGACGTTGGCCACCTGCTCGATCACGTTGAGTTCGCAAAGCTTGGCGCTGCGCGCGGTATCGTCGCCGAGCAGGCCGAGACAGTCGTCGTGCTTGGCGCGCACGTCCTGCACGTGCCGCAGCCAGTTGTCGGCGAGGCCGACGCGCGTGCAGCGGTAGGCGGCCTGCACGCCGCCGCAGCCGTAGTGGCCGACGACCATGACGTGTTTAACCTTGAGCACATCCACGGCGTATTGGAGCACGGAGAGGCAGTTGAGGTCGGTGTGCACGACCACGTTGGCGATGTTGCGGTGCACGAAGACCTCGCCGGGGAGCAGGCCGATGATCTCGTTGGCCGGCACGCGCGAGTCGGAGCAGCCGATCCACAGGTATTCGGGGTTCTGCTGGCGTGACAGCTTCTGGAAAAACTCCGGATCGCGTCGCTTGATGGCTTCGGCCCAGGCCTGGTTCTGTTCAAAGAGGTGCTTCAGGCTTTGCATGACCGACCGGATGGTTGCCATGACCCCGCCCTTGTCCATCCCTGATTCGAAAACGCCGCAATCCGGGTCATCCGGCGCCGTGCCGCTTTCTTACGCGACCGCCATCGTCTCCGGACAGGAGTAGCCACTCGCTGCACTGACGCGTTCAGGCAGCCGGCGAGAACCGGCGGGGCCGGCCTTTTCATACTCGTCGTGAATCCGCGATTTGTTATGAGTCAACGTAGGCCACAGCCGGCAGCATGCCGTCTTGCCCTTGAATTCAACCCAATGCATTCCCGCCGCTGCTTGCGTCCAGTGCTCTTGCTCGTCGGACTTCTCATCCCCGGGGTTTTTATTTGCTCCACCTCGGCGGCCACCCTCCCGATAACCCCCAAGCGGGCCTCGTTCGCCTTGGATATCTGGCATGACACGCACGGCTTGCCCCAGTCCAAAGTCCGGGCAGTTGTGCAGACCCGCGATGATTACCTTTGGCTCGGCACCAGCGGAGGTCTCGTGCGATTCGACGGGGCAAAATTCACCGCCTATACCGTCGCGACCGGGAGCCTCCATGATGACGAGGTCTGGGCCCTCCAGGAAGACCGCAACGGTGCGCTGTGGATTGGCACTGCCGGCGGCTTGACCCGCCTCAAGGACGGCCAATTCCACACTTTTAGCCGGGCCGATGGACTACCCGACGATTGGATCCGGCAACTTGACCTCGATCCCGAGGGACACGTCTGGATCGCCACCACGCGAGGCATCTGCCGCTACGATGGCAAGACCTTCACCACCTACACGGCCAAGGACGGCCTGGCCAACGATTTCGTCTCCGAGATATGCGCCGGGTTGGCGGAAGGCGTTTACGCCCTCTCCGCCTACCAACTGCACCGCTTGGTCAACGGGCGGTTCGTGCCGGAAACCGGCCTTGCCGATCCGGCCGACGGGTGGTTGACGAACATCTCCACCGATCCCGACGGGGCGCTCTGGCTGGCCTTCGAACGCGGGGTGATCAAGCGCCGGCAAGCTGCCAAGCTGACCACCTACCCTACCCTGAACGATCCGGATGGCCGCGGTGGCACGGTGCTGGCCGATGCGCAGGGCAACGTGTGGCTCAGCCGGCGCAGCGGGCTTTTTCGGCTCCAGGGTGACCATTTCGAGGCGGTATTGTCCCCCGAGCAGAACAACCGGTTGGGCGCCGTGCTCACCGTGGGCACCGATCGCGACGGCAGTCTCTGGCTGGGCCTCGAGGCCGCCGGCCTGGCCCGGGTGCGCGCGACGCAGTTCACAACCCTCACGGTTGATGATGGCCTGCCCGAAAACAGCACGCGCTCGGTCCTCCAGGATCGCCGTGGCGGCATCTGGATCGGCACGGTCAATCGCATCGTGCACCTCAGCGAAGGACGGGGCGCCACCTACAGCGAGGTGCAGGGCGTTCCGATCGGCAACGTCACTGCCGTGGGAGAAGACCGCGATGGGGTCATTTGGGTCGGGGCGGCCGGAGAATTGCTCAAGATTCGCGATGGCCAGATCAGCAAGGACCCCAATTGGAGCCGAGTGATCGAGATCAAGTCGATCTACCGCGACCCTCAGGATCGCATGTGGATCGGCACCCAGGGCGCGGGCCTGTTCCGGTTTGACGCGAGCGGCGTGACCAACTTCCACCGCGCGGACGGACTGCCTAGCGAGCATATCCGCGGCTTGATGATGGACCGCGAGGGCGCACTATGGATTGCCACCCTCGACGCCGGAGTCGCCCGGCTCTTCGAGGGCAGGATCACCACCTACACTACCAAGGACGGCTTGGCCAGCGACCGGGTGCTCGGCGTCCATCAAGACAAAGAGGGCACGATTTGGTTCAGCACTCGCAATGGCCTAACGCGCCGGCGTGATGGGAAGCTCTTCACCTTTCGCTCCCCAGACGGCCTTTACTCCAGCTTCGTCAGCACGATGATTGATGACGGGCTGGGTTACTATTGGTTCAGCTGCGGCCAAGGCATCTTTCGTGTCCCCAAGATGGATTTTTCCGAGTTCGCCGAAGGGAAACGTGCCCAAATCCGGTCGGAGGCCTACGGACTGAAGGACGGCCTGCGGACCACTTCGTTCGGTGCGGGCATCCAACCCAATGCGTGGCAGGGCATCGATGGGAAAATCTTCTTCAGCTCGCTGCACGGAATCGTGGTGGTGGACCCCAGCCACCTCACGACGAACACCCGCGTCCCGCCGGTCTTTATCGAGAAGGTTGAGATCGACCAGCGGCCCGTTCCGGTCGACCGGCGCGCCGTCTCTCCACCCGGCACCGGCGAGGTCGAGATTCAATTTACGGCCCTCAGCTTTCTCGCGCCCGACAAAGTCAGGTTCAAATACCGTCTGGAAGGTTACGATTCCACCTGGGTGGACGCCGGCACCCGCCGCTTCGCTTACTATGCCAGCCTGCCGAGCGGGAACTATCGCTTCCGCGTGCTCGCATGCAACGAGGACGGCTTCTGGAATGAAACCGGAGCCGAATTCTCGTTCTCCCTCTCACCCTATTTCTATCAGCGGGGCTGGTTCTACATCGTCTGCGGGCTGCTTTTGGGTCTTCTCCTGTTTGCTTTGCACCGATACCGCCTCGCTCGGCTCAAGGCGAGCGAACAGGAACTCAAGCAACGTGTCACCGAGGCCATGGCCAAGGTTAAAACCCTCCAAGGACTCATCCCCATCTGCGCTTCCTGCAAGAACGTCCGCGACGACAAAGGCTACTGGAGCCAGATCGAGCAATACCTGCACGAGCACTCCGACACTCAAATCAGCCACGGGATTTGCCCCGACTGCATCAAAAAGCTCTATCCCCAGTTCAGCGACGACATTCTCGGCGCCAACCCGTCGTCGGCGAAAGACCCCGCCACGCGCCCACCTCCCACCACGCGGCGCGTTTGACGGCGGACCACGCCAGCAAACACAGCACTGCCCAACGGTGGAGGTCGGTAACCACCACCCGGTTGGTGATATTGTGGCGCACAAGGTCTTCCCTGGGGAGCAGACCGGTGATCCCAACCGCCGGCACCCTTGAGTCGGATCTGCCGATCCACACGCACTTGGGTTTCTACCGGTGCGAGAGAGTCTGGGAAAACTCCGGATCGCACCGCTTGATGACTTCGGTGAGGGCTCAGTCTTGTCACAAGAGATGCCGCGGGACCAAAACCGCTCCCTGTTTGGCGGTGCCCCGCTCTTGTCCATCCCGGAGTTTGCGCAGCGGTTCACGGCTTGCCCCGCTGCGCCGCGGCGACAAAGATGGAAGCGCATGGCACCTGAGGCCGGGTGTCGTGTTCTAACCCGGATAGTTCACCCCATGGTAATCCCCTTCAGCGAAACATCCGTCTGCCCTCCGGTCAGAGCGAATGAATCGCGGTTAGCCCCGACCCAGTCGGCCCGAGTGGGCGAGCCTGTCGCACGGCAATGTGCGATTGTTTCGGGCTAAGAACCGTCCGTCCGCCGCGTTTAATCCCTAGCGCCCCCACCGCCCCGTCTCCCGCGTCCATGAAATCCCGTTTCTCCCTCGGCCTCGCCCTGCTCCTCGCCTGCGTCACCGCCCTGTCCGCCGCCTCACGCAGGGCCCAATGGGAAAAAGTCGAGCAGGCCCGCGACCAGAAGCTCCCCCAATCCGCCATCGCCGCGCTCGAGCCCATCATCGCCGGCGCCATCGCCGACAAGAAATACGCCGAGGCCCTCAAGGCCATCGGCCAGAAAATCTCCTTCGAGCGCGAGATCCAGGGCAACAAGCCGGAGGAACAGATCGCGGGCCTCCTCGCCGAACTGGCCCGGACACCGGCCGAGATGAAACCCGCCGTGGAGGCCCTCGTAGCACGCTGGTATTGGATTTATTTTCAGCGCAACCGCGGTCGTTTCATGCAGCGCACGCAGACGGCCACGCCGCCCGGCGCGGATTTCCAGACCTGGGACCTCGCGCGCCTTCTGACCGAAATCGACCGGCATTACTCCGCGGCCCTCGCCGACGAAAAGATCCTCAAGGCCACGCCGGTCAGCGCCTACGACGACCTGCTGGAGCGCGGCAACGTGCCCGACGCCTACCGCCCCACCCTGTTTGATTTCTTCGCGCACGAGGCGCTCGAATTTTACCGCACCGGCGAACAGGGCGCGATCCGCGCGGAGGACCGTTTCGTCATCGACGCCGACGATCCGATCTTCGCCGACGCCGATGCCTTCGTCCGCTGGCAACCCGCCACCACGGACACGGATTCCCCCGCCCTGAAGTCGGTCCGCCTCTACCAGAAGCTCCTCGAATTCCACCGCAGCGACCGCGACAAGTCCGCCTACTACGACGCCGATTTCGCCCGTCTGACCTACGGTCGCAACGTCGCCGTCGGCAGCAACAAGGAGGAGCGCTACCAAGCCGCGCTGGAACGCTTCATCGAGATCACCGCGAAGCACGAGATTTCCGCGCGCGCCCTGAACGAGCTCGCCACCCGTCTGAACAACGCCGGCGACCCCACCAAGGCCCACGCGCTGGCCCGTCGCGCCATCGAGGCCTTCCCGAAAAGCGCCGGCGCCATCGCCTGCTCCAACCTCATCCAGCAGATCGAGGCCAAGCAAGCCTGGCTGAGCACCGAGTCCGTCTGGAGCGCGCCCTGGCCGACGCTCGATGTGAACTACCGCAACGTCACGCGGGTCTTTTTCCGGGCCGTGCCCGTCAGTTTCGTGGACCACCTCTCCCGGTCGCATTGGGGCGAGACGCCGAACTTCATCCAGGAAAACCTCGCGCGCACCCCGGCGCTGGAGTGGTCGGCCGAACTGCCGCCGACCAAGGATTTTCGCCCGCGCACGGAGAGCCTGCCGGCGCCGACGACGCTGAAGCCGGGCTATTACCTGATCTTCGCCAGCCATGACCCGTCCTTCGGCTTTGAGGAGAATCAAGTGAGCATGGCCCGGGTCTGGGTCAGCGATCTCGCCCTGGTCACTCTGCCCGACCGCGACGACGGCTACCTGAGCGGCTTTGTGCTCAAGGGCGGGAGTGGCGAGCCGGTCGCCGGCGCACTCGTGCAGGCCTGGGAACGCAACCGGGAGGGCTGGTTCAAGCCGGCGGAGCGCATCCGCACCGACGCCGACGGCCGCTTTCGTTTCAAGGCCCAGAGAAACAACTCCCGCAACCTGATCCTGGTGGCCGAGCACGAAGGTCACACGCTGGCCAACACAGAGCCCGTCAGCGTTTCGCCCGAGGATATCACGACCGACCGCCCCGAGCCGACGACCGTTTTCTTCACCGACCGATCGCTCTACCGCCCCGGACAAACCATCCACTTCAAGGGCATCTGCATCCGCAGCGTCCCCGACAAAGCCAACTACTCCGCCCTCGCCGGCCGGTCGGTGACGGTCGCCCTCTTCGACAGCAACGACAAGGAAGTCGCCCGCAGCAACCATGTGGCCAACGATTACGGCTCGTTCAGCGGCAGCTTCACCGCCCCGCGCGACCGCGTGACCGGCGGCATGTCCCTGCGGGTGCTCGAGGGGCCGGTCGGCAATTCCTGGTTCCGCGTCGAGGAATACAAGCGACCGAAATTTCAGGTGGAGATCGCCGCGCCGGCCGAAGCGCCCAAACTCGGCGCGCCCACGCGGGTGACCGTCAAGGCGGCCGCCTACACCGGCGCCGCGCTCGGCGGGGCCAAGGTCCAATGGAACGTCACGCGCACGACGCAGCTGCCGCCTTGGTGCTGGTGGTGGTCGGGTCACTCCATCCAGGCCATCGCCCATGGCACCGCCGTGACCGAGGCCGACGGCACGTTCACGGTCGAGTTCACCGCTGCGCCGGATCGCGCGGTGCCCGAAAAGAACGAACCGGTCTTCATCTTCAGCATCCACGCCAGCGTCACCGACAGCACCGGCGAGACGCGCTTCGCCAACCGCAACATCAGTGTCGCCTACACCGCCCTGCAGGCGACCCTCCTGACCGACGACTGGCAGACCCCGGACAAGCCCGTGACGTTTGTTATCGGCACGCGCTCGCTCGACGACGTGCCGCAGGCGGCCGAGGGCAAGTTGACCATCCACTCGCTCAAGCAACCCGCGCAGGTGGTCCGCGCGAGCCCGGGCCTGCAGGGCCTTTCGTATCACCCCAATATGGTCTTCGTCCGCTCGAACCCGTCCACCGGCCCCAAGGTGGATCCCACGAAACCCGAAAGCTGGGAAACCGACCGTCAGCTATCCGACCTTTCATTCAAGACCGGGAGCGACGGGCTCACGGAGCTCAAGGCGACTCTTCCCGCCGGCATCTACCGCGCCGAGCTCACGACCAAGGATCGCTTCGGCAAAACCGTCACCGCCCGCCACATTCTGCAAGTGCTCGACCCGGCGGCCCCGCGCTACGGCGTGAAGGTTCCCAACCACCTCGCCGCGCCGAAGTGGTCGGTCGAGCCCGGCGAGGAGTTCAAGGCGCTGTGGGGCACCGGCTATCCCACAGGCCGGGCCTTCGTCGAGTTGGAGAGCGCCGGGAAACTGCTGAAGAGCTACTGGACCGACGCTGCGCGCACCCAGGAACTCATCACCCTGCCCATTACGGAAAACCTCCGCGGTGGCCTGACCCTGCGCGTCACTTATGTGCGGGAGAACCGGGTCTATCCCAACGAGCAGATCGTGGACGTGCCGTGGAGCAACCAGGAGCTGAGCCTCAAATGGGAAAGTTTCCGTTCGAAGCTCCTGCCCGGTCAGGCGGAAACCTGGACCGCTGTCATCGCCGGCCCGGACGCAGAGCGCGCTACCGCCGAGATGGTGGCTTCGCTCTATGACGCCTCGCTCGACCAGTTCTCACCCCACGGTTGGCGGGACGGATTTGGTGTGTTTCGTCAGGAGGAGACGGTCGGCACCGCCTTCCTGCACAACTCCTTGATCGGTTTCAATCCGGTGGGAGGCCATTGGAGGCTGGCGATGCGTCCCGTGGAGTGGCGCTACCGCTCGTTCAGCGAAGATCTGCGTGGCTGGAATTACTACAGCGATGACGACGTCATTGTTTTGTCGCCGTTCGCGGTCTCCGCCGAATCAGACGGCGTTGGCTATGCCTCGGCTAGCACGCTGGCCGGTAGCCGCGTGCGGACCGAACTACGGGATATCGGAAACGCTGTGTCGGTGGTTTCGCAGCAGTTCATGAAAGACGTAGCGCCTGCCGCAATAGCTCTCCCCAGTGAGGCTCCGGCGCTCACAGATATTCCTCCTCCCGCACCCGACCTCTCCAAAGTCACCGCCCGCAGGAATCTCAACGAGACCGCCTTCTTCTTCCCGCACCTACTGACCGACGAGGATGGCGTCGTGAAGATGCAGTTCACGATGCCCGAGGCGCTGACGGAGTGGAAATTCCTGGGCTTCGCGCACGACGCGAAACTGCGCTCGGGTTTCCTCACGGCCAAGGCCGTCACCGCCAAGGACCTCATGGTCGAGCCCAACCCGCCGCGCTTCGTGCGCGAGGGCGATGTCATCGAGTTCACCGTCAAGGTCAGCAACCAGTCCGACCAGCCGCAGTCGGGCCGCGTGCGCCTCACATTCACCGACGCCGCCACGCTCGCCCCCGCCGACGCCGCCCTCAGCAACGCCACACCGGAACAAAATTTCGACGTGCCGGCCAAGCAGTCGCGCAGCTACTCCTGGCGCATCGCCGTGCCCGATGGCGCGGGCTTCCTCACCTACAAGGCCGTCGGCGCCACCGCCGCCGCCAGCGACGGCGAGGAAGGTTTCCTGCCCGTGCTGAGCCGCCGCATTCTCGTCACGGAGTCGCTGCCGCTGCCCATCCGCGGCCCGGCGGCCAAGGAGTTCGATTTCAAGAAACTGCTCGAGTCCGGCCAGTCCGACACCTTGCGCCACCAGACGCTCACCGTGCAGATGGTGTCGCAGCCCGCGTGGTATGCGGTGATGGCCCTGCCCTACCTCATGGAGTTCCCGCACGAGTGCAGCGAGCAGCTCTTCAACCGGCTTTACGCCAACTCCCTCGCCCGCCACATCGCCGGCTCCGACCCGAAGATCCGCCGCATCTTCGACCAGTGGCGCAACACGCCCGCCCTCGACAGCCCGTTGCTCAAGAATCAGGACCTGAAGTCCGTGATGATTGAGGAGACGCCGTGGTTGCGTCAGGCCACGGCTGAGAGCGAGGCCCGCCGCAACGTCGGCCTGCTCTTCGACGCCAACCGCCTCGACGACGAGGCCGCGCGCGAACTCAGCGAACTCGCCGAACGCCAGCTCAGCGACGGACTCTGGCCGTGGTTCCCCGGCGACCGGCCCAGCGAATACATCAGCCTCTACATCGTCACCGGCTTCGCCCGCCTGCGCCACCTCGGCGCCGACGTGGAAGTCGCGCCGGCCGTCCGCGCGCTCACCGCCCTCGACGCCTGGATGGCGAAGCGTCACGCGGAAATCCTGAAAGGGGAGCACCCGGAGCTCTACGTGCCGGGTTCGCTCGAGGCCTTTTACCTCTACGGTCGCAGCTTCTACCTCAAGGATCAGCCCGTCGCACCCGCCCACCGCGCCGCCGTGGACTTCTTCCTCGGCCAGTCGCGCAAGTTCTGGACGAAGGTCGGTAGCCGTCAGACCGAGGCGCATCTCGCCCTCGCCTTGCAGCGCTTCGGCGACAAAGACACGCCCCAGGCCATCCTGAAATCACTCAAGGAACGCAGCGTGAACCAGGAGGAAATGGGCATGTTCTGGCGCGACGCCGAGCTGAGCTGGTGGTGGTATCACGCACCAATCGAAACGCAGGCGCTCATTATCGAGGCGTTCGACGAGGTCGCCCACGACGCGCAGGCCGTCGAGGACTGCAAGGTCTGGCTCCTGAAACAGAAGCAGACGCAAAACTGGAAAACGACCAAGGCCACCGCCGACGCCGTCTATGGCCTGCTGCTGCGCGGCACCAACCTGCTCGCGAGCGATGCGCTCGTGGAAGTCGCCCTCGGCGGCGAGACCATCAAACCCGAGAAGGTCGAGGCCGGCACCGGCTTCTACGAGCAGAAGTTCGTGCGCGGGGAGATCGAACCCGCGATGGGCCACATCACGGTCAAGAAGACCGACGAGGGCGTGAGCTGGGGCAGCGTCCACTGGCAATACCTCGAGGACATGCGCAAGATCACGCCGCACGAAGGCACGCCGCTGAAGCTGAAGAAGGCGCTTTTCATCAAGGAAAACACCAAGCGCGGCTCCGTGCTGAAGCCCGTCACCGGCCCGGTCGCCGTCGGCGACGAACTCGTCGTGCGGCTCGAACTGCGCACCGACCGCGACATGGAATACGTCCACCTCAAGGACCAGCGCGGCAGCGGCACCGAGCCCGTCAACGTTCTCAGCGGCTACCGTTTTCAGGACGGCCTCGGTTACTACGAGAGCACACGCGACACCGCCTCGCACTTCTTCATCTCCTACCTCCCGAAGGGCACCTACGTCTTCGAATACTCCACGCGCATCCAGCTCCGCGGCGCCTACCAGACCGGCATCGCCGAGATCCAGTGCATGTATGCCCCCGAGTTCAACAGCCACTCCGAGAGCCTGCCGATCGAGGTGAAGTGAGCTGACCAGTTTCTGGAGAGCCAAGCTCCTGCGCGGCCGTTGCCCAGCAAGGTGGAGCCGGCGCTCCGCGCAGGCTGGCCTAATTCGGCGGGTAGGGCCCGACCTCCGGGCGGGCCGTCGAACCACGAACGTGCATGCGGGCCGCCCGGAGGTCGTCGGCCCCTACCCACCGACAAACCCTTGCCGTCGCCCCACCGCTGGCTACTTAAGGCGCGTGCTTTCTCCCCTCCACCGCGCCACTGCCGCGGCCTGTCTGCTCGTTGCCTCCACCCTCATCGCCGCCGAGCCGCCCCCGCCCTGGGCCTACGGTTTCAAGGAACCGCCGCCGCCCGGCACCACGCAGGTTCCGCCCGGAAAGGCTGGCGCACCCTCGACCGACCCGGTGAAGCACGGCCTACCCGGCACGGACCGCGCCTTCACCCGCGCCGAGATCACGGACATCTTCGCCCCGGCCGACTACTTCCCCGGCGAGCACCCCGCCCCGCCGGACATCGTCGCCCGCGGCAAACCGCCCGTCGTGTGGGCCTGCGCCCGCTGCCATTATTACAACGGCCAGGGCCGCCCGGAAAACGCCGGCCTCGCCGGCCTGCCCGTGGAATACTTCATCGCGCAGATGCAGGCCTTCCGCGACGGCGACCGCCACAGCGCCGACCCGCGGAAGCCGAACACGCCGATGATGATCGAGTTCGCCCAGACTATGACCGACGCCGAGATCCGCGCCGCGGCGGAATACTACGGCGCGCTCAAGTGGCAGCCCTGGATCCGCGTGATTGAAAGCGATCGCGCGCCCAGGACGACGATCTCCGCCGGCATGTATCTGCAGGTGCCCGGCGGCGGCGACGAACCGCTCGGCCAACGTATCATCGAGGTCCCGGTTGATCCGGAGGTCGTGGAAATCCAGCGCAGCCCGCACGTCGGCTTCATTGCCTACGCGCCGGTCGGTAGTATCAAGCGCGGCGAGGAACTCGTCACCACAGGCGCCGGCAAGACCGTCGCCTGCGCCACCTGTCACGGCCTCCAGCTCCAAGGCGCCACCGTGCCCAACGTCGGCGTGATGCCCGGTCTCGCCGGTCGCTCACCCAGCTACCTCATGCGCCAGCTGTTCGACATCCAGCACGGCTACCGTCGCGGCCCGCACGTGGAGCTGATGAAGCCCGTCGTCGCCAACCTCACGACCGACGACATGCTCGCCATCGCCGCCTACCTCGCCTCGCTGGCTCCCTAGGCCCGAAACCGCCCGATGTCCCTGATCTGCCCGCTCTGCCGCGACGCGCTTCTTCCCGCCGGAAAATCCTACCGCTGCGCCCGGAACCATTCCTTCGATCTCGCCAAGGAAGGTTATCTCTCGCTCCTGCACGGCCGGCAGAAGGGGGACGGCCGCGGCGACTCGAAGGCCATGATGCTGGCGCGCGATCGCGTGCATCGCGCGGGCGTGTTTGATCCGCTGGTGCAGGCGCTGGCCGGGTTGAAGTTTCCCTCCGCCGTGCGCTCCATGCTCGAACTGGGCTGCGGCGAGGGCTTCTTCCTCGGTCACGTCGCCCGCACACACCAGATTCCGGTGAGCCGTGGCCTCGACCTGTCGGTGGACGCCGTAAAACTCGCGGCGCGCAACCTGAAGTCCTCGCTCATCCTGCGCGCCGACCTACTGGCCGGCCTGCCGTTTGCCGACGCCAGCCTAGATCTCGTGCAATCGATCTTTGCCCCGCGCCCGCTGAGCGAGATCCGGCGCGTGCTGCGTCCGGGCGGACACGCGTTGTTTGTTTATCCCCAAACCGACCACTGGCACGAACTCCGCGCCTTTCTACCGTTGGCCGGGATCGGCGAGGACAAGCTCCCGGCGACCGACCTCGCGGGCTTCGAGCCCGTGAGCGAGGCGGCAGTCGTAGCCCGGCGCGAGCTCACCCATGAACTGCTCGTGGATTTGGTGGAAATGTCGCCCTCGATCCACCGGCTGGAGCGGGACGGCATCCCGTGGCGGGAGAGGTTGCCGGCCCGCCTGACCGCCACACTCTCCGTGCGGGTGACGCTCTGCCGCAAGTCGTGAGCCGCGCGTTGGCCGAACGATTCGCGTCAACCCCTGAGAATGGCTTGCCCTCACCGCAAGCGCCCGCCTTGGTTGACGCGAGATGAGCGCCTCCCGGAACCACGCACTCCCGGCGCACTCCAGCCCACACCCGACCGCCGGGGGGCTGGTGCGGTTGCTGCAACCCGCGAACGCCAGAGCGCTTCCCGATCACCGGCGGTTTTTTCGTTTCGCCCTGCTGGCCATGAGCTGGGTTTGGGCCCTCGGCCTCGCGTGTGCGATCCCCGGGCGGGCGCAGACCGCGGCCAACCCGCGGGTCACCGCTGATGCCGCCCGCTGCCTGCAGATTGACCAGGTCCTCGCCGAGCTGAACACCCAAGCCCGCAGCGGCGCCCTCACGCCCGAACTCTACAAACAGCGCTCCGCCGCCCTCACCGAGGAACGCACGCGCATCACCACCGCCTATGGGGCGCGCAATTCCCCACCCGCCCAAGGCCTGCTCGCTGAATACAACCGCCTGAAAGCCGCCGCGACGGCCGAAGCCCGCGAACGAGCCGCTGCCGAAGCCAAGGCCAAACGCGAGGCCGCGGCGGCCGAAGCCCAGGCGAAGCGTGAAGCCGCCGCCGCCGAGGCCAAAGCCAAGCGCGAGGCTGCGGCCGCCGAAGCCGCCGCCCAGGCCAAGGCCAGAAAGGAAACCGCCGAGGCCGCCGCCGCCGAAAAAGCCCGTCAGGCCGAGCTGGCCGAAAACGCGATCTTCGCCGACGTCAGCGCCGTCACCGACGAGCGCCTCGCGCGCGCCCGGGACGCGTTCTACCGCGACTTCGGCCTGCCCGTGCCCACGCCGGACGCCGTGGCGGCGCAGCAGACCGCCGCCGCCCAGCAGCTCCGGGCCAAGCACGTGCCTCCGCAGAGCGCCGAGTTGCGGCCGACTTTCGACCAGCGCGTCAACACGCTCTATCAGACGCGCCTGCCCGAACGCCGCAACGGGTGGTTTGGCGAGGTGTTTCCGAGCGCAGCGGACATCATGGCCCGCGTCTCGGGTGACATCGAAAAGACGGCCGCGCTCGAACTGGCCACGCGCCGACTCTCGGAAAACACGACCGGCGTGCGCCCCTACGCCGTGCAAACCTTGCTCGAGTCCTACCAAGCCGCACGCCGTGACCTGAAGATGGATTTCAGCGATGTGTCACGCCTCACGCAGGACAAGGAGTTCGAGGCCCGGGTCTTTGAGAAAAGCCTGCCCGCCTACGCGGCCCAGCGCCGCCACCTCGCGGAAGGCGATCGGCTGGCCGCCAAGATCGAGGCCCAGCGCCGGCGGATGAACCAGATGATCAACCTCCTGACCCTGACCGTGCTGGCTCTCGGCCTGTGGTGGCCCATCCGGATGATGCGGCACCAGAAATTCCGCTGGAAGCGCCAGTCACGCGCCGACTGGGAAAAGCAGATGGCCGGCACACCCCTGCCCGAGGAGCTCTGGTGGATCGACGTCCCCGGTTTCCGTTACCCCGTTGGCCTGTTCTCCGGCCGCGTTTACGACAAGGAGGTCTGGACCGAGACCACCACCACAACAACCACCACCAGCCACGGCGGCGGCGGCTCCGGCGCCTACTACACGCCGCCGACCTATTCCACGAGCTATCACACCTCCACCACCGTGTATCACCGCTACTGGTTGCTCACGACCGAGGGAAAACAGACCTGGCACAAATACTCCGACAACGAGGTCATGGCCACCGTCGGCCAGAAGTTCAGCTCGATCTGGAGCGACAACTACTGGGTGCTCATCGCCTACAATCACGCCACCGGTGAAGTCTCCCATCCCAAATGGTGGACCAAGACGATGCACGCTCCGCCCTACTGGCGCATCGTGGGCCTGACCACGTTGTTGTGTTCCGCCGTCATCGGCACAGGCGCGGTGGCCCTCGCTACGATGTCCGGCCTGCCGCTCGACGACGTCGGCGCGCAAGTGGACCTGATCACGAAGGTGGTGACGGGCGTGCTGCCTATGTTCTTCATCCTGCTGCTTATCTACGTGGGTATCGCGGGCGCCATCATGACCGCACGGCGCCAAAGTTATTTCCAAAAGAAAGTCGTGCCGCGCTACGCCGCCTTCCTGCGTAGCCACGATCCCGAGATTCCCGAGGTGACGAAAGGCTGAGGGCAGCAACCCACTAGAGCCGGCCCGCGCCCGGGACAATCGGTTATTGAGCGCATGAACTGCAGGGTCGGCGCTTGCGCCGACCTTTCCCTCGGATTCCCTTTCCCTCCCCCCTCCGACCGTCCGACCCCACACCCTCGGCCCAGACTGGTTCCCATCTCCAAATTCCCCTAGCTCCTCTCACCCGATGAAGCTGCCCCTCGCCCCGCTCTCCCTTTTCGCTCTGCTGCTCGCCGTCGCTGCCCCCGCCCAGACTCCGCCGCCGGAGCCGCCGCCCAACATCATCTTCATCCTCGCCGACGACCTCGGCTACGGGGAAATCGGCAGCTACGGCCAGAAGCTGATCGCCACGCCGCACCTCGACCGCCTCGCCGCGGAGGGCATGCGTTTCACCCAGTTCTACGCCGGCAGCACCGTCTGCGCCCCCTCGCGCAGCGTGCTCATGACCGGCCAGCACACGGGCCACACCCGCGTGCGCGGCAACGCCGGCCCTGATCGCTCCGCCGCGCAGACCCTGTTGCCCGCCGACCTGACCGTCGCGCGCGTGCTCCAGCAGGCCGGTTACCGCACGGGCCTCGTCGGCAAGTGGGGCCTCGGCCTCGTCAACGACCCGGGAGAGCCGCGGAAACAGGGGTTCGACACTTATTTCGGCTTCCTCAGCCAGACCCACGCCCACAACCATTTCCCGGACTTCCTCTGGCGCGACGGCGTGAAGGTCCAGCTGCCCAACGATCTCGTGAAAGTCGGCCCCGTCGAGGGTGTCGGCTACGCCACCAAGAAACTCGCCTACGCCGGCGATCTCTTCGCGCAGGAGGCCAGAAAATTCGTCGCCGACAACGCCGCGCGTCCGTTCTTCCTCTACCTCTCCGTCATCGTGCCGCACGCGAACAACGAGCGCGCCCGCGAACTCGGCGACGGCCACGAGGTGCCGGACTTCGGTCCCTACGCGGACAAACCCTGGCCCGACACCGCCAAGGCCCACGCCGCCACGATCACGCGGCTCGACACCCAGATCGGCGAACTGCTCGCCGACCTCAAAGCCCGCGGCCTCGACGAGCGCACGCTCGTCATCTTCACCAGCGACAACGGCCCGCACAACGAGGCCGGCCCCGCCTACGACCCGCAGTTTTTCACGCCCAGCGGCCCGTTCACCGGGTTGAAACGTTCCCTCACCGACGGAGGCATCCGCGTGCCGCTCATCGCGCGCTGGCCGGGCAAGATCGCTGCGGGCAAAGTCTCCGATCATGTCGGCTATTTCGGCGACTTCTTCGCCACCTTTGCCGAGCTCTCCGGTCAACCCACCCCCGCCAACCTCGACAGTCTGAGTCTCGCCCCGAGCCTGCTCGGCCGCGGCGTGCAGAAAAACCATCCTTATCTCTACTGGGAATTCTACGAAAACGGCGTGAGCCAGGCCGTGCTGCGCGAAGGTCGCTGGAAGGGCATCCGCGAAAAAAACGTGACGGCCCCGCTCCGCCTCTACGACCTCAAGACGGACCCCGCCGAACAGACCGACCTCGCCGCGCAGCACCCAGATATCGTTGCGCGCCTCGCCGACCTGATGCGCACGGCGCACACGCCAAACGAACACTGGCAGATCCCGGGCCTCCGCACGCCGTAACTTGTGAGCTGACCATCGCGGATAGTGCGCCCGCGCGAAGACTCGGTCCTAGCGGCTCCGGATGCCCGCTTCGGCGGGGAGCAGAAGCTGCGGTGAGACCGTGATGCCCACCCGCCCCACGACGCCGGCATTCTCGATGCGCCAGAACAGATGGTCGATGACCTTGCGCACCAGCAGCGGCAGGTTGATGTCGATGGCCGCGGGCGAGTGGTCGAGGTTGTGGTAGATGACCGGGTTGAAATTCCCCAGCACAGCCTCGAAGTCCCGCCCCGGCTTGCGCCCCGCCTCGCGCAGCGCGCGGAAAAACGAACCGGCGAAATGATCCGCAGGCAGATACAGCCCCGTGACCGCGGGCACGGTGTCGAGCAACCGCCGGGCGAGGCTGCTGCTCTCGCCGTGCAACGGCGCAATCTCCAGGTAACTGGTGCCACCCGGGTGCGGCTGCCCGAGCAGCGGATGCACGGTAAGACCGAGGTGCGTCGCATGGGCGGTGAAGGCCGAGTTGCGCTGGACGATCGCGCTGTAGTCGGGCTCCGTCGCCACCACGGCCACGACCTTGTGGCCCCGGTCGCGCAGATACTCGGCCGCGAGGCGGCCGTTCTCCGCGTTGTCCGGTTCCACATAATCGCCGGGATAATCCGCCGTGCGCCGGGTCATGAACCACACATTCGGAATCTCCCGCAGCCGCGCGAGGCAGGCGGCGGTGGGTTCCATTCCTTGGACGATGACGCCGTCGAGCTTTTCGCCCGCCAGGTGCCTGGGCAGCTCGTCGGGCGTGCTCGAAAACAGAATCCGCAGATCCACCCGGTAGCGGGAATCGGTGGACTGCACCTGCAGCAGCTGGTCCTGAAACCAGTGCAGGTTGGGATTGTTGGCCTTTGCGCCGACGAACCACACGCCGATCCGGCGCATCTCCGCGTGCCGAACCTTGGGCCCGCGCCGGCGATGCTGCGGCGCCGGCACGTAATTGTGTTCCTGCATCACCGCCCGGATGCGGGCCAGGCTCTCGGCGGCCACCAACTGCGGCTGATTGATGGCCCGGGATACGGTCGCCGGGGAGACTTTGGCCTTCCGGGCGATTTCGGTGATCAGCATGGCGGGGGAGGGAGGACTTGTCCCAAGGAACACGGGAAGTCCTCCCCCGCGTCAAGCCAACCCCATGTCATCAGCCACTCCCGCGGGCGGAGGCCGGGTAAGCGCACAATTTAGCCGCGGACCGCCCTGCTGTGCCTTCACGACGTCAGCGTTCGCCCCCGCGCGGCGGGTTGGTGCCCTTGGCCGCCGGATCCGTTTCAAGGATGATAAGCGGAGCCAACTTCACCTGGCCCTCCTTGAGCGGAGTGGTGAGCGTCACTTCCTCCTGCTTGATGGTGCGGTCGAAGAAGGCCACCCCGGCGGCCAGCATCTTCGGATAGAGCGCGTTCAGATCGTTCCCGTCGGGATCATCCACCACCATCGTGGTCTTCCACAACTCGACAGGTTTCTCCTGGCGGTCACCCGGAAATTTCCAGGCCGTGACGCGGATGAAGAGCTTCTCTTTCTGGGCTGCCAGCAGCTTGTGCTCATAGAGGCCCCAACCCCGCTTGTCGTAAAGGCGCGGATCGATGGCCGCGGCCAGCTGGCTCTCCGCCGCTGTGGGCACGATACTGCCGGAGGATACATCGCCGTCGATGTTGGCGAGATAAGGGTTCCGCAGGTGGCCTCGGCCATAAAGAAGGGTGAGCACCACATCAGGCGCCTCCTGCCCCGTGCTCTCGCGGAAGCCCCGGGTGCTGAGCTGCAGACGCAACTGGGCGAGCAACCCCACCTCGTCCACCGGTTTCGCCAGCTTTTGCGGCGACGGGGCCTGGTTCAAGGACGCGATCAGGTAAACCTTGCCGTGTTCAATCGGGCCATATTTGTGCACCCCGTGCCAGCGTTCATCCACGCTGGAGCGCACCCCGATCTCGACCTCCGTGACGCCAGCCGCTTTCTCCGGTTCCTCCGCCCCCGCGGATGCCAGCCCCCTGCTCAGCAGCAGCGAGAGACAGATCACGCCGCGTGAGACCATGGAGCGGGTTGAAGATAATTTCATCGCCGAGGCCCGGCTCGCTCACGTTACCCGCGCCCAGAGCAGCTTGAGGTAGCGGCTTTCGAGGCAGTTTGAATAAACCGGATGATCCACGCCGGGGCCGGTGCGGTCGAAGATCTGCAGGCGGCGGTTGAGGCGGTGCACACCCTTGATCACGCACTCCTCGAAGGTCTCGAGCGAGACGAGGCCCGAGCACGAGCAGGTGACGAACAGGCCGCCGGGCTTCACGAGGCTGGCGGCGATGGTGTTCAGGTCGGCGTATTTGCGCATGCCCTCGGCGGCGAAGGCCGGGTCGCGCGTCATCACGAACTTCGGCGGGTCGCAGAGCACGGCGTCGAACTGTTCGCCGTTGGTCTTCATCTGCTTTGCGTAGGCGAAGGCATCGGCGTGGACCCACTTGAGCTTGTTGGGCGACACCTGGTTGAGGTTCGCGTTGCGCCGGCCCTGCGCGATGACCTTTTCGTCGAGATCCACGGCCGTGATCTCGGTGGCGCCGCCGAGCGCGGCGTTGATCGAGAACCCGCCGGTGTAGCTGCACAGGTCGAGCACGCGCATGCCCTTCACGAGTTCGCCGAAGCGCTTCCGGTTGTCGCGCTGGTCGCAGAAGAAACCCGTCTTGTGGCCCTCGGCGAAGTCCACCTCGTATTTCACGCCGTGCTCCCGGATGCGCACCTTGTCGGGCGCGGACGCGGTGAACTCCTTCATCTGCGAGGGCTTGATGCCTTCGAGACTGCCGAGATCGTGGTCCACGTGGACGCGCACGTGCTTCGTGCCGCACAGCTCGTGCAACAACGGCAGCCACTTCGGCAGGCGCTGAAAGATGCCGAGCGAATAGACGTCGCAATAAAGCGTGTCGGCATAGCGGTCGATCGTCAGGCCGCTGATGCCGTCGCCGTCGGAGTTGATCACGCGCCAAGCGTCGGTCACGGCATCGAGCTTGCCGAAATCCTTGCGCAGCGCGACGGCGCGGCGGATGGCCGTCTCGAAATATTCCTCGCCCAACGGCTGCGCGGTGTGGACCACCACGCGCAGCGGCATCTTGGCGCGCGGGTTGAAAAGCCCGATGCCGACGCGGTGGCCGAACTTGTCGTAAACCGACACCAGATCGCCGGGCCGGGCGTCGGACGACACCTCGCCGAGCATGCGCGGGAAGATGGCCGGCTGGAACGACACGAACTTGAGCTGCGCCCACGGCCGTTGCCACTGCGACTGCGGCAGCGGCTCGGGCTGGTCGGCCCACGACGGGGCCTTCACCTTCTCAGCCGACTCAGGGCGCCCCCCCTCGACTTCCTCAGGACGGTCCCCTTCGGCTCGCTCAGGGCGGTTTCGTTCGGCGTGCCTAGGGCGGGCCCGTTCGGCGGGCTCAGGGCGAGCGGCGGGTTTGTGGGCGGCGGATTTGGCCTCGCGGGCGTCGGACATGGGTTTACGCAAAGCCGCCCGGGCGCTGACGGCGAATCTTTTGTAGATATCATTCACGAAGCGTCATCCTGAGCCGGGCGAAGGATCCAAGGGGAAAGAACGCACGCCAACAGCTTGGATCCTTCGCGCGGCTCAGGATGACCAGTTGGGAAAGTTTCCACTTTTCTGAATCCAAACGCCCGGCTGGCGACACTCACCTTGAAACCTCCTCACCATGCCGATACTCGAACTGCCTGCCTTCCCGCTCCTTTCGGGAGCCATTTCCTCAACCCCGTCCCTGCCCATGCCCCTCCTCCCTATCGCCGAAATCAGCGGCGCCCAATGGATCGCCATCGCCGCCATCCTCGGCGGGCTGACCTTCACGATCCTCCTCATCTTTTTCGGCCTGAAGTTCGTCCAGCGCCGCCAGGAACTCTGGCACGAGACCGCGCGGATCGCCCTCGAAAAAGGCCAGCCGCTGCCGCCGCTGCCCCGCGACATGCAGCACGAGAAGCACCCGGACGAGAACAACGACCTCCGGGCCGGCCTCGTAACACTCGCCACCGGCGCCGGCCTCTACCTCTTCTTCGCCACCTTCCTGACCGCGCTTCGCTTCGTCGCGGCCATTCCCGGCTTCGTCGGCGTGGCCCTGCTGCTCTACGGACTCGGCAAGGCCTTCACCGGCCGCAAGGACAAGTCTCCCGACCGTTCCCAGCAGTCGTGACCGACCCCGAACTGATCGCCCGCGTGCTCGTCTCGGACGATCACGCCGCGTTCGGTGAGCTGGTCCGTCGTCACCAGTCCGCCGTGCGCCATTTCCTCCGGCATTTGTCGGGTGGCGATGCCGCGCTCGCGGACGACCTCGCGCAGGACACCTTCGTCCAGGCCTGGCACGGGCTGGCCAAGTTCTCGGGGCATTCGAGCTTTTCCACCTGGTTGCTCGGGATCGCGCACAACCACTGGCGCAATGCGCGCCGCAAGCAACGCGCCGTGCCTGTCGAGCCGGAACACCTCGCCGCGCTCGAACCCGTCCCCTCGCCCGCCCCGCTCAGCGACCTGCGCCACGACCTCGACCGCGCGCTGCGCACGCTCGCCGCCGAGGAGCGCACCGCGCTGCACCTGTGTTTTCAACAGGGACTCTCCCATTCTGAAATCGCCGACGTCCTCCAGTGGCCGCTCGGCACCGTCAAAACCCACCTCAACCGCGGCAAGGAGAAACTCCGGCCGCTCCTTGCGTCATGGAACCCAACGACCTGAAATCATCCCCCTCGCCCGACGACGCGCCTCTCGAAGCCTGGCTGCGCACCCACGCCGCCCTGCCGCCGTTGCCCGACGCCGGTTTCGCGCAGCGCGTGCTCACGGCGCTGCCCGCGCCGCCGCGCCGCGCCGGGAACGCCCCGCGCCTGATCGTGATCGGCCTCGGCGCGATGGCCGGCCTCGCCTTTGCCGCGTGGCCGTTTCTCGCCGGCGCGTCGATTGAGCTCCACCTGCCCGCGCTAGACCCGGAAACCGCCACCGCGCTCGCGCAGCTAACCGACCCCAAGCTGCACGCGGCGCTGGGCGTGACGGTGCTCACGCTGGCGTTCGTCTTTTGGTCGGATCTGCGTCGGCGGGTCGGATTGTAGGGCGGGGTCTCCGAACCCTGCCTCGATCATCTCATCCTACGCGCACCAAGGCGGGGTTGCTTCGCCATCTCCGCCAAGCCTCCGTCGGAGACCCCGCCCTACAAAAACAAAAGGCCGGTCCGTGAGGACCGGCCTTGAAATGGTTCCTTAGCGCACCTTACGCCACGCGCTCGACGACGAGCGGGGGCGGGATCGGGCGCTTCGGGGCGAGGCGATAGGCGTCCTTGAAGTAGTTGAGCGCCTGCTCGAGCTTCGCCTCGTCGTTGTAGTGGATCATCATCAGCGGCTCGCCCTGCTTGACCTGCGTGCCGACCTTCTTGATCTCCGAGACGCCGACGGCGTAGTCGATCTTGTTGTGGTGCGCAGGATCCTTGCCGGCGCCGAGGAGCGAGACGCCCTTGGCGATCATGGCGGCGTTGATGGTGTGCACGTAGCCGCGCTTCGGGGCGGGCAGCTTGCGGATGTGGCGCGCGGTCGGGAATTTCTCCGGATGATCGATGAACGACGTGTCGCCGCCCTGGGCGCGGATCATGTCCTTGAACTTCTCGAGCGCGGAACCGTCGGTGAGGTGACGCTGCACGGTCTGTTTGGCCGAGAGCGTGGAACCCGCGACGCCGGCGAGGCGCACGATTTCCATGCCGAGCTTGAGCACGAGCTCCTTCATGTCCTCCGGACCCTCACCCTTGAGGAGCGCGATGGCCTCCTTGAGCTCGAGCGCGGTGCCGACCGTGTCGCCGAGCGGCTGGTTCATGTCGGTGACGAGCGCGACGCAGCGGCGCTTCATCGAGCGGCCGACGCGGGTCATGGAACGGGCGAGCTGCTTGGCCTGCTCGAGATCCTTGATGAAGGAGCCGTTGCCCCACTTCACGTCGATCACGAGACCCTCGGCGCCCTCGGCGAGCTTCTTGGAGAGCACGCTACCGGTGATGAGCGGGAGGCTCGGGATGGTGCCGGTCTCGAGACGCAGGTCGTAGAAAATCTTGTCCGCAGGGGCGAGCTCGGCGCTCTGCTCGGCGATGGCGCCGCCGACGCGGGCGAGCTGATCCTGGAAGTGCTGGATCGTCATGTGGCTCTTGAAGCCGGGGACGGCCGAGAGCTTCTCGAGCGTGGTGATCACGAACTCCTGCTCGACGCCGCACATCATCGGCACGACTACGCCGCTGGCCATGGCAAGCGGAGCGAGCACGAGGGCGGTCTTGTCGCCCACGCCGCCGGTCGAGTATTTGTCGATCTTCGGCTTGGCGATATGAGAAAGATCAATGACCTCGCCCGACAGCATCATCTCCTCGGTGAGGATCGCCGTCTCCTGCGCCGACATGTTGGCGAAGAAAATCGCCATCAACAGCGCGGCCTGCTGGTGCTTGGGCATTTCCTCATCGAGCGTGGAGTCGATGATGTAGCGGATTTCTTCCTGCGTGAATTCCTGGCCGTCGCGTTTCTTCTCAATCAACGAAGTAAACGACGGCTTGATGAACCGACGCGTGGGAATGGGACGTTTTCTCATGGAGGAGGTCACTGTGGTAATAGGCGAGACGGGGCCTTGCGGCGCAAAGCTCGAAGAGGCAATGGTTTTTGACAATTTTGTCGAGCCTAAAATCCCGGTATGACCGCGAGTTATTCACCTTAGAAGCAGGGTCTTTGCGCCTCGCGGGCCACCCTGACCCACCCGCAAAAATGCTTCTTGCTCAGAGCCAAGCGCAATTCCTCAATCGCCCGATGTCCCTCTCTTTCAACGTCGCCGCCCACCTCGATGCCCGCCTCCGGGCCGCTGCCGACCGTCTTGGTCTGGCCGGACGGGGTTTTGACCCCGAGGTCCGCGTGGCCGACCCGGCACACGGTGACTACCAGGCCAACGGTGCCCTCGCCTTCGCCAAGCGCGAGAAACAGAACCCCCGTGCCGTCGCCCAGCAGCTCGTGGATCAGGCGGCGGAATTGTCGGCCGATTTCGACATCACGCTCGCCGGCCCCGGTTTCATCAACTTCCGCACCAAGCCGAACTCGCTGCTCGCGTGGCTCAACGCCCATGACTCGGAGGAACATCTGCGCACCGGCGCCTCCGCCAGCCACGCCGGCCAAACCTGGGTCGTGGACTACTCCTCGCCCAACACCGCGAAACAGATGCACGTCGGCCACCTGCGCTCCGCCGTCATCGGCGAGGCCATCTGCCGCCTGCTCGCGTTCACCGGCGCGAAGGTCATCCGCGACAACCATCTCGGCGACTGGGGCACGCAGTTCGGCAAACTCATCTACGGCTACAAACGCTGGGTGGACGACGAAGCGCTGCTGACCGACCCGATCGAGGAACTCGAACGCCTCTACAAGCTCGGCCACGCCGCCACGCCCGACGGCTCGCCCGAACTCGAGGAAGCCAAGCGCGAACTCGTGAAGCTCCAGACCGGCGACCCGCAGAATGTCGCGCTCTGGAAAAAATTCTCCGACGTCAGCCTAGCCGCCTTCCAGCAGATCTATGACCGCCTCGGCATCGTGTTCGACCACAACCTCGGCGAGTCGTTCTACAACGACAAGGTGGACCGCGTCTATCGCGAGCTGACCGAGACCAAGCTCGCCGAGGACAGCGCCGGCGCACTCGTGGTCTTCCACGACGAGCACCCGCGCTTCAGCCGCCACGCCGAGCGCCCGAATCCCTTCATGGTGCGCAAGGCCGACGGCGCGAGCGGCTACGCCTCGACCGACCTCGCCACCGCGCTCTACCGCACCGAGCACTTCAAGGCCGACGGCATTGTGGTCGTCACGGACTTCCGCCAGGGCGACCACTTCGAGCAGCTCTTCCTCACGGTGAGGAAATGGTTCGCGGCGAAAAGCTACCGCCTGCCCGAGCTGCACCACGTGACCTTCGGCGCGGTCACCGGCGAGGACGGCAAGGCGCTCAAGACCCGCGACGGCGGCGTCATCAAGCTCAAGGCCCTGCTCGACGAGGCCGAGGACCGCGCGTTCGCGATCGTTTCAGAAAAGAACGCCGAGCTGTCCGAGGACGAACGCCGCGAGATCGCGCGCGCCGTCGGCATCGGTGCCGTGCAATACGCCGACCTCAGCCAAAACCGCAGCAGCAACTACGTGTTTTCGTGGGACAAGATGCTCGCGCTCGACGGCAACACCGCGCCCTACCTGCTCTACGCCGTCGCCCGCGTGCGCTCGATCTTCCGCAAGGCCGGCCTCGATCCTGCTACCCTGCCGCTCGCCGACGCGACCGCGCCCGAATCCGCGCAGGAACTCGCGCTCGCGCGCAAGCTCGTGCAGTTCGCCGACGGTGTGAAGCTCGCGACCGACCAGCTGCGCCCCCACTTCCTCTGCCTCTACCTCTTCGAGCTGGCCGGCGCCTACAGCGCCTTCTACGCCGCCGACAAGGTCATTGTGGACGATTCCGCCGTGCGCGCCCGCCGCCTGCTGCTCTGCCACCGCACGCTCATCACGCTCGAGACCGGCCTGCACCTGCTCGGCCTGCGCACGTTGGAGCGGATGTGATTGGGGAAACCCCAAACGCCAAACTTCCAAAGGCCAAAGAATTTCGAAATCCTCAGTTTTAGCCTTTCTTTGGCGTTTGGCTTTCGGCGTTTGAGATTTCCAACCTGACTTCGCTCTTGCGGCGCAACCGTCGTCGCGCAACATCCCCGCCATGGCCAACCAAGAGATTTATGTCCGCGGCGTGAACGACACCGAGGCCCGCGGCCCCTTCACGGTCGAGCAGCTCGTCTCCCTCGTCGAGGCCGGCCAGGTCACACAGGAAACCTATTTCTACGACGCCGCCAGCGAACAGTGGCTGCTCCTCACCGCCAACCCCGAGCTGAAGACCGCCCTCTGGCCCGAGAAGAAGAAGATGGGGTTCAAGCACCACGAGTTCAAGGTGGTCAACCAGGAGAAGACCGACAGCGCCCCGCCCATCACCGTCCAGCAGTTCCTCGATGCCGCCGAGGGCCGCACCGAGGACACCAAGGGCAAGAAGGACAAGGGCGAGACGATGATGATCGCCGCCCAGTGGGGCACGCGCTCGGCCGCCCTCATCTCGATCGCCAGCGCCGTCGCGCTCGTGCTCCCCGGCATCGACGGGCTCACCGCGATGGACTTCAACAAGATCCTGCAGACGCCCGGCGTGCTGCTTGGCGTGGTGGACCTGCTCGTCGGTGTGCTCCTGTTCCTTGGCGTAATTCAGATCTACCCGTTCGTGCGCTTCCGCGCGGTGTTCGGCCTCGGCTTCCTCGGGTTCGTCTTCATGACCCAGGGCCAGCTCACGCCCATGATCGCGGTCGCCGCCGGTTCGGCCGGCCTGTATTTCTGCACGATTTTCCTCAGCTACGTGCCGCTGGCCGTCGCCGCCCTGCTCGGCCTCGGCGGCATGGCGATGCTGGCCACGATGGCCTACGTCTGAACGGCCGGAGCCGCCTCCGTCCATGCCCACCGCAGCCCTGATCGAGCGCCTGCGCCGGCTGTGGCAGGAAGACATCTGGTCCGCCAGCTTCAACCGCGAACGCACGCTCCGCAACCGGGGCTACGCGCTGCTCCGCGTGCTCTCAATCACGATCTCCGGCCTGCATGAGCTGAAAGTCGCCACGCGCGCCGCCGCTCTCAGCTACAGCTCCCTCCTCGGCCTCGGCCCGCTCATCGCCATCGCGGTGCTGATCTCCGGCTTCGCCCTCGGCAACCGCGACCCGGCGATCATGGCGCAAAGCCTCAACCGCATCATCGGGTTCATCGCACCGCAGGTGATGCAATACGACCAGACCACGCCGGACGGTGCCGAACTGCTGCCGGCGGTCACCGTCGGGAGCGACGGTCGTCCCGTCAAGGTCGCCACCGCCGACCCCGAGCTCGTGAAACTCATCACGCAGTTCATCGCGAGCAGCCGCTCCGGCGCGGCCGGCGTGATCGGCGTCTTCGCCCTGCTCATCATCGTGCTGCAGCTGTTCACCAGCATCGAGAACACGTTCAACGACATCTGGGGCGTGCGGCGCGGCCGCAGCTGGCTGACCCGCGTCATCTACTACTGGACGACCGTCACGCTCGGCGCGGTGCTGTTCTTCGCCTCGATCACCCTGCTCTCGGCCAGCGCCTTCATCAACGTCTTCAAGAACCTCACCGACTGGATGCCCCTCGGCGAGCACCTGCTGGACCTCGTCAACTGGCTGCTGCCGTCGTCGTCGTTCCTGCTGCTGATGCTGCTGCTCATGCTCTTCTACCGCACGGTGCCCAACACCCGCGTGAAGTGGAGCGCCGCCCTCCTCGGCGCGGTCATCGTAACCGGCCTGCTGTTCCTGAACAACTACGTCGCGTTCCTCTACTTCAAGGGCGTGATTCGCACCAAGAGCCTCTACGGCTCCGTCGGCATCTTCCCCATCCTGATGGCGGGGCTCTACATCTTCTGGTTCTTCGTGCTCGTGGGCGGACAGATCACCTACGCCGTGCAGAACGTCCGCTACCGCAGCAGCCAGACCGCCTGGCACAACCTCAACCACGCCACGCGCGAGAGCATGTCGCTCGTCGTGCTGCTGCTCATCGCCCGGCGCTTCAAGGCCTGCGCCCCCGCCTACTCCGTGACCGAGCTGGCCCACCTCATCCGCATCCCGTCGCAGATCCTGAACGAATCGCTGAACCGCCTCTGCGACCTCGGCCTCATTGACGAATTGCCGCCCGCGGAGGGCGCCGACCCCAACGACCACCGCTATCAACCCGCGCGCCCGCTCGACAAGATCACGCTCTCCGACTTCCGCGAAAAATTCGAAAACTACGGCGAGGCCCCCAGCGGCGGCCTGCTCGACCACGTGGACCCCGTGCTCGCCCACTACCACGCCAAACTCGCCACCGGCGTCCCTGCCGCTCTCGGCGACAAAACCCTCGACCAGCTCATCACCGAGCAGGAACCCAGCGCCACTTACGCACCGTTTCCGGCTGCGGAAAAAACGTAGAAGTTCGCCTCGGTATGAAGCCGGACCGGATCAGCCTCTCCCGCCAAGCTTCGCCTTAACCGTATCCATTTATTGGAAGAACCATGGTTGGGAACGAGCTGCTCTTCCTAGGCTTTGCCCCGATTCGCGCCTCCAACACTCGACGGCGACACACCGCGCGCCTCCCTCGGCCCATCGGCAACACCGTGGCGTTGTGGGCGATCCATGAAGTTTCCCAAAACCATCCGGGCAAGTCCGGCTAGCCACGCGAGATCTGTGGGCCGATGCCGCCGACCGGATGACCGGCGGCACGTTGCCGAACTCGTTTCAGTCCGGTCCCGAGGGCGGGGCTACGGATCCACCGAAAATCGCCCGGCCCTGCAAGACCGGAAGACTCAAGGCAGGATGTAACCGACGAAGGCGAATTCGTTTGGCCGGTCGCTCGGGCTCGGGCCGGTGCTCACTATCAGATAGCGGGCAGCGGGCGTCACCGGTGCGCCAGTGAAGTCGCAGTCGCGGACCCAGAGCTGCGAGCCGCTGTTCGGTAGGCTTTGCGCGGTGGCAAAGTTGATGCCTGTGGCCGGCGTGCCGTCGTTTACGTTGTCCTTGTCGTCATCCCACCAGAGTGTCGGAAAGCCGGCGTAGCTGCCGGGGCTGCTCGGCCGGTAGCGGGTCCACATGCCGGTGAGGCGGATCTTGGCATAGTCTGCACCAAAATCGACATACCAGTGCCGGTTGGCATAGGCGGTGCCCGTGCCGGTATGGGGCGAGGCCGCGACGCCCACCGGCTCCTGCGTGGCTTCAGCCCAGATGGGTTGCTCGTTGAAGGCACCACCGGCCGGACAATAACCACTCCCGCTCGCCTGGCCGGCGGTTGGCGTGATGATAGTCCGCGGAGCCGCCTCATAGGCCCCGATGTCATAGGCTGGGCCGATCGGACGGGCCACGTCGTCCAAGTCCGTGGTCACGCCATGGCTGCTAACGTCCGTGCCGGTGTCGAGCGCGGTGGAGGATCCAAGCAGATCGTAGTCTTGGTTGGCGGGATCCACGAAGCCGGCGGCGGCCACCGTCGCAATGTGTAGATTGGTGCCGGAGAAGTTGATCGTGCCGGTGGTGTAGGCACTGCCGTTACGGGGGGCAGCGACAATGTTGTTGTAGTAATAGACCGGGGCCGTGGTGCTGTCGCGCAGGCCCGGGCCCTCCGGTGTGATGATCGTGTTGTTCAAAATCTTCACCGTGGCTCCCGGCTGCACGGGGTTGCTGCCGCTGGTGCCCAGATAGATGCCCGGCTCGTAGGCCGGATCGCCGGAAACTCCCATGTGGATGAGCACGTTGTTGTGGATCCGGAGGTCCTTGTAAACTTGGAAGAAGACAGGAGTGCCGGCAAGGTCGGTGGTGGCCTGCACCCAGTTGCTGTAGATCGCGATCTCGTTGCGTCCTCCGTTGATACCCTCGTTCTGCCAGTAGTTTGGGTTGTTGACCTCGGTCACGGCGGTGTCGCTGTCCACGCCGTAGCCGATGATGGTATTGTGATGCACGAGACCGTTGGTGACGCAGGTGTTCACCTGGATACCGTCCCAGCCGATGTTCACGAGAAGGTTGTTGTTCACTTCGACGTTGGCGAGGTCGTGGCGGCCGGAGGAGGTCCAGCCGAGATACATTCCCTCACCATAAGTGTCGTGGATGTAGTTATGGTGAATGTGTAGGCCGTCCATCACGTAGCCGGTGGGCATCGTCGCCTCGCATTTGGCTTGGATTCCGGCGAAACCGGTGTTGGCGATCTCGAGGTTCGTGATTTCCACGTCGAGCGAGCCGATCAGGCCCGCCCCCGAGCCGCTGTTGTCCGTTACCTTCACGCCGGAGGAGGAGATGCCGGTGATGCGGCGGGTGCGGTTGATTTTGATGCCGTAGTCGTAATTGCCCGGCGACGGCGTGCCGCGTAGCACCACATGCTGACAACCGGCCAGAGTGATGCCCTTGCCGTCCGTGTCAGTCTGCACGGCGATATCGATGACGAACTGGCCGCCGGTGTTGGTGATGGTAATGGGGCTGGCAACCGTGCCTTGCGTGAGGTTTTTCAGCACGAGACGTTTCCGGGTGTGGGCCTCGATGAAGACTGTGTCACCCGGCGCGAGCGTGTTGGCGACAGCGAGGCCGCCCGAACCTATCGTGGCCAAGGCAAAGTTCACCTCGCTGTTCACGCTGTCGAGCAGGGCCTGCGAGAGGGTGAGGTTGGCGGCGGGCAACAACGGCCCGGAGGCCAGCGAGACCAACACCAACGTGGTGGTGAACCAACGCTGCGCGAACAGCCGGCCGTAACCGGCGACGGAACAGGATCGGGGGGATGTCATGGGGTGACGCGCCGGACGGATCGGAATTGATCGCGCCTGACTGGAGCCGGGCGGCGTGCCGGTGCGCCATCACCTTCCACCGAAGCACCGTCCGTCGGCAACCGGCCCGTCACTCAGTCGCGTGAGTGAACGCGGCACCGGATTCATTCCGGAGCCGCATATCCCTTCGGGCCGCCCAACCGCATGAACCGGCGATGCACCAGCAGGGTGGCCGCCAGGGCCAGCGCGGCCAGTGCGGCGCTCGCCAGATAGGCGTGGCGGTAATCGTGGCCGTTGCGGTCGAGATACCAGCCCAAGGCGGGCCCTACGAGCATCATCCCGAACGACATGACGAGCCCGCGTGCCGAGTCGAACTGAGAAAACCGTGACTGCGGCAGCAGCCGGAGCGTCAGCGAAGCCGTGGACGTCTGCCATGCTCCCGAACAGACGCCGGAGGCGATCAAGGCCACGGCAAAGGTCCGCGCATCGTCCGCCCACAGGCCGCCGCTCAGTGTCACAGCCGCATAAAGCCCCAGCGTCACCAGCCCGATCCGCAACGGGTGGAAGCGGTCCGCCAGCGCGCCGAAGCCGAAAGAAAAGGTGAACGAGACGAGATAGGTTGCGGCCAGGCATTTCCCATAGGTGTCCACGCTCATGTTCACCTTTTTCGCGAAGTAGAGGTTGAACAGGTTGACCGCGGCGATGGCCATCCACGAGAGTGTGTTGGCGGCGTAGAACCACAGGTAATATGCCGAGGTGAAGCATTCGCGGAAATAGGTCCGCGTCGCTGCGACCAGACCGCCGGCGCGGCCCGGGACGGCCGGCGGCGGCGGGTAGGAGCCCTCCTTCACCTTCAGGCACATCAGTGTGAACCCGACGGCGTAGAGTGCGCCAATGCCAAGGAATATCTCCGTGAAATGGGTCTCCGCCTTGCCGAACAGCCAGAAATTGAACAGCATCGCGACGCCGAGTCCGGTCGCACGGAACAGACCGTAGAAACGCCCGAGGACCTCCTTCGGCACCACGTCGTTGATCAGTCCGAAGAAGACGGCGTTCGCTACGATCGTAGCAACCTCGAATATCGTCCAGAACACGCCGAAGAGGATCAGGATGGACGGATTGAGCCCCGGCGTGTGCGAACCCAGCAGGCGGTGCAGCCCGGCGCCCAGCTCCGGGCTGTAGGCCAGTCCTACCATCGCCAGGGCGGCGATCGGCGTCGGCACGGCCAGAAACGGAATGCGCCGGCCCCAGCGGCCGCGGTGCCGGTCCGAGCGGTAGCTCACGATGGGCGTCAGCACGAGCGCCAGCCCGTGCGGCAGCGTTCCGATCAGCAGGCCGGTGACGAAATCAGACGCCTCGTATTGCTTCAGCAGCAACTGCATCACCCACATCACCGAGCGCTCCTTCATCGCCCAGGAGAAATCGCCGAGCAACAGCCAGCAGAACAGGATTACGAGGCCGCCTCCGGTGTATGCGAGCGTGCCGATGCGCCAGATTTTCGGCGCCGGGAGCGAAGATTCTACGGCACTCATCATCCGGTTCGGTGCATCCGGTCCCGTCGCGCAAAGAGTCCTCGGCGGGAGATTGACGAGAATCGGATCGGCACGGGCATGCTGTTTTGAGCCGCATCGCCGCTTCTGAATCAAGCGGCAACCCGCCGGAAAGGCCCCCGGTGCCATTCATGCGCTTGAGTCCCCCGCCCCGCCGGCGGAACACCACGGCTCAAGCGTAACTGTCCACCAACGAACGGCAGCGGATCCGGCGGCGGAGGTCCGCCGCACGCATCGGTGCCGCAAAGTTCAGCGTCACCACCTTCGTCCGTCCGGGATACAGGTCGAACCAGTTGTCCGACTCCGCCACGGGCGCTGGCCCGCTGAATTCGTAGGCGAACCGGTGCTGAAACACCGGCGAGGTGAATTCGATCCGCCAGACCTGGCCCGACACCCTCCGCCACGCGACACGCGTCACCGCCCGCGGGAGCTCCAGCGCGCGCGGCGGGCACAGGAAGACCGTCTCCTCGCTCACCACGGCCCCGCCGGCTGTCAGTCCCACCCGCAGGTAAAGCCGTTCCCGGCCGTGACGCCGGATCGCAGACGCCAGGTCGAGCGTCCGCCGACGCAAGCTCTCGCCCGGCCGCAAGCGCACGCGTTGTCCGCCGTGCCGGAGCCTGCGGCCGTCGAGCTGCCACAACTCCCATTCCAACCTCCCGTCGGTCGCCGCCGGCGCGTCGCAAACCGTGTAGAGATGCACCTCGCACACGGAGCTGGTTGTCCGGTTGCCGATCCCCGTCGTCTCGTCACCCGGCACATGGGCCGACACCAGCCGGGGGGCGAAGAAGCGGCGCGCGGCGTGATGGAGCGCCTTCCAGCGACCGCCGAACTCCAGGCTGCTCCACGAGGCGCCCGGCCAGCAGTCGTTCAGCTGCCAGTAAAGCGCACCCATGCACCGCGGCTGGCTGCGCCGGTAATGTTCCACGCCGGTCTGCAAGCAGTGCGCCTGGTTCAGTTGCGAAAGGTAGGCGAGCGCGGCGTAATCCTTGGGAAACCGGTAACGGCGGCCGACGTATTCGAGGATGATTCGGTTGCCCTGCGGATGTTTCTGATGGTTCTCCATCGCCGGGGAAAAGATGTTCGGTGTCCCGGGCGGACAGAACGTCCGCGCCACCGTTTCCGAGGGAAACGACTGCATGCCGAACTCCGCTGCGAAACGGAACACCGCCGCCTCGTAGCTCTTCACCGGCTTCAGGCGGTGCCACACATCCCAGTAGTGCGCGTTGCCGCTGCGGACCGGGTCGGCAAGGCCTGGCCGGCCGCTCTGCGACGGTGACGAGCGCCAGTAAGCGGTCACACCATCGTGCGCAGCCACGGCGTAGGGCAGGATGTGGCGGAACACTGCGTCGTAGGCTGTGCGCTGGGGAGGCTTCCGCAGATCCCCGCCGTTCAGCAGCTCCAGCTCGTTGTTGCCGCACCAGAGGGCGAGGCACGCCCGGTCACGCAGCCGGCGCACCTGACAGGCCGCCTCGGCCCGCACCGATTCCTGAAAAGCACGGTCTCCCGGATACAACGTGCAGGCGAACATGAAGTCCTGCCACACGAGGAGGCCGAGTTCATCGCACAGGTCGTAAAAGCAGTCGTGCTCGTAAACGCCGCCGCCCCACACGCGCACCATGTTCATGTGCGCCGCCGTCGCCGCGCGCAGCAGCGGCGCATAATATGGCCGCCCGAGCCCGGCCACGAAACTGTGTGCCGGCACCCAGCTCGCGCCCTTGGCGAACACCGGACGGCCGTTGACGACGAATTGGAACGATTCGCCCCACTGGTCGCGCCTACGCTCGAGCCGGATCGTGCGCAGGCCGATGCGCTTCACAAGCGGCGCCCCCGGCCCGAGCCGGAAATCCGCCTCGTAGAGCGGTTGCGCCCCCTGCCCGGCCGGCCACCACAGCTCCGGGTCGCGGACCACCGCCTCGCCGCCGGAGAATTCCGCGACCACCCGCCCGTGCCGCCGCACGGCACCGTGCAGGCGGCCCGCTGCCTCGCCCGCCAGGCTTGCCCGGCGCCCTGCCGCCGTCTCGGTTTCCGCCACGACCGACAGATTCACCCCACCCGCGCGCCCGTGCCGCTGGTTCACTTTCACGCCGGCCAACCGGGTCCCGGACCATGCCTCCAACCTCACCTCCCGCCAGACGCCCGCCGTCACCAGTCGCGGGGCCCAGTCCCAGCCGAACTGACACTGCTGTTTCCGCAGCCGGGTGGCTCCGCCGACGGGATCGTTGACCTCGCGCGGCCGGTGTTCGGGACGCACCCGTGCAAGCTCGCGGGTGGCGCTGGCGAATACGATCCGCAGCTCATTCCCGTCCCGGCGCAACCAGCGCCCCACCGGCACGCGCCATGCGACAAACATGTTGTCCGACCGTCCCACCACGCGACCGTTGAGGGCGACCGTCGCCAGCGTGTCGAGCCCGTCTAGGCAAAGATCCACGCGCTCCTCCGCGAGCAGCCCGACTCCGGCCGCAAACTCACAGCGGTATTCCCAATCGCGATCACCGACCCATTGGACGGCGTGCTCGTTGAGACCGTGGAACGGGTCCGGAATAAGCCCGTGCCGGAGCAGGTCGCGGTGCACACAACCCGGCACCGACGCTTGGCGCCAAATTCCGCGGCCGGCTTCGCGAAACCACCAGGGAAGGGCCGTAAGGGGGAGGGTCTGCATGCGAGGTGGAATTCGCGACGTGATGCCCCTTCCGCCGGTCCGCAAAAACGTCCCGTCCGCTCAAGCGCATGAACCAGCGCCGCCTCATAAGCGGTCCGGCAGCGTGCAGACTTGTCGAATCCCCCATGCTCAACGGCCTAATCCTCCTCAAACCCGAATGGCAGCCGCTGGTGTATCCGCCCACGGTCGTGCGCGAACTCGAAGCCAGCGTGAACTTCGTGGCGCCGCCGCAAAGTGCCGATTCGGCCCGTGAAAACCCCGGCCTGCTGCGCGAGGTCGAGGTCATCTTCACCGGCTGGGGCATGGTGCGGCTCGACCCGGCGCTGCTGGCACAGGCGCCGCGGTTGCGCGCGGTGTTCCATGCGGCGGGCAGCGTGCGCCAATTCATGACGCCCGAGGCCTGGGCCCGCCCCGTCCTCGTGGCGACGGCCACGGCGGCCAATGCCGTGCCTGTCGCCGAATACACGCTGGCGGCCATTCTCCTCGGCCTGCGCCGCGGCTGGCACCATGCCGCGCGGCTGCGCACGGAGCGCGACGGCTGGTATTCCCGGGATCTGCCAGGCGGCTACGAAAGCACAGTCGCGCTCGTGTCCCTGGGCGCAGTCGGCCGGCTGGTGCGCGAACGGTTGCGGGCGTGCGACGTCCGGGTGCTCGCGTGCGATCCTTTTCTCACCCCCGCGGAGGCCGCCACCCTCGGCGTCGAGCCGGTTTCCCTGCCCGACGCGTTTCGGCGGGCCGATGTGGTCTCGCTGCACACGCCGCTCCTGCCGGAGACGTCAGGGCTCGTGACCGGGGCGCATTTTGCAGCGATGAAACCGGGGGCCACCTTCATCAACACCGCCCGCGGGGCCGTGGTGCGCGAGGCCGAGATGATCGCGGAACTGCGTCGCCGGCCCGATCTTCATGCCGTGCTCGACGTCACCGATCCCGAGCCGCCGGCGCCGGACTCACCGCTCTTCACCTTGCCCAACGTCACTCTCACACCGCATCTGGCGGGCACCTGTCCCGGGGAGGCGCCGCGCCTCGGCCGCGCGATGGTGGAGGAGTTCCACCGCTGGCGGCGCGGGGAGCCGCTCCGTTGCGCCCTCGGCCCCGCCCACGCCGCCCGGTCAGCCTGACGCCGGCCACCGCCAAGCTTGTCCGCGCTCAACCGCTTGAGCAGGATCGGTCTGGCCACCCCGGCCCACGCCTGCGTTTACCTCTTCATGCCCACGTCCACGCCGCTCTGCTCCAGCGTCTCGACTTTCCAGGGCACCGACTCGCACCTCGCGTTTTCCCGAGGCAACACGCTGCCGCTCACGACCAGGCCCCACGGCATGGTCGGCTGGATTCCACAGACCGACCCGGGCGCCTGGGCCTTCGACCGGCGCTCGCCTACGCTGCAAGGTTTCCGGGCCACGCACCAACCCTCCCCCTGGGTCGGCGACTACGGCAATTTTCTCGTGCTTGTCGGGTCCGGTGCCGAGCCCCCGCGCTCGCCGGCCGACAGCGAATCGTATTACCCGCCGGCGGAAACGGTTGCGCAGCCGCACCTTTTCGGCACCCGCCTCGTGCGCCACGGTATCACGGTGGCGATCGCGCCCACGCAACGCGGCGCCTGCTTCCGCCTCGACTGCGAGCCGCGCGAGAACACCTGGGTGAGCTTCCTGCCCGCGGCGGGCCGAATCATCGCCCTCGACCGGGAGCGGCGGCTCGTGCTCGGCGTATCCACGGCCGTCACGCCCGGCGCCGCCGGCCCCGGCGAATTCGGATGCTTCTTCGCGGCGGAAACCGATGCCCGCATTCTAGATGCAGACGCCTTTTCCGCTCCAGGCTCTCCGCCCCGGACCGACGGCTCCGCCCAGGGTGCGTGGCTCCGCCTGGAACGGCCGGCGGACGGCCGGATCACCCTGCGCGTGGCAACGTCGTTCATCAGCAGCGACCAGGCCCTGCTGAACCTGCGCCGCGAACTGAGTGGAGCCTCGTTCGAGGATATTCGCACCGCTGCCGGCGCCGAGTGGGAGCGACGCCTCGGCGCAATCGCGCTGGAGGGCGCGACCGAGGTCCAGCGCCGCACCTTCTACGGCTGTCTCTACCGCTCGCTGCTCTTTCCCCGCTGCGTGGACGAGAGCGACCCCGACGGCCGCCAGGTTCACCGCAGTTTCTTCGACGGCCGGGTGCATCCCGGCCCGCTCTTCACCGACATCGGCTACTGGGACGCCCATCGCTCGCTCATGCCGCTGCTCACGCTGATCGCGCCCGAACAGACGGGTGAGATCATCCAGGGGCTGGTGAACACCTTTCGCGAAGGCGGCTGGCTGCCGAGCTGGACCAGCCCCGGCTACATCCCGTGCATGGTGGGCTCGCACGCCGGCCTGGTCATCGCCGACGCCTGGCTGAAGGGCATCCGCCACTTCGACATTACGGCCGCCTACGCCGCCGTGCGGCACGACGCAACGAGGGAGCCGCCCTCATTCGCCGCCGGCCGCGCCGGGTTGACGCGCTACGACACACTCGGCTGGGTGCCGGCCGACGAATTCGACCACGCCGCGGCCCGGACCTGCGACTATGCGCTCGCGGATTTCGGTGCCGCCCGATTGGCGGACGCCCTCGGGCACGAGGAGGACGCCCGGCGGTTCCTTCGCCGTTCGCTCCACTACCGCCACCTCTATGACTCCCGCACCGATTTTCTCCGAGGACGGAATGCCGACGGCAGCTGGCCGGAGCCGTTCCGTGAATTCGCCTGGACACACGACTACGTCGAGGGCGGTCCGTGGCAGCACACCTGGTCGGCGCCGCACGACACGGCCGGCCTGGCGGCGCTCATGGGCGGCGAGGAGGCCATGGTGGCCAAACTCGAGCGCATGCTGCAGCTGCCGCCGCACTTCGAAACCGGACGCTATGCGGCGACGATCCACGAGATGACCGAAATGGCCGCCGTGCCCTTCGGCCAATACGCGCACTCGAACGAGCCGGTTCACCATGTGCTGCATCTTTTCACGACCGCCGGCCGGCCGGAACTGGCACAGCGCTGGGTGAGGCGGGTGCTCGATGAGCTCTACACGCCCGACGCCTTCTGCGGCGACGAGGACAATGGCGCCATGGGTTCCTGGTATGTGCTGAACGCGTTGGGGCTCTATCCGCTCACGCCCGGGCATCCGGCCTGGGTGCTCGGGGCGCCGTTGTTCCCGCGCGCCACGGTCGCCCTGCCCGGAGGCCGCACCCTGGAGATCCTCGCCGAAGGGGGGTCGCCGGAGGCCCGCTATGTCGCCGACGTGACGCTGAACGGGCACCGGCTCGAAAGCCTCGAAGTCGCCCACGCCGCGCTCATGCCGGGCGGCAAGCTGATCTTCACCATGACGGATGACGCCGGCCGCGCGCGCGCGCGCGGCCGGCTGACACGGCCGTTTTCGCTGGCACGCGCCAGGCCGGCGTGAGCGCCGCGTCCCCGCAGCCACCCAGGCGCGCTGCGTTCGGCTTCATCTTTGGCACGGTCACGCTCGACATGCTGGCTTTGGGGATTGTCACCCCCGTGCTGCCCGGGCTGATCCTGGAATTCGAAGGTGGCGATCTCCCGCGCGCGGCGCAGCTGGCGGGCTGGTTCAGCTTCGTGTGGTTGCTCATGCAGTTTTTTGCCGCCCCCGTGCTCGGGGTCCTGTCCGACCGCTTCGGCCGGCGGCCGGTGATCCTGCTGTCGCTCGCCGGGCTCGGCCTGGACTATGTTCTGATGGCCGTCGCCCCGTCTGTCGGCTGGTTGCTCTTGGGCCGGCTGGTCTCCGGCGCGAGCTCCGCTACGCATGCGGTGGCGGCGGCCTACGTCGCCGACGTGACGCCGCCGGCGGAGCGCTCGGCGCGCTTCGGCATCCTGAGCGCATCGTTCGGGCTGGGTTTTGTCATCGGTCCGGCCCTCGGCGGCCTGCTCGGCAGCGTGGACCTGCGTCTGCCGTTCTGGGCGGCGGCCGCGCTGTGCCTGGCCAACGCGATCTACGGGCTGGCGGTGCTGCCCGAATCGCTCGCCAAGGAGCACCGCACGGCCTTCTCCTGGCGGCGGGCCAACCCCTTTGGGGCGCTCGCGCTGTTGCGCTCCCACCCCGAACTGGCCGGCCTGGCGGTCGTGGCGGCCCTGGGCTCGTTCGCGCACGCGGCCCTGCCCAACCTGATCGTGCTCTACATGGGCCATCGCTACGGTTGGGGCGACGCCGCGGTGGGACTGGCGGTGACAGCCATCGGGCTGACCGCGGCGGTCGTGGGGCTCGGGCTGGTCCGCACCTGTGTGGTCCGGTTCGGTGACCGGGGCACGCTGCTGATCGGTCTGGCCGGCGGCACCGCGGGATTCCTGATCTACGCCTTCGCCTGGCGCCCTGAGCTGTTTGCCGCGGGCATTGCCGTCATGTCCCTGTGGGGGCTGGCCCATGCCCCGCACCAGACCCTGATGACACGCCGCGTTGCGCCCTCCGAACAGGGGCAGCTGCAGGGGGCGCTCACGAGCCTGCGTTGCCTGGCGGGCATGCCCGGGCCGCTGTTCTTCGGTTGGGTGTTCGGCCTCGGCGTGGCGGGCGCGCCGCCGGGTCGGTTTCCGGGAGCGGCCTTCCTGCTCGCCGCACTGCTCCTTGCCTCCTCAGGATGGCTGGCCGCGCGCTGCTCGCGTCGCGACCAACCCTGAACGCTCAAGCCGGCGCGGGCTCACTTTGCCACCGTGTGCCGGTCGCCAAGCCGGTGCGACAGCAGCCACTCGTAAACGGCCGGGTTTTCGTAGGTCGCGCTCCAAGCATCATGACCGACTCCCTCGTAAACCGTAAAGCGCGGCGACCCGCCCGCCGCCTTGATCGCCTCCACCATCTCCCGGGAGCGCTCGATCACTACGACCCGGTCTGCGTCGCCGTGGAAGGCCCACACGGGAACGTCGCGCAGCACGCGGGCGCGGTGCGGGTCACCGCCGCCGCAGACCGGCAGGATGGCGGCGTAGCGGTCGGGATGCTGGATGGCCATCGCCCAGGTGGCGAAGCCGCCCATGCTGAGACCGCTGAGATAAATCCGCTCCTGGTCGATCGGCAGTTCAGCACACAGCCGCTCAATCAGGCCGGCGAGGGCGACGATGTTCCACCATTCGCCTTCCGGGCATTGCGGACTGATGATCACAAAGGGGAAATCGCGTCCCGCTTCGATTAGCTTCGGCGGGCCGTGCATTTTGACCTTGGCGATATCGGCGCCGCGTTCGCCCGCCCCGTGCAGGAACAGGAGGAGCGGCCAGTGCCTGTCCCGATCGGCCCCAAAGTCCGCCGGAAGGTAGCGGAGGAACTGGTATTCCTTCTGAAAGGTGACCGTCGCCGACTCGACGGTCTGGCGCGGCATGGTCGGGGCTGATTGAGCGGAAGTGTTGGGCATGGGCAGCGTGAGGACGAGACAAACCGGAAGGAGCAACCGGGCGAGTCTGGATGTCATGCCCCTGTTTGCCGCGACTGAGGAGCCGCCGCAAAGCCGACGCCACTCAAGCGCGTGACTGCAGTCGCCGGCAGAATATTAAAACGCCCGCCGGCGCGGAAGCGGCCGACGGGCGGTGAAAGCCGGCGCGGGCCGGATCAGAACGTCATGCGCAGCGTGAACATGAACTCGCGGGGGGCGCCCCACACGAAGCGGTTGGCGAGGTAGTCCTCATCGAGGATGTTCTTCACCATCACGCTCGCGTTGAATCGCGCGTCCTGGATCTTGAACTCGCCGCCGAAGCCGAGGTTGAACACCTTGTAGCCATCGAGCAGTGGAGGCGCGACCAGGGCACCGCCGTCGGTCGCCGAAGCGACCTTTTTATACCAGGCCTCGATGTAGGGCCGGTCGTCCACGAACGAGCCGCTGCCGGTGACATAGGTGTTCGTGAAGGGGCCGAAGGCGCCGAGATCCTTGCGGAAGTAGGCGGAGAAGCGGTGCTTCGCCGCGTAGGCCAGCTGGTGGCCCGTGCGGGTCTCCACCTTGGTGCCGTTGCTGGCGCCGCCGTTGAGATAGGTGAAGGCCGACGTGTCGCTCACCACCCACGAATCGTTGTAGGCGTAGCCGAAACCGATCTGGAGGCCCTTCTGGGGCCGCACGACGACGTCGAGATCGACGCCTTCCGAGCGGTTGATACCGCTTTGCTCGGACGGAACGAAGGGCGCGCCGTTGTTGATGTGCGGTAGCGAGACCGTAGCGAGCTGGCGCACGATATCCTGCTCCTCAAGCCGGTAGATCGAGACCACGCCGGTGACCTTGCCCTTGAACATGTCGGTCTTGATGCCGACATCGAAACCCTCGCCAGTGCCGGGGACGGGCGTGAACTCGGTGCCGTCGGGCCGACGGGCGAGCGTCGTGTAGAGGTTCACCAGCGAGGTGGAGTAGTTGGCGAAGACGGAGACGCCCTTGGCCGCCTTGTAGAGGAGACCGAACTGCGGCGAGGTCTTGCTTGGGTATTTCGAGTAGCTCCAGGCGACGTTGGGATTCGGCGGCGGCGGCGCACCGGTGCCGTAGCGCACGGTGTTGGCAATCGTGGGATTCGAGTAGGCGGAACCACGGATGCTATCCACGCGCACGCCGGCCAAGGTGCGCAGCCGGTCGTCGAACAGCGCGAGCTGGTTGATCAGGTAGCCACTGCTCAGCTTGTTCTGGAAAACGGCGCCGGTGCCGGAGGAGTAGAAGATCGGATCCGTCTCGGCAAAACGCTCGGACAGGATCCAGGTGGAGGGGTCCGAGATATTCCAGCGAACACTGTCGGCCGCCGCGCCGCTGGTGGCGAGGATTTGGCGGAACTGTTCCTTGCCGCGCTGATAGCCGAACAGGTTCTGCACCTTCACGCCTTTCACCTCGAAGGTGTTGTAGAGCTCGACCTGCCGGTAGGAATCCCAGGAGCCGCGCTTGGTGTAGCCGTGGGCGCGGCCGCCGAGGAGCATCGGATTGCCCGGAGCCGACGTGCCGCCAGCGCTGGGCGAAGTGCTGGAGCCCACCGCCGCGGTGCCGAACAGGTTGCTGATGCCGATACCCGGGGCGGAGTTCTTCACGTCGTCCTCCCAGACCACGTCCGACCAGTTCATGCGTAGATTCAGATTATCGCTGAATTTGTGCTGCAGCTCGGCGGTGAACGCCGTCATCTCGGTGCGCTGGTAATCGTGCTGCCCGCGCATGTTCCAACCGCGGCCCACGAGCCGGGCGACGTCGTCGGGATCGAGCCAGTTGTGCTGCGGGAGCAGCGCCTGGGGCGGGGAGCGATCCTGCTTGGTCTGCTCGTATTCCACCGTGAAGGTGGTCTCGGGTCGGATCCACCAAGTCAGGGACGGATAGAGCACCTCCTGGGTCTTATGCAGGCGGTCGATCCAGGAGCGGGAGTCTTCATAGGAACCGACGAAGCGCACGGCCAGGCTCTTGTCGAAGGCCGGCACGTTCACGTCGAAGGAACCCTTGTAGAAATCGTAGCTGCCGGCCTGGATCGTGGCGGTGGCGATCTTGCGCTGCACGGGGCGCTTCGTCAGGTAGTTGATGCCGCCGCCGGGCGCGGCCGGGCCGTAGAGGAGCGAGTTCGGCCCCTTGATGACCTCGACGCGTTGGATGGTGACGGGATCCACCACCCGCAGGCGGCGCACGCCGTTGCGGTTCGGCACGAAGGCGCTCTGGCCGCGGATGTTTGCGCCGAGGGTGTCTCCGCCGCCCACGTCGGACGACGGAGTCGGCGCCTGGCTCACGCCGGAAGCGAAGGCGATGATGTCGGCCAGATCGCGGGCGCCGATGTCGTTGATGAAATTTTCGTTGAAGACCGTGAGGTTCAGCGGGAGATCAATCAGCGCGGTGCGGGTGCGGGTCGCCCCCATGGCTTCGGGGGTGTAATAACCCGCTTCGGAACTGGTGCTGACCACGAAGGGAGAAAGGACCAGCACGTCCTCCTCCTTCGGGTTGTTGGCGGCATCCATTGGCGTGGCGGCGGTCTGGGCGAAGGCCGGCCACGCGGCCAGCGGCAGGATGGCCGCCAGCCACCTGACTCGGGCGGAGAGGTTCGAGGGTGATTTCATGGGGTGTGGAGGGGTTGGTCGAGGTTACCTGCGCGGGTGGCGGCTCAACCGCGGCCCAAAACCGGGGCCAGGCTGAAGCGTGATCCGTCGCAACTGGGCCGGAGCTTGGCGGCGCCCCGTCCGATGTTGATCCCGCCGCTGTTCAATCGCATGAGCCTGCCCCGTTGATCCAGCCCGAATCCGCCTCCGGAACCGGGCACCGCCACCCTGTCTTGCGGCACCCTCATGCGGTTGAGCATCCCCGCCGTTCCGCTGCGCCGCCCGGTCCGGTTCACTCGACGCATGCAGTCGTCCCCGTCAGGTCTTGCTCCGCAATCGTCATCTCCCGCCCCCGCCTCGCGCGCTCCGGCCCCGCGCCTGGTGCGCTTGGCTCCCGACTGGTCCGGACCGCGCACGCCGTTCCGGCACACTTGGGAGGGCGTTATCAACGTCGATCAGTTCCGGTGGATGGTGCGGCGCGACCTGCAGGACCAGCTTGAGCTGGCCCGGCGCGAGTTGCATGCGACCCACGTCCGGGCTGTGGGCATGTTTGACGACGAGATGCGGGTCTTCTGCGAGAGTCCGGCGGCCTTCATGGGCTACGCCCCCAAGCAGCCGCGCACCAACTGGCAGACCGTAGACTATGTTCTCGATTCACTCGCGGACCGCGGCCTGCAACCTGTTTACACGACCTCCTTCATCCCCGGCGCGATGGCTTCAGGCCCGGCCACAGTGTTCACCACCCGGGCCCGCACCAGCCCGCCCAAGGACTGGCGGCAGTGGGAGGCCTTCGTGCATGAGGCTGTGCAGCATGCGGTCGACCGCTACTCGCTCGCGGTCGTGCGCACCTGGCCTTTCGAGGTGTGGAACGAACCGAACCTCAACGGCTGGTTCTGGGGCGGCGACCAGGCCGATTTCTACCGGCTCTGGGAGACCACCTACCGCGCGATCAAGTCGGTGGACGCCTGCCTGCAGGTCGGCGGTCCGTCCACCGCACGCGCGGAGTGGCTCGAGGAATTCCTCGCCCACGGCCGGTGCCGGGATTGCCCCCCGGACTACCTGATCTCGCACATCTACCACAACGACGCCGCCGTCGACCACCCGCTCGCGCCCTTCGATCCGACGGCCACCGCACGCGGCAGCAAGTCGCCCACCTTCGCGATGGATGTCATGCGCGGCGTCCGCGGCCTGCTGGACCGCCTTGGCTACAAAGGCGCGCTGCACTGGAACGAATGGGGCCGCTCCTTCCACGCCGTAGACCCGCAGCGGGAACACCCGTCGGAAGCCGCCTTCATCGTCCGGCTCCTCGCGGACGCCTCGCAGTCGGCCGATATTTTTTCCTACTGGTGCCTGAGCGACATCTACGACCAGGTCGGCTACGGCCGCGAAGCTTTCTTCGGAGGTTATGGCCTGCTCAACTTGCAGGGTCTGCGCAAACCCGCCTATCATGCATTCGAGCTGCTCGGCCGCCTCGGCACGGAACGCGTCAGTCTGCGGGGTGACAATCCCGACCGTTCCTGCGATGCCATCTGCACGCGGACCGGTGATCGCGGCCACGTCCTGGTCTATGCCGCCGACCCGGCCGACCAGACGGAACGGCACTCCGTGTCCGTCGCGGTCGAACTGCCCCCTGGCAGCCGCCCCGTCAGTCTGCACCGGATCGACTCGGTCGAGAACAACGTGATCGCCCGTTGGGAGGATCTCGGCAAGCCGGCCTATCTCTCCCGCGAACAGACGGCCGAACTGGCGGCCGACAATGCACTCCGCGCCTCTTCCTCCCCGGTCCGGCTCGAAGCCGACAGCCGGCGTCCGCACGCTCATTTCACGGTGGAGAGTCCCGGTGTCGCCCTGCTGGAGCTGGCCTTCCCCTCCACCGACGGATGAGGGCGGGCGGGGGCGCCGGGGGTGCGAAGCCACCGGCGCAACCTAGGCCACGACCGCCGCCGCCTGCACAAAAGCAGCCCGCGGTTCCATCCACACCCCCTTCAGGAAGTGCCGCTGCGGGGAGTCGCACATGCCCTTTTCAAAGCGCCGCATCTTGTCCACCACCCGGTCCACCGCCGCGCCCGCCACCGGGCCGGCCGCGTCATTGATCCCTCCGTCAAAAGGCGCGGCGGCCGAACCGAAACCGAGCCAGACCGCCTGCACCCCCTCCTCTCGGGCCCGGGCCACCAGCCCGGCGTCGGTCGTGATCACTGCCGCGGGTTCATGCTCGAGTAGCCATTGCCGGAAGACGGCGTGCTTGGCCGGGCTGGTTTCGTCGAGCAGGCACACGGGCGGCACCTCGCCCGGTTTGTGCCCGCCCTGGTGGCGCAGGAAAAATCCGTGCGGAATGCCGTGACTGCCCGCATCAAACTGTTCCGTCAGCGCCAGGCCGGGCCGCGGGCAACCATGCCGCGCGAGATGCTGCAGGATCGACTCCATGTTTCGACAGTGGTCCGGACAAACGATGTCTATCCAATCGCCCAGCCGGCAGTCGCCGAGGCCCACGAGCGCGAAGTCGCTCCACGCCGGGGTCAGCAGGGCCGGGTCGAAGCTGCGATGCACCGGGAAGATCACGCCCTCGATGCCCCGCGCGGCCACGATCTGCACCAGCCTCCCAGCGGTCATGCCGGGTTCGCAGGCCCAGATATCTTCTAGATGGTAGCCCAACTGTTCCGCGCGGCGCCGGTCGCTCTCGAATTACTGGCCGGCCTCCGGGTCCGTGCGCGAGTGGCCGAGGATAGGCTCTTGGTTGATCCAGGCGATGGGCAGGTTGCCGGCTGCACCCTTGTCCGCG
>CBINOW010000015.1:0-47711 GCA_966252395.1 uncultured Oleiharenicola sp. | reverse complement strand
GAGCTCCCGCGAGGCCGCGTCCGTCAGGCAAAACGGCCTCGCGGGAGCTCGGCCTTCCGGGGCTTGACGCTGGATTCTCCGGGATTGCCCTCGTGTCATAACATTTCCAGCGTCGCGGCTCACTCAACGCGATGTCCACCGAGCCCTCCCCGAAATTCGAGCCGTTCATCCCGGCCTCGGCCAAGATTCCTGAATTCACGTTCCGCGCCGTCCTGACCGGCGCCCTGCTGGGCCTCGTGTTCGGCGCCTCGTCGCTCTACCTTGTGCTGAAGGTCGGCCTGACCGTCAGCGCCTCGATCCCGGTGGCCGTCATCTCGCTGGCGCTGTTCCGTGGGTGGTCGAAGGTCGGCGGACGCGACGCCACGATCCTCGAACACAACATCACGCAGACCGGCGGTTCGGCGGGCGAATCCATCGCCTTCGGCCTCGGCGTGACCATGCCGGCGATCCTCATCCTCGGCTTCGATCTCGAACTCACGCGCGTGCTGCTCGTGGCGGTGATGGGCGGCCTGCTGGGCATCCTCATGATGATCCCGCTGCGCCGCGCGCTGATCGTGAAGGAACACGGCACGCTCAAATACCCCGAGGGCACGGCCTGCGCGGCGGTGCTCAAGGCGGGCGTAGATGAGGTGTCGCGCGCCGCCGCGTCGCCTTCGGCCAAGGCCGAGATGGCCGCCGCTGAGGCCGCCGGGCTGGGCCGGTCGCCGGGCGCCAAGGTGATCTTCACGGGCTTCGGCATCGGTCTCGTTTACAAGACGCTCAACGTCGCGTTCAAAGCCTGGAAGGATGTGCCGGAAAAAATCTTCGGCGCGCCGCTCAAGGCCGGTTCCGTGAGCGCGGAGATTTCCCCGGAGTTGGTCGGCGTCGGCTACATCATTGGTCCCTACATCGGCGGCCTGATGGCGGCGGGCGGTGTGTTGTCCTACTTGGTGCTGATCCCGATGATCCAATTCTTCGGCGAGGGCCTGGCCGCGCCGCTGGCGCCCGGCACGGTGCTGATCTCCGAGATGAGCATCGGTGCGATCCGCGGGGCCTACGTGCTCTACATCGGCGCGGGTTGCGTGGCGGCCGGCGGACTCATCAGCCTGCTACAGGCGATGCCGACCATCTGGCACGGTATGAAGGGCGGCCTGCGCGATATCGGCCTGTCGCGCAACGGGGCGGCCACCGAGGAGACGCCGCGCACCGATCAGGACCTTTCGCTCAAGTTCGTGGGCATCGGCATCCTCGTGCTGCTCGCGGGTATCATGCTGGCGCCGTCGCTGCACATGAATTTCCTCGGCGCGCTGCTCATCATCGCGTTCGGCTTCCTCTTCGTGGCGGTTTCCTCGCGGCTCACGGGCGAGATCGGTTCCACCTCGAATCCCATCTCGGGCATGACGATCGCCACGTTGCTGTTCACCTGCCTGATCTTCCTGCTCGTGGGCTGGACGGGCGGACCCTACTACGTCACTGCGCTCTCCATCGGCGGCATCGTGTGCATCGCCTCGTCCAACGGCGGCACGACCTCGCAGGACTTGAAAACGGGCTTCCTCGTCGGCGGCACGCCGAAGCTCCAGCAATACTCGATCCTCATTGGCGCGCTCGCTTCGGCGGTCCTACTCGGGCCCGTGCTGATGAAGCTCAACGAGTCGGCCACGGTTTACGTGCCGGTGGCCAAGGTCGCCCCGGCGGGACTGCACACGGATGTCAGCAAGCTGACGCGCCGGGAGTCACTCACTGGCCCGCAGGCAAAGGGCGACGCCGGCAGCTATTTTTCGTGGCACAAGACCGACGAGGTCGGGGGCCCGGCGGGCAAGTATCTGGTCAACGACCGCGGCGACGCGGTCTGGCTGGTGGACCCGGGCATCAACGGCACTTACACCGAGCGGCCCGACGGTTCGCCGGTGCGCAAGTTCGACGCACCGAAGGCCACGCTCGTTTCCTACATCATCAAGGGCATCCTCGACCAGAAGCTGCCGTGGGCGCTCGTGCTCTTCGGGGCGATGATCACGGTGGCGCTGCAGATGTCGTTCGTGCCCGCGCTGGCCTTCGCCGTCGGTGTTTATCTGCCGATCTCCTCCTCGCTGCCGATTTGGGTGGGCGGCATGCTCCGCTGGGCGGTGGACCGCTGGATGCGGAAGAAACCGGCATACGCGAAGATGGACCGGGAGACTTTCAACGCCGAGAGCGACAAGAGCCCCGGCGTGCTGCTGGCCTCGGGCTACATCGCCGGCGGCGCGATTGCGGGCATCATCATCGCGTTCCTCGCCGGCGTGACCGACGAGTTCGACGCCGCGGTTGGCCGGTTCATGACGGAGCACAACCCGTTCCTCAGCGGTCCGCACGCCGACCTGCTGTCGCTCATCCCCTACGGCCTGCTCTGCGGCTTCCTGTATTTCGTGGCCAAGGAGAAGCTCCTCGCGCCGGCGCGCAAGTGAAGGCGTGAAAGGGAGGGCACAGCTCCAGCTGTGCCGCGGCCCATCGGGAGATGGGCCGCCCCACAATCGTTCCGCTCACTCCTCGCCGTCGTAATAATCCACGTCGGTCAGGCGGAAGATGTGCCGCGGCTCGCGCAGGCCCCACTTGTTGGAATCGGGGTAACCCCAGTAGTCCACCGGCGGGTTGTCGGCGACGATGTAGAACATCACGGGCTTGCGGCTCTCGTTGATCAGCTCATGTGCTTCGCCGGGCGGGCACAGAATGATGTCGCCCGGCCCGACGCGGTAGCGCTTCCGGCCGGAGCGCATGGTCGCGGTGCCTTCGAGAATCCAGTAGAGTTCCCATTGCGCGGCGTGCCAGTGGAACGGACAGGCGGATTTGCCGGCGGGCACCTTCACCAGCTCGAGGTTGAAGGGATGTCCGCTTTGCGGCCAACCGTTGCGCGTGTCGCCGATGGCGTCGGACGGACCCTTGCCCGATTGGGCGAAGCGGCCGCCGGGTGATTTCCAAGGCGACCATTTCAGATCGGCCAGGTTCACGCGGCGGCGGCTGAAGGGTTGGTTGGGCTTGGGCATCGCCGCCGGGACCGGCCGGGTGCCGGTGTCCGCGGTGCCCGCCGGGGCGGCGTCTTCCCCGTCGAAGTAGTCGCACTCGGCCATGCGGAAGGTTTTGGCCGGCGGACGCAGCGCCCACTTGCCCGAGTCGGGGTAGAAGCAGGCGTCGAGCGGCGGGTTGTCGGCGATGATGAGCACCTCGAGGACGGAGCGGCCGGAGTTGATGAGCTGGTGCGGCTCGCCCGGCGGCTGCATGAAGACGTCGCCGGTGCGGACCGGGTAGGATTTGCGCCCGGCGCGGACCGTGCCGCGTCCGGCGCGCACGACGAACAGCTCCCATTGGTTCAGGTGCAGGTGAAACGGGCACACGGCCGCGCCCGGCGGGATGCGGCGGAGCTGGAGGTCGAAGGGATGCCCGCCGCCCCAGGGACCGGTGTTGCGCACGCCGCCGAGCGCGAGCGACAAGTTGCGGCAGAAGGAGTGGAATTTGCCCGACGGCGAGCGCAGCTCGACCTCGGTCACATCGCGGACGTTGACGGGTTTCATGGGTATTCGGTCAGAAGTGTGGCCACAAAAAGCACAAAAAACGCAAAAACGAATAAGGGCATCAGGTCGACAGCGCGCGGCGGAAGATTGCGGCGAGGCCGACCTTGTCCACGCGCTTCTCGGCGATGCCGATCATGGCGTCGTAGAGTTCGACCCAATCGTATAGGCTAACATCGGTGCCGTTACCTTCCAGAAAGGTAAGGGCGGCGGCCATGGCTGTCCGCTTGTTGCCGTCGATGAACGGCTGATTCTGGGCGATATGAAAGGCGTAGGCTGCGGCGATCGCAGGCAGATCACCTTGGCCGTAATAGTAGGCGGCTTCGGGTTGCATGAGGGCTGAATCGAGCAAGCCGGGATCACGCAGACCATCCAGTCCGCCGTGCAATTGGAGCGACACGCGGTGAAGCTCGAGGACCTTCTCGCGAGAAAGAAAGGCAGGCTCGTTCATGCCAAGGGAAGCGTCGGTAACCGCGCCTATTGAGCCAGCTTGCGGAAGAGTTCGTGGTGAACCTTGAAGACCTTGTCGGATGCCTTCTTAAACGTTGCATCGTCCATAAGACGGACACCCGCAGCTGCAGTCTTGGGCACAGGCGCAGCCTTCGCCGGTTTCTTGGCGGCGTAGGGGGCCTGGGGTTCCTCGACTTTGCGCGGCTTCTTGCTCACGGAAGCACGATGCGGCGGCGGGGCCGGGGTGTCAACGGGGCCGGCGTCCCAGGTGGCACGGCCGGCCACAGATGCATCCGGAACAGTTGGCCCGGGCGCGCCCGCCTCAACCTTGGCGCTTGGGAGCTTTGCGGGTCGCCTTGGCGGGAGCGCGTTGGAACCCGTGCTCCGCCTTCCCTTCGGCCAGCCCGACCGGATCGGTCTTGAAGTCGAGCAGCTCCGCCGGCTCCAACCCGCAGGCCTTGGCCAGCTTTTCCAAAGTGGAAACGCGGATGTCGCGCTTTCGGCCGGCCTCGACGGACTGATAGTATTTGTAGCCCAGCCCCGCTTTCTCGGCGAACGCCTCCTGGCTAAGTCCGAGGCTCTCCCGGAGTTGTTTTACGCGCGCCAGCAGGCGCTTCGCCATGTCGTTTGCCACGGAGAAAGCATAGCCGGAGCCCGCATTGCCAAACACCTGAGCAACGGCAGTGATGGCTGGACACCCCACTAAAGGTAGTGCGCACTAGGCGTCGCCCGTGCACTGCGTTCAAATCGCCGGCCTCTGATGAATTAGGCAGTCCTAGTCGGTCGTGAACATAGCGCAGGGGGTCAGTCCGCATGGCCCGCTCAACCGTCCACTACGCCGACAGCACCACCAACAACCTGCTCAAGAAGCTCCACAACAAGCTTCGTCCGGCGGGCACCCCGGTGCAGCGCGTGGAATACATCATCGAGTTGCTGCTCCTTCGCCTGTTCGAGGTGAAGCTTCGACAGGATCCGGACTTCAAGCCGCTTATCCCAATCTTCAAATCCGAGGAGCACTGCGGATTGCTTTTCAGCTCCCTCCTTGTTGCACCCAACGACGACATCCTTCCCCGGCTCAATACCAAGATTTTCCCTTTTTACGGCGGCATCGTGGCCGAGGCCAGAAAGGTTCTGAAGGGCAACCCACCCGCGAAACTCCAGGACCAACTCGTCCTGCTCGAAGAGGTATTCGGCTCCTCCAACTTCACCAGCGCCGTCCAGAGCGGCAACATGCGGGAGATTCTCGATCTCGTCGCGCAGATCGACGAGAACCGCATTCTTAAGAGCGACCTGCTCGGCGACGCCGTCGAGTCCGCCTTGTCCGAGACCGGCGGCACCAAAGACCTCGGCCTCTTCCGCACGCCCGACCACATCCGGCAATTCATGGTCGGCCTCGTGCAGCCGCGTATCGACGACGAGCTGCTCGACCCCGCCGCCGGCACCGGCGGCTTCATGTTCGACGCCTACGAATACGTGATGCAGGGCGTCGCCCGCGACGAATCTTGGCCCGGCCCGCGTGCGCATCCCGAGTTGGCGGCCTGGTTCAAAAAGCACTTCGCCACCCGCAAGGCCGCCATGCCGTCGGCCGCCCAGACCACCGACTTCTATCGGCGCGGCGTCATGGGTATCGAATACCTCGGCGTCATCCGCAAGATGGCGGCGGTCAACTTCTACATCCGCGGACTCAACCCCGCGAACATCCTCAAGGGCGACTCGCTCGCGCTCTTCAAAAAGGAATACCACCCCGAGACCAAGAGCGCCATTCTCGCCAACCCTCCCTTCGGCGCCGAGCGCGACCAGGAGAGTTACCCGGACGTCTGGGCCGACTACCCGCGCGAGTCCGAGACCACGATTCTCTTCGTGAAGCTCATGCTCGAAACCCTTAAGAAGCACGGTCGCTGCGCGGTCGTCGTCTCCGAGGGATTCATGACGTGGGACCAGAACAGCGCCCGCGCCCTCCGGTCCGAACTGCTCCAAGCCGCCAATCTGCGCGCCATCATTTCGCTGCCCCAGGGCATCTTCGTCAGCAAAGGCGGCCAAGGCCCCAAGACCTCCATCCTCTACTTCGAGAAAGGCGGCCCGACCTGTGAGGTCTGGTATTACAAGGTCACCAACGACGGCTATTCAGACAGCTGTCCGAATCGTTTAAGGTCTCCGCATAACACCGCCGCTGACCCGGTTAGCGAGTTCTCGCCAAATAGCCGTCGGCTAAATGTCCCACAGTCTCAAGGGCGGGGAAAGTCGGCACGCGCGGCTTGCGTTGCGCGCGGCGCTTTGCTCACTCGGCGGGGATGGCTCCTCCGCGTCGCAAGAACATCTTCCGTCAGGCTCCGCCGCCGCCCATGACCGTCTACGTGCGGAGCGATTTCCTGCGCAGGCTTACGGAGGAATTCGAGGCGCTGAAGGTGAAGCGCGCGGCGCTCGTGGAGGACAAGGTCGAGGCGCACAGCCAGGGCGACCTGCGCGAGAACTTCGGCTTCAAGGCGGCCAAGGACGCGATCCGTGCCGTGGACCGCAAGATGGACGACCTCGACCGCTTCTACCGCCGCAACACGTTCATCGAAGTGGATCCCGCCGGCTGGCTCACGAAGCCGACGGACTTCGTCCAGCTCGGGCACGTCATCCGGATCGAGAAGGAAGACGTGGGCACGAAGCGGAAGCACCGCTTCACCTTTCTCGTCGCAACCTACGGCGAGACGGCGACCGATCCGGATAGCGGCATCGAATGCTTGCCGCACAATTCTCCGCTCGCCGCAGCGTTGCTTGGCCTCGCGGCCGGCAAGCCGACAACGGTGCAGCTGCCGGCCGGTCCGGCGATTCTCACCGTGCTCTCGATCCGCAACCCGACCCAGGCCGAGCTCGACAGGTTGCTCGCAGCCATCAAGCCGCCGGAGATGGAGGGCGCAGAGTAAGGATCAACAAACCGGAAGATTTTACACGAAGTAGCTAAGAAGCGAAGTCACCGACGCAGCCCTTCGCTTCTTGGTTTCTTTGTGTAAGAACCGGGATCGATCCCAATCCTCACGCCTTCGGCGCGTCCGCGAAGGCTTCCATGCCGATGCAGGAGCACACGAGGTTGCGGTCGCCGTAAACGTTGTCCACGCGGCCGGTGGCGGGCCAGAACTTGCTCGCGCGCGTCCACCGGTCGGGGAACGCGGCGGTCTCGCGCGAATACGGGTGCGGCCACTCGGTGGCGCTTACGACGGCGGCGGTGTGCGGGGCGTGCTTGAGCGGGTTGTTGAGCTTGTCGCTTTCGCCGCTGGCGACGGCCGCCATCTCTCCGTGGATGCCGATGAGCGCGTCGCAGAAGCGGTCGAGCTCGGTCTTCGTCTCGCTCTCGGTGGGCTCGATCATGAGCGTGCCGGGGACGGGGAAGGACATCGTGGGCGCGTGGTAGCCGTAATCCATCAGGCGCTTCGCGACGTCCTCGACCTCGAGGCCGTGTTTTTTCCACGGGCGGAACTCGAGGATGCACTCGTGGGCGACGAGGCCGCCCGCGCCCTTGTAGAGCACGGGGAAGAAGTTCTCGAGGCGCTTGGCGACGTAGTTGGCGTTGAGCAGGGCGAACTTAGTGGCGCGCGTGAGGCCGTCGGGCCCCATCATGCGGATATACATCCAGGAAATGACGAGGATGGAGGCGGAGCCCCACGGCGCGGCGGAGACCGCGCCGATGGGAGAAACCTGAGACTTGAGACCTGAAACCTGAGGATGCGGGGAAACCACCGGGTGTCCGGGTAGGAAAGGCACGAGCTGCTTCGCGACGCCGATGGGGCCCACGCCGGGGCCGCCGCCGCCGTGCGGGATGCAGAAGGTCTTGTGCAGGTTCAGGTGGCAGACGTCGGCGCCGATGTGGCCGGGGGAGGTGAGGCCGACCTGGGCGTTCATGTTGGCGCCGTCCATGTAAACCTGACCGCCGTGGGCGTGGATCACGTCGCAGATCTCGCGGATCGGCGCCTCGAACACGCCGTGCGTGGACGGGTAGGTGACCATGAGCGCGGCGAGGTTCTTCGCGTGCTCGGCGGCCTTGGCCTTGAGGTCGGCGACGTCGATGTTGCCGCTGGCGTCGCAGGCGACGGGCACGACCTTGAAGTTGCACATCGCGGCGCTGGCGGGGTTGGTGCCGTGCGCGCTGGTCGGGATGAGGCAGATGTTGCGGTGACCCTCGCCGCGCGACTCGTGGTAGGCGCGGATGACGAGCAAACCGGCGTATTCGCCCTGCGAGCCGGCGTTGGGCTGGAGCGAGACGGCGGCGAAGCCCGTGATCTCGGCCAGCCAGGCCTCGAGGTCGCTGAAAAGGCGCGCGTAGCCGCGGGTTTGCGCGGCGGGGGCGAAGGGATGTAGCTTGCCGAACTCGGCCCACGTCACGGGGAACATCTCGCTCGTGGCGTTGAGCTTCATCGTGCACGAGCCGAGCGAGATCATCGAGTGGACGAGCGAAAGATCCTTCAGCTCGAGCCGCTTGATGTAGCGCAGCATCTCATGCTCGGTGTGGTAGCGGTTGAAGACGGAGGCGGTGAGAAACTTTGAGCTGCGCTCAAAAGCAGAAGTCAGAGAACAGAGGTCAGCGGTCAGATCTAGGACGGCGGATTCGCTGAAGCAGGCGAGGAGGGTCTGCACTTCTTCGACGGTGGTGACCTCGTCGAGCGAGAGGCCGACGGTGTAGTCGTCCACGATGCGCAAGTTCATCTTCTTGGCGGCGGCGGCGGCGTGGACGCGCGTGGCTGCGACGTTGCCGACCGTGAGCGTGTCGAAGACGGGCTCGGCGTTGACCGTGGCGCCGGCGGCCTTGAGGGCGGAGGCGAGGAGGGTGGTCAGGCGGCGCGTGCGGGCGGCGATGCGTTTCAGGCCCTCGGGGCCGTGATAGACGGCATACATCGAGGCCATGACGGCGAGCAGCACCTGCGCGGTGCAGATGTTGGACGTGGCCTTGTCGCGGCGGATGTGCTGCTCGCGCGTGCCGAGGGCGAGGCGCATGGCGGGGTTGCCCTGGGCGTCCTTGGAGACGCCGACGAGGCGGCCGGGCATCTGGCGCTTGAACTCGTCCTTGGTGGCGAGGAAGCCCGCGTGCGGGCCGCCGAAACCGATGGGCACGCCGAAACGCTGGGCCGAGCCGACGGCGACGTCGGCGCCGAACTCGCCCGGCGCGCGCAGCAGGGTGAGTGCGAGCAGGTCGGTGGCGACGACGCAGAGCGCGCCGGCCGCGTGGGCCTTTTCGAAGAACGCGGCGAAGTCGTGGATGCTACCCGTCGTATCGGGGTATTGCACGAGCACGCCGAAGACCTTGCCCGCAAATTCGTAGGCGCGGTGGTCGCCGACGATGACGGCGACGTTGAGGGGCTTGGCGCGGGTCTTGACGATGTCGATCGTCTGCGGGTGGCACTTGTCGGAGACGAAGAAGATGGAGGCGTCGTGGCTGTCGCCAAGTTTCACGCGGTGGGCGAGCATCATGGCCTCGGCGGCGGCGGTGCCCTCGTCGAGCATCGAGGCGTTGGCGATCTGCATGCCCGTCAGGTCGGTGACGAGGGTCTGGAAGTTGAGCAGTGCCTCGAGGCGGCCCTGGGAGATCTCGGCCTGGTAGGGGGTGTAGGCGGTATACCAAGCGGGATTTTCCAGGATGTTGCGCTGGATGACACCCGGCGTGGCGCAGTCGTAGTAGCCGGTGCCGATGAAGCTGCGGTAAACCTGGTTGAGGCCGGCGAGGCTGCGGAGCTCGGCGAGGGCGGCGGATTCGCCGGCGGCGGGGGGCAAGTTCAGGGGGCGGGTGAGGCGGATGCCGGCGGGCACGGCGGCATCGGCGAGGGCGTCCACCGAGGGCTGGCCCACGGTCGCGAGCATGGCGGCGACATCGGCGTCGGGGGAGCCGGTGTGGCGGCGTTCAAAGGTGTCGAGAGGGGCGAGGGGGTCGCGCGGCGGAACCATGTTCGACGCTACGCAACCACCTCCCTGCCGTGCAACTGAGTTTTGGGCGCAGAGCGACCCATTAATGGTCGTTGGCCGGCACGAAAGCGCAGCTGTTGCCACCGGCGTCCGGCAAGCCGGGTGTCCGCTTGCGTCACGCCCTGCGGCGGGTTAAATTCGTGCCATGCAACCGGGTCGTGCCAGGGTGCGGTTCGCCGCCCTTCTGCTCCTGAGCGTTCTGCTCACCGGGCCGCTCGCCGCCCAGCAAAGGCTCTATGTGTTGGAACCGGACGGTAATTACCATCCGGTGGTGGCAATGAACAAGGGCCGGGCCTGTTACCTGGATCAGGGCAAGCTTTCCGTCGCCCAAGGAACGCGTTACGCCCTCCGCAAGGTGGAGGAATACCTGCCGGTGTTCATCGAGGTCCGCGAGAAGGAGGCCGGCTCGTCCTCGCTCGTGCCGTTGACCGACGGGCCTGCGACGCCGATGCGGCTTAACAACGAGTTTCACTTCAGCGCGACGTTTGAATCGGGTTCGCGGCTGGAAACGGTATTCTTGGTGCTGGAACTGGAGTCGGGCGGCAGCGGGCGAAGTCTGTTTCCCTACGAGATCGGCCGTTTGGAGGCCTCCCAGCCCAAGGCGATCTCGGTATTCGTGCCCTTGGAACGGAATTTGGAGCAGGCTCATTACCGGCTGATGCTCTTTGTCGGCGGCGAGGAAGTGTTCACCTCGGAGCAACCGGACGCCCTGCGCGAGAGCCTGCTCGACCGGATGGTGGCCAAGCGCACGGCCGGGGTGGGGCGGATGGGGCCGCGGCCTTTGTTCGGACCGGGCCCGCGTTATCCGGAGGCTTTGCGGCAGACCGGACAGACAGGCGAGGTCCTGGTGGCGATGACCATTTCTCCGCGGGGTGCGGTGCTGGACCCGCTGATTGAGCGCTCCACGCATCCGGCCTTCGACGAGGCCGTGCTCGCGGTCTTGCCCAAGTGGCGGTTTGTGCCGCGCGTCGAGGGCGGGCATCCGGTCGAGACCAAGGTGAAGTTGCCGATGGTCTTGGCCCCGCCCGTGGATTCGTCGGCGCCCTGAGCTCGGGTGGAGCACGCGGTGATCGGCCGGCGTGTTGCCGAGCCTTGGGAATGAAATGTCAGCAAATCGTCACCAAGTGCGGATTGATTTGCCGCACGCGGCTGGCAGAGTTCGCCGCAACACACTGCATCCTATGTTCATTTCAAATCTGCTTCCCCGGTTGTCGCGTCTGGTGGCCGCTTCCCTTGCCACCCTGTTGTTCGCCCTCCCGTTGTCGTTGTCGGCGCAAGTGTCGCTGGCCGGCCCCTACGCCCAGGATTTCAACACCGCCACCCCGGCCGCGCTGCCCGCCGGCTGGCTCTTCGCCGAAAGCGGCACCAACGCCAACGCCACGATCTCCAGCGGCACCGGCTCCAGCAACGCCGGCGACACCTACCTGCTTGGCACCGCGGGCGAGTGGGCGCTGGGCGGCCTGCAGAGCGGCTCGCTGATCCCGACGGTCGGTGTCTCGTTCACCAACAACACCGGGGCCACGGTCACCGAGCTGCAGATCAGCTACACGGGCGAGACCTGGCGCGTGGGTGCGACCAACCGCTCCGACCGGCTCGATTTTCAATACAGCGTCGATGCAACGTCGCTCACGACGGGCACCTGGACCGACGTCAACGCGCTCGATTACGCCAATCCCGGCCAGCCCGCCACGGGCAGCGGCAGCCAGCAGCACTCGGCGGCCTTGGCTGCAACCATCACCGGGCTCTCCATCCCGGACGGTGCGACCTTTTACCTGCGTTGGACGGATTTCAACGCCGCCGGAGCCGACGATGCCATGGGCGTGGACAATTTCTCTGTCACCCCCGTGGGCGGCGGAGCCGTGGCTCCGACCATCACGGATGAGCCCGACAGCGTGATCGTGGCGGCGGGTGAAACGGCGGTTTTCAGCGTCGCCGCTTCGGGCACCGCGCCGCTGGCCTACCAATGGCGCAAGGATGGCAACCCGCTCAGCGATGGCGGCAACGTCTCCGGCGCCACGACCGCGACCCTCACTCTCACCAACGTGCAGGCGGCGGATCAGGCCGATTACTCGGTCTTCATCAGCAACGCCGCCGGAGATGCGACCAGCGCCGTCGCGGCGCTCACCGTGGTCGTGCCGGTTCCGCCGGCTGTCACCACGCCGCCCGCCTCGCAGACGGTGCTGGCCGGAGGCAGCGTGACCTTCAGCTTCGTGGCAACCGGCACCGCGCCGTTGAGCTACCAGTGGAACAAGAACGGTTTCCCCATCGGCAGCGCGACCGGCGCCAGCCTGACGCTCAACAACGTGCAGGCGGGCGATGCCGGCAACTACACGGTCACGGTCACGAATTCCGCCGGCAATGACACCAGCGCGCCCGCGGTCCTCACCGTCATCGTGCCCGATCTCTATTGGAATCTGGCCGCCGCGAATTTCAGCCAGGATTGGTCCACCACCACGCTGATCACGGCCAACGACAACTGGTCCGCCGTGCCCTCGATCATCGGCTACCTCGGCCAGGACATCACGACCGGCACGGGCACGAACCCGCAAACACTCACCGGCACCAGCAGCGTCGCCAACGACGTGGACGTGATCGCCAACCAGGCCAACCCCAACGGACTCAGCAGTGGCGGCGTGGCCGAGTTTGACGGCATCGCCAATCCGACCATCGCCCTTCAGGGCTCGGGCACCGGGGATGCGCCGAACATCATCATCCACCTCGACACCCGCGGCCGCACGAATGTTAGCGTCGCCGCCAACCTGCGCGACCTCGACGGCTCGAACGACAACGCCGCGCAGCCCGTCGCGCTCCAGTATCGCGTGGGCGACACGGGTCCGTTCACCAACCTGCCCGATGCCTTCGTAGCCGATGCCACGCAGGGCCCCGCGCTCAGCGGGCTCGTGACGCCCGTGCTGGCCACCTTGCCGGCCGACGCGGACAACCAGCCGAAGGTGCAGGTGCGTTTCATGACCACCAACGCCGTCGGCAACGACGAGTGGGTGGGCATTGATGATATCGTTGTGTCCAGCGTGTCCGACGGTGTCGCGCGGGTCTTCGCTTCGCCGACCGGCGGCGACACGCTCGTGCAGGAGGCCGGCCTGACCACCGACACCTACACGCTGCGCCTCAACACCGTGCCCGCCGGCCCGGTGACCGTGCGCGCCAGCGCTGACGGCCAGACTCTCGTCAGCGCCGACGGCCTGACCTTTGGTCCGACGGCCGACATCGTGCTGAGCGATCTCCAGCCCAAGCTCGTGCATGTGCAGGCCGCGGACGACACCGTCAACGAGGCCGCCACGCATTTCAGCATCATCAGCCACGTCATCGTGGCGTCGGGCGACGCCGCCTATTCTGCGGCGCTCACGCTGCCGTCCCTCACCGCCGGCGTGGTTGACGATGACGGCGGCACCGGCGTGACCCGCATCCATGTCATCCAAGGCAGCGGCCCGGTCAGCCCGCTGGTCGGGTATCAGGTCACGGTCAACGGCGTGGTCACCGGATTCTTCACGGGTGCGCTCGGCACCCGCGACGGGTTCTTCGTGCAGGAACTCGACGCCAACGCCGACGCCGATCCCGCCACTTCCGAGGGCGTCTATGTGTTCCTCGGTTCCAGTTCACCGCTGGCCGCCACGGCCGCCGTGCTGAACGTCGGCGACGTGGTCACCGTCACGGGCAAGGCCACGGAATTCAACGGGCTCACCGAAGTGGACTCTGTCGCTGCCATCACGGTGGACGGCACGGCGGTATTGCCCGCGGCGGCGACGGTCACCCTGCCGTTGCCCGCGTCGGGCTACCTGGAGCGCTACGAAGGCATGCGCATCAGCCTGCCGCAAACGCTCACGGTCACCGACAACTACGATCTCGGCCGCTTCGGTCAGGTGATTCTCGCCAACGGCCGGCTCTTCCAGCCGACCAACATCGCTGCTCCGGGCGCTCCGGCCCAGGCGGTGCTGGCCGCGAACCGTCTCAACCAAATCCTGCTCGACGACGGCACCTCGCGCTCCAATCCGGACCCGACGCCCTACCTCTTCGACGACGGTTTCGGAGCGACGCTCCGCACGGGGGACACCACCACGGGGGCCAGCGGCGTGCTCACCTACCAGTTCGGCGCATTCATGCTGCAGCCGGACGCGGCGCCGGTCTTCACCCGCGCCAACGCCCGGACCGCGGCGCCGCCGGCCGTCGGTGGTTCGCTGAAGGTCACGATCGGCAACGTGCTGAACCTCTTCAACGGTGACGGAGCCGGTGGCGGGTTCCCGACCAGCCGCGGTGCGACCAACTTCGAGGAATATCAGCGCCAGCTCGCCAAGACCGTGGCCGGCATCCTCGGGCAGGCGCCTGACATCATGGGTCTGACCGAAGTAGAGAACGACGGCTACGGCTCGTCCAGTGCGCTCGCGCAGTTGGTCGCCGCGCTCAACGCCGCCGCGCCCGCCGGCACGACCTACGGTTATGTGGACGCTTCGGCCGTGGACATCGTCACCGACGTGATCCACTGCGCGTTCATCTACCGCGTGGAAACCGTCGAGACTCTCGGCGCGCCGGCCATGCTGAGCAGCCCCTACTACAACAACCATGCGCGCAACCCGCTCGCGCAGACTTTCCGCGAGAAAGCGACCGGCGCCGTGCTCACGGTTTCGATCAACCACTTCCGCGCCAAGGCCAGCGTCTCAAGCATGAGCGACGGCATCGTGCCCAACCCCAACATTGATCAAGGCGACGGGCAGGGCGCCAACAACTGGTTGCGCACGAAGGAAGCCGAGGCGCTGGCGGCCTGGCTCGCCACCGACCCGACCGGTAGCGGCGATCCGGACTTCCTGATCATCGGCGATCTCAACGCCTACGCGCAGGAAGATCCGATCACCGCGCTCAAGGGCGCCGGCTACGTCAACCTGACCGAGCTCTACGAAGGCGCCGACGGCTACTCCTACTCGTTCGACGGTGCGTTCGGTCATCTCGACCACGCGCTCGCGAGCCCGAGCCTCGCGGCCCAGGCCACCGGCGCGGCCACCTGGCACGTCAATTCCGACGAGCCGATCTATTACGACTACAACACTGAGGACAAATCGCTTGCCCAGCAGGCGATCAACACCGGCACGCCCTACCGCTATTCCGACCACGACCCGGTCGTGGTGGGATTCAGCCTCAGCGCGGCGCCGACGATCACCACCGCGCCCGTGGCGCAGACGGTCACCGTCGGCGACAGCGTGACCTTCAGCGTGGAAGTCATCGGTTATCCCGCGCCGACCTACCAATGGCGCCGGAACGGCGTGGATATCCCCGGTGCCGACGGGGCCAGCTACACGATCACGAGCCCGGTCACAGCCGATGCCGGCTCCTATGACGTGGTGGTCACCAACAGCGCCGGCAGCACAACCAGCAGCGCGGTTCAGCTGACGGTGAACCCGGCGCCGGCCAACCTCACTCTGGCCGGTCTCACCCAAGCCTACGACGGCACGCCGCGCGTGGTGACGGCCACGACCGTGCCGGCCGGGCTTCCGGTGGTCATCACGTATGCAGGTTCGCTCACGCCGCCGGTGAATCCCGGGGTTTATCCCGTGACGGCGACCATCAATCACCCGGACTACACCGGAACCGTGAGCGATACGCTGGTGGTGAGCATCACCGCCTTGGTGCGGCATGCGCCGTTGCTCAACGGCGGCCTCGACGGCTCGGTGCAGGTGCTGCTGCCCGAGAGTGTCACGCTGAACGGCAATGCCTGGGTGTCGGGCGACCTGCTGGTGCCCGGCACGCCGTCCGTGCGGCTCAACGGACAGCCGACCTACGGCGGCACAATCGACGGCAGCGGTGCGACCGCGCCTTCCGGGCATGTAATCACGCTTAACGGTGGCGCAGTGCTGCGTCATGTGGTGCGCCGCACGGATGCACTCAGCCTGCCCGTGGTTACGGCGCCGCCGGCACCTGCGGGCACACGTGACGTTGCGCTGGATTCCGCCGGCCAGTCGCCGGGCGACTTCGCGACCCTTCGGAATCTCACGCTGAACGGCAGCGCAGGTGAGGTGGTGGTGCCGCCCGGCACCTACGGCTCGTTCACGGCCAATGGCAGCAGCCGCTTCGTGTTCGGCGTGGCCGGCAGCACTGAGCCGGTGGTTTACAACCTCCAGGGCCTGACGCTCAACAGCGGCAGCCGTCTGGTCATCGTCGGCCCGGTCATCCTGAACCTGGCCAACGGCACCTCGCTTAACGGCGCCGCCGGCGACCCGCTGCATCCGGAGTGGCTCGAACTCAACCTCGCCGCCGGCGGTCTGACCTTGAACGGCAATGTCGCTTTGGCCGGCTACGTCACCGCGCCGGACGGCACCGTTACGGTCAACGGCAACAGCACGCTGACTGGCGGCGTGATCGCCGACCGGCTCACGCTCAACGGCAACGGCCAGCTCGTCGAAGCCGGCGAGTGAGTGTGGTTTGGTTTCCGGCGCCGCCGGCGGCTTAGGCCGACCGGCGGCGCTATTAACCGCCTTTCCGCACCGCCGTGTCTCCGGTTATAGACGGTCCGCCGGTCGCGGCGGGATGAGTGTCGCGTTGCCATCTGGGTTGGCGCGCATCTGAATGGAAACATGAAGCGTTTCGTTTTTCCGTTTCTCGCCAGCCTGCTGCTGGCCGTGAGTGCGGGGGCGGTAGCCGCCCCGGTTAATCCCTCCGGCTTCGTGATCCGCCGTGGCACGAACCTCAGCCACTGGCTCTCGCAGGACTTCGGCTGGCAGCCGCGGTCCCAGTGGATCACGGAGAAGGATTTCGCCTTCATCGCCCAGGCCGGATTCGACCACGTGCGCCTGCCGATCGACGAAAAGGAAATGTGGCACGAGGACGGTTCGCAGAACCAGGCGGCCTTCGACCTCATGCTGCAGGCCATCGGCTGGGCGCGAGCCCACCAGCTGCGTGTGATCGTGGACCTGCACACGATCCGCACCCATCATTTCAACGCGGCCAACGAAGGCGGCCACAACACGCTCTTCACCGACCCGAAGGCCCAGGAGGCCTTCTTCGATCTGTGGCGGCAGCTCTCCGCGCGTCTGCGGGCGCAGCCGGTGGACGCCGTGGCCTACGAGATCATGAACGAGCCCGTGGCCGACGATCACGAGCAGTGGAACCGCCTTGTGGCTGGCGCGCATGCGGTCATCCGAAAAATGGAGCCCGATCGCGTGCTCATCATCGGTTCGAACCGCTGGCAGATCCCGCCGACGTTGCCCTTCCTCAAGGTGCCGGCCGGTGACCGGAACATCATCCTCAGCACCCACACCTACTCGCCGTTCCTCCTGACCCATTACACGGCAAACTGGGCCCCGACGAAGATCTACACGGGCAAGGTGCGCTACCCGGGACCGGTGCTCACGGAGCAGGAGTTTGCCAAGCTGCAGCAGATGGACCCCAAGGGCGAACTGAAGGACCTGATTGGTTCCGCCCGCGACAACTGGGGACCGGAGCGCATCGCCCAGGAACTGGCCCCGGCCATCCAGCGCGCCCGCGAACTCGGGCTTCAGCTCTACTGCGGCGAATTCGGCTGCCTGCCCACCGCGCCGCGCCAGGACCGTCTGGCTTATTACCGCGACATCGTGGCGGTGATGGAGGCCAACGGCATGGCCTGGGCCAATTGGGAATACAAGGGCGACTTCGGCGTTTTCGAGTGGCGCGATCCCAAGCAGACCGAGTGGAAGCCGGACCGGGAGCTGCTCGACGCCATGCTGGCGGGGGCGAAGAAGAAATGACGTTGCCGGCCCCGGCCCGATGACCCGAAGCGAACGCGCCGCCTTCGTGGATCGCCGTCTCGCGGAGCTTTATCCCGAGACTCCGATCCCGCTCGATCACCGCGATCCTTACACGCTGCTCGTGGCGGTGGTGCTTTCCGCGCAATGCACCGACAAGCGGGTGAACGAGGTCACGCCGCACCTCTGGGCGCTGGCTGACAATCCCGCCGGCATGGCGCACGTGCCGGTGCCAAAGATTCTCGAGGTCGTCCGCCCCTGCGGCCTGTCGCCGCAGAAATCGAAGGCGATCAGCGAGCTCTCGCGCTTGCTCGTGGATCGCCACGGCGGTGCGGTCCCCCGGACCTTCGAAGAACTGGAGGCGTTGCCCGGCGTAGGCCACAAGACGGCGTCGGTCGTCATGAGCCAGGCCTGGGGTGTGCCGGCGTTTCCGGTGGACACACACATCCACCGGCTGGCGCAACGCTGGGGTTTGAGCGACGGCCGCAGCGTCGAGCAGACGGAGAGAGATTTGAAGAAGCTGTTTCCCGAGTCGCACTGGAACCGCTTGCACCTGCGCATCATCTTCTACGGCCGCGAGCACTGCACCGCCCGCGGCTGCGACGGCACGGTCTGCGAAATGTGTCGCACGCTGTTTCCCCGTCGCAAACGCACGGTGCCGGCCCGGTAAAAGTCCGCCGGTGCAGCCGGGGCAGGGTGAGGATACGGCAAAATCCGCCCAGCCGCCAGGGGCCGGTTCTGCGATACTGCGGGCCAGTCCATGATCATTCCACGAATCAAGGCTGCTGTCCGCATGGATTCACCCTTCAAGGTGGTCGCCGCCTATGCGCTGGCCGGAACGGTTTGGATTTTGGGGTCGGGGCTGTGGGTCGCCGAGTTCACGCACGATCGTGATCTGGGCTGGGGTCTGGAAATGCTGAAGGGCCTGATCTTTGTGCTGATCACGTCGGTCATGCTCTATCTGCTGGTCCGGCGCCTGGTGGCCCGGCATGCCGCGATCGAGCAGGAGCTGCGCGACAGTCGGGAGCAACTGGCCCTGGCGCTCGAGGCGGCCAACCAGGGGCTCTACGATCTCAATTTGCAGACGGGCGAGGCGGTCGTGAACGACACCTATGCGACGATGTTGGGCTGCGACCCGGCGACTTTCCGAGAGACGAACGATGCTTGGCGCGAGCGCATGCACCCGGATGACCGGGAAAAAGTCTACCAAGTTTATACGGACTATGTCGCCGGCAAGCTCGATAGTTATCGCGTGGAGTTCCGGCAGCGGACCGCCTCCGGCGACTGGCAGTGGATGCTGTCCATGGGCCGGATCGTGGCGTGGGACGAACAAGGCCGGCCGCTGCGGATGATCGGCACCCACACCGACATCACGGCCCGCAAGAGTGCCGAGGCGCGGAGCTCGGATGCGCTGGCCCTGGCGCGGGCCGTTTTCCACTCCTCGCCGGTGGGGCTCATCGCCTACGGTCCCGACGGCCAGACGGTCATAGCCAACCGGGCCGCCGCGCAGATCGTGGGCACGGATGTTGCGGGTCTGTTGCGCCAGAATTTCCGCGAGCTGGAATCATGGCAGCGGTCGGGTCTGCGGGCGGCGGCCGACCGGGCGCTGGCCGAGGACCAAGCCGTCACCCACCGCGGGCCGGTGGTGACCACGTTCGGCCGTTCGCTCTGGCTGCAGGTGCAGTTCGTGCCCTTCCGCTACAAGGACGAGCGGCACCTGCTCTATCTCATCAGTGACGAGACCGAGAACCATCAGGCCATGGAAAGTCTCCGGCTCATGGAGACCGCCGTGCGTGCCGCCCCGGTCGGCTGGGTGGTGACCGACCCCGAGGGCAAGATCGAATGGGTCAACCCCGGCTTCACCACGCTCACGGGTTACACCGCGACGGAGGTGATCGGCGCCAATCCCCGGAAGCTGAAGTCCGGCCGGCACTCCGCGGAATTCTACCGCGCGATGTGGGCCACGATCAAACGCGGCGAGGTTTGGTCCGGCGAGGTCTTCAACCAACGCAAGGACGGCAGCCTCTACCAGGAGCGCATGACCATCGCCCCGGTGAGAAACGAGGCGGGCCAAATCGCGCATTACGTGGCCATCAAGCAGGACGTCACCGCCGAAAAGCAGCTCGAGCAGCAGCTGGCCCGCGCGCAGCGCCTCGAGAGCATCGGCATGCTTGCGAGCGGGATCGCTCACGACCTCAACAACATCTTCGCCCCGATCCTGCTTTCGATGGAGTTGCTGAAGCTCAAATATCCCGGCGCCGATGCGCGCAAGACGCTCGAGATGGTGGAGCTGACCGGCCAGCGCGGCGCGGGCATCGTGCGACAGCTGTTGACCTTTGCCCGCGGCATCGACGGCGAGCGCACCGAGGTCCAGCTCAAGTATCTGTTCAAAGAAGCGGCCCAGATCCTCGGGGAGACCCTGCCGCGCAGCATTCAGATTGAAGTCGATATTGCCCCCAACCTGCCCGCGGTGCTCGCCGACGCGACCCAGCTGCACCAGGTGCTGCTGAACCTCGCCGTCAACGCCCGCGATGCGATGCCCGGGGGCGGCCGGCTCCGGCTCGGGGCGTTTCTGGAAACGGTGGACGAGGCCCGGGCCGCCCGCAACCAACCGCTGAAGCCCGGTCCCTGCGTCGCGCTCACCGTCGCCGACACCGGCACGGGCATCCCGCCCGAGGTGGTGGAGCACATGTTCGAGCCGTTTTTCAGCACGAAGCCGCTGGGCAAGGGCACAGGCCTCGGGCTCTCGACCGTCTATGGCATCGTGCGCGCGCACGGCGGTGCGATCGAGGTGCAGACGCAGTCCGGACAAGGCACCGTGTTCACCGTGCTCCTGCCGGCGCTCGTCCAGTCGGCCCCGGAGCGGCGGGATTCGCGCCCGCCGTTGGCCACTCCCTTCGCGGGGGCGGGTCGGCGGATCCTGGTCGTGGACGACGAGGAGCCGATCCGGCACATCACCCAGCATGCCCTGCAACGGCACGATTACCTCGTCGAGACCGCCGGCGACGGGGCGGAAGCTTGGGAACTTTTCCGGAAGGATCCGGCGCGCTTTGCGGCGGTTGTCACCGATCTCATGATGCCGCGCATGAACGGCCGGGAGATGATCCGGGAGATGCGTCGGGTGGCGCCGGACCTGCCCATCATCGCCTCGTCCGGCATGACCGAGGAAAACAGTGAAATTGGGTCGAGGGAGAGCCTGGCCGCGTTGGGCGTGCACCTCATCCTGCGCAAGCCCTACACCGAGACAGATTTGCTCTCGGCCCTGCGTCACGAACTCGAAGGGGCACCGACACCCGGTCCACAAAAGAATGGTTGATTTCAGGAAGCAGCCTCGCAACCGTCTGCCCCTCGTTTCGGACGCTTAGCTCAGTTGGTTAGAGCACGTGCTTCACACGCACGGGGTCACAGGTTCGAGTCCTGTAGCGTCCACCAGCCTTCGCCGAGCGAAGTGAGTGCGAAGGCTGCCGCGCCGAAGCCTGGCGTAGGCGGGCATTTCATTCCCGATGCGAACCCCGAGTGGCTACGGCTGGCAGGCCAGCACTTCGATTCGCCGAGCGAAGGAGAGTGCTTTTGTCGAGGGAACCATGAAATGGCCGATTGGCCGCCTGATGCTCCCTTTTGGGGTAGTGACAACTCATGCTTCCCATACGGGAAAGGCCTGAAACAGGCCAACTGGCACCAATCATAGGCAGAATGATTGATCAGGCTTCGATCTCGGCCTGGCCTTCGCGGCGCTCGCTCTTGTGGCGGGCTTTCTTTTCGCGGCGGGCGCGGATCCAGGGCGGCTCGGGGGCTTCGCCGGCCATGATGCAGCCTTGCGGCTGGATCTCGCCGACGAGCGTGGCGAGGCCGAAACGCGCGATCTGCGCCTTCACCTTGGTGGCGTCCTTGTAGCCGAGCGGGGATTCCGACAGATCAGCGCCGCCAGTGAACCAGCGGATGTCGAGGCCAGGGGCCACTTCGCCGAGGATCTGCTTCACCCGGGACGGATCGATCAGGCCGTCAGCGTCCTTGTAGGGACGCAGCATGGCGGTGCGCGAGAGGTTGCGGCCGGCGCCGTGCGGGCAGAACGACAGATAGCCGTCATGGTCCGCCCCGAGCACGAGCAGGATTTCACGGGCCATGTTGAGTGGGATGAGACCGAGCAGCGGGCGACCCTCGCGATCACGCCAGGCGGGCGTGGCGCCTTTGCCGTGGAAGTAGCGGTCGCCACGCTTCCAGACGAAGTTGTGCTCGTTGCCGATCTGCACGAGGGCGCGTTGGCCCAAACGACGCAGCAGCGCCTCGTGAATGAGGGCATGGTTCTCGCGGGTCCAGCGGCTGATGTATTGCAGGGCGTCCCAGTAAGCGGTGCCTTCCGGCGAATCGCCCGGGAGCCAGCAGGCCGCGTCGGGGATGTCCTTGGCGTTCTCGTCGCACCACTTCCGGGCGGCAACTTGGCCGCGCTTGTAGAGGTCCGCGCCGAGGCCGCGCGAGCCGTGGTGGGTCACGAGGACGTTGAACTTGCCGTCGCGGCGCGTGATCCAGTCGGACAGCTCCGTGTAGCCCGCCGCCTCGAGGGCGGCGCGCTGTGGTTCGGTGAAATTAACGCGACCAATGTAGGCGAAGTGGTTGCCGTCGCCCTGGGTGCCCATGAAATCCCGGGCGCGGCTCTGCAGGCCGTTCAAGAACGGGTTGTCCCAGACCGGTTCTTCCAGCACCGGCGACGACCACTGATGGCCGCGCGGGCGGCCCCCGGCGCCGAAATGGGTGACCTTCTGGAGGTGATCCATCATTTCGCCGACGGGATGGTTGGCCGGAAAGAAAGTGGCGAACATCGAGCAACAGATGTCGGCCGAATGGGCGCCGGGTATGATGGCGTTAGCGACCTCGATGGCGCCGCCAACCGGGATGGTGGCGGTGCCGCCACCCGACGGGCAGGCGTCAGGCATGATGACACCGCGCTGCACGACGGGAACGTGCAACAGTTCCGTCATGCGCGCCCGCGCGGCCGCGACGTTGGCAGCCTCCTCGGGCGTTTCCGCCTCGATGGCCTCCGCCAGCGGAGCCGGCTCATAGCGCGGCAGGATCACGGCAAGTTGCTTCGGGAATTCCTGTTCGAGCTGCACGAGGACATCGGCGCGCGCCAGCCCCGAAGACTCCAAATCGCGGGCGCGGCGCAGGCAGGGGCCCAGCCGGCGGCCTTCGTGCCAGCCAGCGGCGATCAGATCGCGGGCTTTGATTTCCATGCTCATGAAGAACGCTTGAGAAGCTGACGCTCGCCCGATGTTCCGTCCAGCCCGCGCCCGCGGGTCACTCCGCCAGCACAGTCCCCATCCAAAACAACCATGGCGGTTACGGCATGGCACCTTCCCGCAGACTTCTATCCCTCATAATCGACATGGCATGTTTGCTTATTGCGCGGGCCCACACCCGCCAACGGAAAGAATCTTCCCTGTCGGAACTTTTCGGCTAAATCGGCGCCTGATTTCCACGAAAGTTCCTCTCCATACTCGAAGCCATCACCGAAAGTCTCCGCCACTTGCAGCGAGGCACGCCATAGCGGAATCTCGGACAACTCATCGTTCCCAAGCGCGATTTGGGACAACTTGTAGTTCCCTCAGCCTGTTTGGTTAAAAACAGGCCCGCTCGGAGAACGGGCGCAACTTGTGGTTCCCGGGCAGCGCAGTTCGTGGGCACATCGACACTCGGCAAGCCAGCCGGGGAAACGTAATCCCCCCTAGGGATTGGCGATGCGCCTGGCGGAGGCCGCCGCGCCGGAGCCTGGCGTAGGCGGGCGTTGCATTCCCGAGGCGAACCCCGAGTGGCTGCGGCTGGCAGACCAGCACTTCGATTTGCCGGGCGCCGCGAGGACGAATGTTGGGGTGCTTACGAGGCCACCGCAGCTGCTTTACGCAAACAGCGGGCGGAGCTGTTTGCTGAGGGCTTCGTGGCGGTCCTGGAGTTTCCGGTAGAGGGCCTTGCGCTTGGCGTCGGGCGTGCAACGGGTGGATTCGTTGAGGGCGACGATGCCGGTGGTGAAGTCGGTGAGCTTCGCCTTTTTTCCCTGCGCGAGGGCCTCGCACCAGGCGGCTTGAAGCGCACCGCCGAGCGCGGCGCCTTCGTCCTCGACCATGGCCACGACGGGCACGCCGAAGATGTCGGCCATGAGCTGGCGCCAGTAGGCGGAGCGCGAGCCGCCGCCGGTGACGCGGATTTCCTTCGGCTTGATGCCGAGCGCGGTGAGGCGGCGCAGGCCGTAATTCATGTTCATCGTCACGCCCTCCATCGCGGCGCGCGCGAGGTGGCCGGGGTTGAGCGTGCTGAGGTTGAGGCCGGTGAAGACGCCGGTGCCCTTCGGGAGGTTGGGCGTGCGCTCGCCGGTGAGGTAGGGGAGGAGCGCGAGGCCGCCGGCGCCCGCGGGGGCGCTGGCCACGGCCTGCTCGAGCTGGGCGTGGTCCCAGTTGAAGAGCTGGCGGAACTGTTCCGTGACGAGCGTGACGTTCATCGTGCAGAGCAGCGGCAGCCAGCCGCCGGTGGACGAGCAGAACGCGGCGATTTCACCGTTGGGATCGACGACCGGCTTGTTGCCGTAGGCGTAGATCGTGCCGCTCGTGCCGAGGCTGGCGGAGACGACGCCGGGAGTGACGTTGCCCGTGCCGATGGCGCCCATCATGTTGTCGCCGCCGCCGGCGCTGACGATGACATCGCTGGAGAAACCGTATTTCTGCACGAGGGCCGGGCGGAGCGTGCCGGCGGGTGCATGCGAGGGCGAGAGCGGCGGGAGCCAGTCGGCGAGGTTTTTGTCGAGGGCCTTGATCACCGGTTGCGACCACACGCGTTTGCGGACGTCCATGAGTGCGGTGCCCGAGGCGTCACCGTATTCCATGAAGTAGTTTCCGGTGAGATGGAAATTCAGGTAATCGTGCGGGAGCAGCACGTGGCGGAGGCGCTTGTAGTTGGCCGGCTCGTGGCGCTTGAGCCAGAGGATCTTCGGGGCGGTGAAACCCGGCAGGAAGGCGAGGCCGGCGGTGCGGATCGCGGCCTTTTCGCCGCCGAGCTTCTTGGTGAGGATGGCGCACTCCTCGGTCGTGCTGGTATCGCACCAGAGCTTGGCGGGACGGATGACTTCACCTTTCTCGTCGAGCGGAACAAAGCCGTGCTGCTGGCCGGACACGCCGATACCGCGCACGCGCGAGCCGTCGATCTTCGCGGCGACCTGCGTGATCACGGAGTCGAGCGCCGCGGTCCATTCCTGCGGGTGCTGCTCCATGTGGCCGGCGGGCAGGCCGGCGATGAGCGAGTGGGGGGCCTTGGCCTCCGCGACGATCTTTCTTTCGTTGAGGTCGAGGACGACCGCCTTGGTGCTCTGGGTGCCGCTATCGATGCCGATGTAGAGGGACATGGTGAAGAAGGGGGTGTATTAGGAGGACTGAAGCTAAGAATTGGATTCTGTATTCAGGAGAAAAGAGATGAAAAACCTATCCCCGTCGGGCCCATAAGGCTACGCAGAATTAGCGCTACAGTTAGACCGAGACCTTCTTTGATTACCTCTCCCGGTTGCCTTCAGGTTCATCACCCTAGGTTCACGGCCATCCCAGGCCACTCCTTACCCCGAACCTAACCTCGTTACGTTACCTCGTATGAACACCAAGAAACGCACACTCCGGTGCGGGCTAACCATGCTCGCCACCCTCGTGCTATCCTCCACGTGGGGATACGCACAGACTGCCCCGGCGCAAGCCGCGGCAGCCAAGACGGAAGAAGAAGACGTGCTCGTGCTCTCGCCGTTCGAAGTATCGGCAGAGTCGGACACGGGATATTCAACCGCCACGACCCTCGCGGGTAACCGCCTCAACACCGAGCTCCGCGACATCGGCAACGCTGTCACGGTGATCAACGCCCAATTCCTCAAGGACATTGGCGCCACCAGCAACGAATCGCTGCTGCAATACACCGTGGGCACCGAAGTCGGCAACCTGAACGGCAACTTTGCCGGCACGGGTGACGGCGCGTTCCTCGATGAATCCAGCCGCTTCCGCAATCCCAACCAGAACACGCGCGTGCGCGGTCTGGCGGCCGCGGACAACACCCGCGACTACTTCCTGTCCGACATTCCGTGGGACGGCTTCAACGTTGATCGCGTGGACCTGCAGCGCGGACCGAACTCGATTCTGTTCGGCCAGGGCTCGCCCGCCGGCATCATCAACGTCGGTCTCAAGCAGGCCTCCTACCGCAATGCGAACGAGATTTCCTTCCAGACCGACCAGTGGGGCAGCGCTCGCGCGACGCTCGACATCAATCGCGTCATCCTGAAGGACCAGCTCGCCGTCCGCATCATGGCCCTGAACGAGAGCGAAAAGTTCCAGCAGGATCCGGCCTATGAAGACGACAAGCGCTACATGGGCGCCGTCCGCTGGGAGCCCAAGTTCCTCCGCAAGGGAGGCGCCCGCACCATCGTGAAGGCCAGCTACGAGAAGGGTGACATCAACAGCAACCGTCCCCGCACGCTCCCCCCGCTCGACCTCATCTCCCCGTGGTTTGCCACCGGCACCTACAACGGCACCTACCTCGACAACGGCAACATCCGCAATCCCTCCACGGGCGTCGTGACCGCCGTCAAGAAAGGTGACCTCCGCGTCTATAACAATCTGAACAAGCAGACCTTCAATCCGCACATCGTGATGGACGACAACACCGGTCTGCCCAACGCCGGCCAGGCCCGTCCGAAGATCAATGGCGGCGCGGATGTCGGTTTCTACAGCCCCTACTTCCAGCCCTGGCTCGGCAACTACGGCCAGCAGTTCGGTGGCCCGAATGCCTTCTACGCCACCGATGGCGGCATTCCGAGCTACTGGATCTGGGAAATCCGCGAGACCCGCGGCATTGGTCCCACCGGTGCTGGTGACACGGGTATCAACGAGACAGCCTTCCACCGTCCGGTGGGCATCAATACCTACGACGGCTTCGCCCGCCAAGCGGGCCTGCCTTTCGCGGATTTCGGTGTCTACAAGGCGAAGCAGCTGACCGACAACACGATCTTCGACTTCTACAACAACCTGCTCGACGGTCCCAACAAGTGGGAGTGGTCGGACTTCGACTCGATGTCCGCCTCGCTCGCCCAGACCTTCATGGACGACAAGTTCGGCTTCGAGGTCGTCTATAACAAGCAGAACTACAGCAACGGCCAGATCGCCCTCCTCGACGGCACCCGCCAGGCGGTCTATGTTGACATCATGGATGTCTATTCCGACGGCACCGCTGCCGGCTCGAATGGCGTCCGTTTTGCCAACGGCACCAAGAACCCGAATGTCGGCCGTGCTTTCGTGACCGACAGCGGTCAGGGCGGCAATCGCAGCTACGACTCCGAGCGTGATTCCACCCGCGCCACCGCGTTCTTCACCCACGACTTCACCAAGAAGGGTGGGGACAGCTGGATCAGCAATCTGCTCGGTCGCCACACCTTCACCGGTCTGTGGTCCGAGGACAACCTCGACCGCGAAGATCGCAGCTGGAACCGCTATGCCGTGCTCGATGATGCTTACCGCACCTTGTTCGATGGCGGCCAAGGCATTCGTTTCAACGACAACGGTTTCGCGGTCAATCGCGTGATCTACCTCGGCAATTCGCTGGCCAGCCGTTCCTCGGCCTCCGGCGCCTACATCCCGCGTGTCCAGAACCTCAATGAGGCGACCGGCGGCACGATCCGCTTCTTCGATTCGACCTGGATCGCGAGTGGCGTTGACCCGGCTGCTCCTTGGGAGAATCCGTATTATCCGGTTGGCAGCACTGCCCGCAATTCGACCCAGTCCGAGAATTCGGCCAACTATCGCGGTTGGATCAACGCTCCGTTCAAGATCACCGATTCCGAAGCTTCGCAGGCGAATCGCGATCTGCTCACCTCGAGCGCCCGTCTCCGCCGCGACAAGACCGAGTCCAAGGCCTTCGTCTGGCAGGCCCACCTCTTCAACGGTGGTCTCGTCGGCACCTACGGTTACCGCAAGGATACCGCCAGTGCGGTTGAGCTGTCGCAGAACACCAACACGCACTTCGCCAACGGCAACCTCGGCTTCCTGAAGTGGGATCCTTCCTACTGGACGCTGGACGGCAAGACCATGAGCGAGCTGGAGGGCACGTCCCGCAGCTACTCGATCGTCGGCCACTTGGACGAGCTCCCCGGCATCAAGAACCTCGCCGAGAAGCTCCCGGTTCGCGTGACCCTGTTCTACAACAAGGCCGAGAACTTCCAGCCCTTCGCCGGTCGTAAGGACATCTACGGCGTGGACATCGCGCTCCCCGCCGGTGAGACCAAGGACCTCGGCATCCTGCTCGAGACCAAGGACGGCAAATACTCGCTCAAGGTTAACAAGTATGAAACCGCCGTCACCAATGCCAACAGCAACGGTCTCGGTGGCTCTTGGTTCCTCGGTGCCTCGCAGGCCTGGTCCGGTGACTGGGTGAACGTGTTCGAATACAACTGGACCGGCTTCGGTGATTCCGCCGGCATCAGCACGGACCCGACCTACACCCGCTCCAACTGGGTGGACGCGCCGGATCGCGAAGTTGCCGCCATCGCCGCCTGGCGCCAGTGGCAGCAGAGCGCCGTGGCCAAGAAGATGTATTCCGCTTGGAAGATCGATCCGACCACTCGCGCAGGCATGGTCGCCAACACGATGCCCGCCGGCTTCGCCCTCACGGAGGACAGCTTCTCCGAAGGCTATGAAATCGAGCTCAACGCCCAGCCCACGCGCAACTGGCGCCTGACGCTGAACGCCAGCAAGAGCTTCGCCACCCGTAAGAACATCGGTGGCGCCAATCTTGCCGAGTTCGTCACCGCCTACGAGGCGTTCCTGAACAAGACCGCCACGGACGTGAACGGCCAGACCTTCCGTCCGGGTGGTGACCTCCGCATCTGGTGGGGTGGTGCCGGTAACGAAACCGCCCTGTTCCAGTGGAACCAGAACGTCGGCTCCGAGTGGGCTGCCCGCGCTCTGCAGGAAGGCACCAACGTGCCGGAACTGCGTGAGTGGCGCGTGAACGTCATCTCCAACTATGACTTCACCGAGGGCCGCTTGAAGGGCTTCAACGCTGGTGTCGCCCTCCGCTATCAGAGCGAAGTCACGATCGGCTATCCCCCGGGTATCACCTCGGCTGGCAAGATCACCTTCGATCTGTCCAACCCCTACCAGGGTCCCGCCGAGACCGACATCGACGCCTGGGTCGGCTATGGCCGCAAGCTGTTCGACAAGGTTGACTGGCGCGTCCAGCTCAACGTGCGCAGCATCGGCAAGGGCAACGACCTGATTCCGATCACGGTCCAGCCCGACGGCAGTGGTGCGGGTTACCGCATCGCGCCGCGCCAATACTGGTCGCTCACGAACACCTTCCGGTTCTAAGTCGGAACCAAGGTTTCACTCCTCGCGCCTCTCCCTCGGGAGAGGCGCTTTTTTTTGCCCGTTTGGTCGCGGGCCGTGCCTTTGTGCCGAAATCCGATACTGATCCGGGGCGTCTTTCGGGATTCAACGTTGGCCGCTGTAGCCCGCGGCGGGAGCCGCGGGAATCCCCGCTGCGCAGTGAATTCTCGTCCCGACGTTTCCATCCCGACGCTCCCGCGCCGGGCTACCAAGCACCCGGCAAAGCAGCGGAACACACGGTGCTGCTACAAACCGTGCCGCCACGCATTTGACCAAATGGAGCCGGGGCGCCCTCGCCCCGGTGCTCGGTCGGGCAGCTACGGCCGGGCCACGGTTAAAACCTTGGGCGGCAATTCTGCGAACGGGTGCTCGCTCGTGGTGCCGTCCGGCCAACGCACGAGGAGTCGGCGCGGGGCCTTGCCCACCGGCCAGCCGAAGAAAGCCGTTGCGGGGTTCTGGCTGTAGTAGCCGCCCCCGGCGCTGATCTCCGCGACCTGCATCGTGCCGTCGCTCAGTTCGAGACGGAGCATGGCGCCGATTGCGGTGGGGTTGCCGGGCAGACCTTGCAGCCGGACTCGGAAGGAATGCCGGCCGCTTACGCCTGCGTTACGCCAAGCCAGCGTGGAGGCGTTGTTCCGGCTCGCGAAGAAATCCGGCCAGCCGTCCTCGTCGAGATCGAGCACCACCAGCGCCTTGGCGTCGCCCTCTATGATCAGGCCGCTGGCCTGCGGCTCGAGGGCGCTCAGGTTGCCGTGACCGTCGCCACGCAGCAGTTGGCCCAGTCCGCCGTCGAACCGACCGATGCCGGGATTCGGCGCATAGGAGTTCTGCACGGCGAAAACGTCCGCGTTTCCGTCGCCGTCGAAATCCCCGGCGACCAGTCCCTGGACGGGAGCGATCTGGGCGAGACGCGGCAGAGGCTGGAAGCGGAAGGTGCCATCCGGCTGACTGAGGAAAACGCCGCTGCGCAGTTCGGTGGCTTCCAGCCGTTGGGCTGCGGCCAGGCGATCGGCGCCAAGCAACTCGCCGAGCGTGGCGCGGGCGTAGGCGTCATTGCGCGGGAACCGTTGGAGGATGGCCGGGATCTGGGCGCCGAGTTCCCTGCGCGTGCGGCGGGGATAGAGCCGGCCGTCCTCCAGATAGGCCTCGATCACCTGGTGGGAACGGCCCTCCTTGAAGGAACCGAAGTAGAGGATCGCAGGGGGCTGGTAGAGGGTGTTCAGGCCGGCGTTGCCTGCGACATAGTCCAGGCGGCCGTCACCGTTGAAGTCCGCCGCGGCGATGGCCGTCCACCAGCCGTTGCCGGCGGCTGCAAAGCCCGTGGCCTGCGAGCGGTCGGTGAAACCCCGGCCGGAATCATTGTGCAGGTAACGCACGCCGCCCCATTCCAGCGCCAGCAGCAGGTCGGGCCAGCCGTCGCCATCCACGTCGCTCCAGAGCGCGGAGCGCACCAGGCCGATCTCGCGCAGCTGCGGTGCGAGCGTCTCGGTCGCGTCCTCATAACGTCCGCCGACATTGCGCAGCAGCGCGCTGCGTGGCGGCAGCGGATAACGGCCGGGCAAAACGCGTCCGCCGAGAAAAATATCCAAGCGCCCGTCGCGATCGAAATCCGCCGCCGCCGCCGCGCCCACGCTGATCGGCAGGGGCGGGAGCGCCTCGGGCTGCGGCGCGAAGCCGCTGCCGGTGTTCCGGTGCAGGACAGGTTGGAACGAGGGCGAGTTGGCCGAGCGGTTCGTGCCTGCCTTGGTCTGCAGCACGTCGGCCCGGCTGTCGCCGTCGTAGTCGAGGATCAGCAGCGGGCCGTCGTCCACGGGCGAAGGCGGCAGGGAGGAGGCGGAAGTGAAACGCTCGCCGGCCCGAGCGAGGATTCTGGTCGGTTGGCGGCCCGTGCCGCCGATGAGCAGGTCGGTGTGGCCGTCGCCGTCGAGATCGCCGGCCGCCAAGGCCGGTCCGAGGCGGTCGAAACGCGTGGATACGAGCGGCTGGCCTTCCGCATCGAAATTTTCCTCGGAAACCAGCGCCAGCCCGTAGGTATCGGCCGTTGGCGTGAACTGCGGGTGCACAGCTGCCGCGGCCGGCGCCGGTGCCGCGGGACCGGAGGGTTCCGTGATGGTCAGCTTCTGGTCGGCGGCGAGGTTTTCGAATCGCTGCACGTGGCCACTGGGCCACTCGACGGTGAGCGCGCGGACGACGGCTTGTTCACCGAGACCGAAGTGCAGCGTGGGCTCGCTGCAGGAGAGGTAACCGCGGGCGGGTGAGAGGGTGCGGCGTTGCGGACCGTCCACCGTCTCGACACGCACCGTGGCGCCGTAGCCGAAGCGGTTGGAGGTCGTTCCCCTCAGGGCCACGATCAGCCGGTGGCCGGTGGCGCTGTCATTGCGCAGGACCGTCGGATGGTCCTCATGGTTGGCGAAAACGATATCGAGGTCGCCGTCACCGTCGAGGTCACCGAACGCGGCGCCGAAACTCACGCTATTCTGGTCGAGGCCCCAGCGGGCGCCGACCGGCTCGAACTGCAGGTCGCCGGCGTTGCGGAAGGCCAGGTTCTTTTCCCGCAATTTGGGGCTCGAGCGCATGAGGTTCACGCGTTCGGCGGGGGTCTCGGCCAGCACCATCTTGTCTAGCAGATCCACGTTCTGATACTCGCGCACCATGCCGTTCGTGATGTGGAGATCGAGCCGGCCGTCGTTGTCCAGATCTTCGAAGCGCACCGACCAGGTCCAGTCGGTGGCGGTGAGCCCGGCGAGATTCGCTGCCTCCCGCATCCGGCCGGTGCCGGTGTTCAGGAAAAGCGCGTTGCGGGACACCTGCGGCGGCTCGCCCGGTTTGGGGTCCGCCGTGTTGCCCTTGAGGGTCCGGGAATAGGCCATGCCGCGCTGATCCTTTTCGTGCGTGGTGGCGGCCATATCGGCGACGAGGAAGTCGGTCCGCCCGTCGTTGTTCAGGTCGCCCGTGTCCGCCCCCATGGAAGAGTAGGGCATGAGGGGCACCGTGAGGTTGATCACGTCGCTGAAGGTGCCGTCGTGGTTGTTGCGGTAGAGTCGGTCCGGGGCCGTGAAATCGTTGGCCACGTAGAGATCGGGCCAGCCGTCGTCGTCGTAATCCCAGACCACGGCGGCGTGGGCGAGGTTTTCGCCGGTGATGCCGGCGCGGTCGCTCACGTCCTCGAAGGTGCCGTCGCCGCGATTGCGGTAGAGGCGGTCGCGTTGCCCGTTCGGCGCCTTGGCCGAGTCGAGCAGGTTGGTCTGCACATACACGTCTAGCCAACCGTCGCGGTCGTAGTCGAAAAACACGCCCAAGCCGCTGGCATCCGCCAGCGCGAGGCCGCGGGCGGCGGCCTCCTCGCGGAAAGTGCCGTCGCCGCGATTCATGAACAGCTGGTTCGGCGCGTTGAAACGGCAGACGTAGAGATCGAGCCAGCCGTCGTTGTTCACGTCCGCCCACGTGGCGCCCTGCGCCCAGTCGGGGCGGTCGGTGCGGGCCAGCTCGTCGGCCCGGGCCAGCGCGGAGGCGACCGTGACATCCGCGAACTTCCAGCCTCCGAGGTTGCGGAACAGCCGGCAGGGTCCGGTCTTGATGATGACGAACACGTCGGGCCAGCCATCGTTGTCGAAATCCGCGATCGCGACGCCCGTGCCCAGCGCGCCGTTCATTAGTTCCGTGTAACGTCGGCCCCACATGTTCGGATCACCGAAATGGTTTTCCGCCCGGATGCCGGTCTGCTCCGCGGGCAGGGTCGTGAACAGCGTGGCTCCGGCGGGCGCCGAGCGCGCGGCGAGCGGGGTTGCGACGAGGCCGGATTCGGCGCGGGCCGTCACGAGTCCAAGGCCGGCCGCGAACAGGGCGAAGCCCAGCCCTTGGGCGAGGAAACGGAGACGGACAGGCCGGGGCGGCTGGACGGAAAAAGCGGGTGGGCGGACAGCCAGGGTGGAACCGGGGGCCATGGCTTCAGCACAAGCCAATTGCCCGGGCGCGCGAGCAGAATTCCCGGGGAAACGGTTCAGCGCGGCAGCATCCCGAGAATTTCCCGGAAATGCTCGGCGGTCGTGCGCTGACCGGCTTGCTCCGCGCGCTGCAGGCCGTCGGCCAGCACGCGGCGGGCATCGGCCAGCCGGCCGGTGCGGGCGTAGGCTTGGCCGAGAAAGAGCGCGGCCTGCGGGTTGGCCGGCTGCTGGCGGTGATAGATTTCCAGTGGACCGACGGCCTCCTCCACGCGGTTGGTGACCAGCAGTTGCACGCCGAGGCTGGCGTTGAGATCGGGGTGATCGGGCGCCAGCTCCAGCCCGGCCCGGTAATGCCGCTCGGCGGCGGCCGGGTCGGTTTTCTCCACGGCGCGGCCGGCGCGGTAACGCCAGCTGGCGGTGGTCGCGCGGATTTCGGGCGCGCCGGGATTCGCCTTGAGCAGGGGCAGGAGGTAACGGCCGGCCTCCTCGACGCGACCGGCGTCCACTTCCAGACGCGCCAGCAGCAGCATCGCCTTGGGAAAGGTCGGCTGCATCGTGAGAGCCCGTTTCAGCGCCTCCACGGCTTCCTGGAAACGCTCCCGTTCCACCAGCAGGACGGCGAGGGCGAAGTCGGCTTCGACGAAGGCGGGGTTGACGGTGATCGCCTGGCGGTAGGCCGCGGCGGCTTCGTCGAACTTGCCCTCGGCCTTGAGCCGGTTACCCCAAGCGTGGAGCAGATCGGCGGAGTCGGGATGCCGGCGCAGACCGACCTCGAGGGTGCGGCGCGCGGGGCCGGGTTGTTGCAGGGCCTCGTAGGCGTGGCGCAACTCGAGGAAGTGCAGTGCGGACGGCGCGATGCTGGACGCCTTTTCGATGCCACGGAGCAGGATGTCGCGGGCCGCCTCAGCGGAGCCCTGCTCGAGCAGCAGGGTGCCGAGCAGCTCGTAGGCGAAGGGATGATCGGGCGCGAGGGCGATGGCCTGTTCGAATCGCGCGCGGCCGCGGTCACCCTCGTTGGTTTGGTAGGCGATCACACCGAGGTGGCACAGGCGCCGCGGGTCGTGGCAGCGTTTGTTCACTTCCTCCATCCACGGATCGTCGGCCTCGCGGAAGCGTCCGGCCTCGCGGCCCAGCCAGCGGTGCAAGTCGGCCAGATCCTCCCGGCCGGCGGCGGCCTGCAGTTCGGCGTAGAGATTCTGGGCGGCGGAAAATTTCGGGTGCCGGGCCAGCAGGCGGTCGAGCTGTTGCAGCGTTTCGGCGGTGCGCCCCTGCAACTGTGCGATGCGGGCAAGGCCCAGCTCCGCGTAGGGATCGTCGGGCAGGAGGGCGAGCCGCTGGCGGTAATCGGCGGCCGCGGCCTCGAGGCGACCGCTCTTGAATTTCATCTCCGCGAGCTGCAGCCAGGCGGTGGCCGCAGTCGGGTCGGCGGCCACTGTGGCGCTGAGGGCGGCTTCCACGCCGGCTTGGTCGCCGGACATGCGGAGCAGGTCGGCGAGGTAGTAGCGCCAGCGGGCTTCGCGGGGCTGTTCGCGGGCGAGGATGCGCCAGCAGGCCTCGGCCTCGGCGCGGAATTCGTTGGCGTGATACAACCGCCCGAGCTCCGCCACGGCTTCAAGCCGGCCGGTCGCGGCTGCCGCCCGGGCGTCGGCGAGCAGGTCGCGCAGCGTGGCGTTGGGGGCGGCTGCCGGTGGCGCGGGCAGGGCGGCGCGCACGCGTTCGATCTGCGCCCGGCGCAATCCGTAGTAACCGGCGGCCGAGGCCAGCGCGACCACCACCACCATGAGCGCGGCGGTGCGCCCGAGGCGACGGCGGGGTGGGACGGACTGGGCGGGCTTGGTCACTTGCGGCGCCAGAGCGTGATGTTGCTCAACCGCTCGAAGGGCGGAAACACATGCAGCGCGCCGGTCACGATCTCCGGCACGCCGTCGCCGTCGAGATCGCCGACGGCTGCGGTCACGAGCTTGATCGGGCTGCGCGCGAGCGGCATGGGCGTGAAGTTCTGCCGTCCGTCGTTGAGCCACGCCATGAGCACCACCGACTCCGGGTTGTCCCAGTCGGCGAAACCGCTGACTGCCACGAGGTCGGTGTGGCCGTCGCCGTTCAGGTCGGCGGCGCAGGGCGCGTAGGCGCCGGGAAAATCGCCGACGCGATGGAAACGGAAATTGCCCTCGCCGGTGTTCTCCAGCCACTGGATGCCGTGCCAGGGGCGGTGGCCGCGCACGGCGTAGTCGAAGCCGTCGCCGTTGGTGTAGATCAGGTCGGGCCGGCCGTCGCGGTTCAGGTCGGCGGCTGCGAGGCCGCTGCTGCCGTAGTCCTCGTTGGTGGAGCCCCAGACGAGCGTGTCCTTGAACTCGCCGCCCTCGCCGGGATTGCGGAACAGGTGCACTTCTTCCCATTCCTGCGAGACCAGCGCGGCGAAGTCGGGGCGGCTGTCGCCGTCGAAATCCGCCACCGGCGTGTGCACCGTGCCCGACTGGCGGTTGACAATACGGCTCTCGAACTGCCAGCCGCCGCGGTTCTCCATCCAGCGGACCTCGCCCTGGGCGTATCCGAACTGGCCCACGACCAGATCAAGGCGGCCGTCGCGGTGACCGGCGAGGTTGGCCGCACGCACGTCGGTGACGCGGGCGGTCTTATCGAGGAGCGTGCGCGGCCGGAAACTGCGGTTGTCGAGGTTCTCCAGGACCACGACGGAGCCGATGCGGTCGTTGTTGGGGGTGATCTGGCCCATGCAGGCGACCAACACGTCCAGCCGGCCGGAACCTTGCACGTCGGCGGCCCAGACGTTGGCGGGCGCGGGCAAATCGCGGGCAATCACCTGCTCGGTGAAAACGCCGCGCGGCGCCTGCCGGATCCAGCGCACGGTGTTCTCGCGGGCCTCGCTGTAGATCACGTCCGGCAAACCGTCCTGGTCGAGATCGGCGATCTGCAGGTTGGTGACCATCGGCCGGTCCCCGGGGCCGGCCGGGGTGCCGATGGCCTCCGGTGTGTAGTGCAGCGGCGCGAAACTGGCCTTGGCTTCCGCTGGCCGGGCGGCCGCGGGCGGGGCGGGTTGCGGTCCGCATCCGCTCAAGCCTAGACCTCCGCCGGCGACCAGCGTGAGGGCGATGAGGATCGGTTTCGTCTTCGGGCGGTTCATCGGACGATTTTCTTCATCGCTGCAGTTGGGCTTGGAACTCGACGGGCAACTGGGCGAGGGCCGTCGCGTGCAGGGCCGGGTCGCTGAACTCGATCCGGAAGCTGCGGGCGAGGGCCAACAGCCGGAAGAGGGCGACCGGGCCCAGCCCACGCAGGCGGTCGACGTCGGCCTCGCTCAGACAGAACTGAACCTGCGTGCGCGCGAGATCGGGATGCTTGGTCTGGGCCAGCACGATGGCTAGGTTGGCGCGACGTTCCCACGGCAAGTCCTCGTCGCGGCCATCGGCGATGGCGGGCAATAATTCGGGCATGATGCGCGCGAGCGTGCGGCTTTCCTTGCGGGCGAGTGCGACCTTGGCGCGTGCGATCATGGCGCCGGCGTCGGCGGCGAAGGATTGTTCCAGACTGTCGCCGACGGCGGCGGCCAGCTCAAGGCGGCCCGTGTCCACGAAGTATTCCGCGAGCCGGCTCAGCGCGAGGACGTTGTCCTGCGGCTCGACGAGCTCGAAGACCGCGAGCGAATCCTTTTCCAAGCCGGGAATCACGGGCATCTGGTAGGCGACAGGGCGCAGCCACCGCGGCGGCAGCCACTGGCGGAGCAGGGCAACGAGGGAGCGTTCGGGCGTCGGTGATCCGACCTTGGCGAGCCGGTCCAGTGAGTCGTCCCAAGAGGGCAGCACGATGTATTGGATGCCGCGCTGCTGGATCAGTGCCTGGGCCTCGTCGGTGGAACCGGTGCCGGCGATGCGGGCGGCGAGCGCGAGGCCGTCGTCATTGCCCGGATAAGGTGAGGCGATGACCCGCAGGCCGCCGTGGTAACTGAGCGAGCCGGAGAGGGCGGGCGGGGCAAAAGCGATCGCGCCGGGTTCGGAGCGGGCGGCGAGCCACTGGGCGAGATCGCGCTCGACCAGCGCCCGGGCCTCCGCCGGGGCGAGTTCCTCATCGGCCACCGGCCGCGGCCAGGCGGCAATCATAGCCGGGAAAAGCAGCAGGCCGAGCGCGCTGCGCCAGCCGATCGCGGCAAAACCACCGGGCGTCGCGGCCGCGACCAACGTCAGCAGGCCCAGCAGCATGATGTCCAACACACCCCACCACCGCAGTTGCCAGCAACCCAGCACCAGGCACACGGCCGTAGCACCGACGAGAAACAGCATCAGCGGACGCAGCGCGGCATTGCTCCGCTGCAGAAAAAGCGCGGCCGGGATCAGCAGCACCGGCAACAAGGCCGCAATCAGGCCGAGGCTCAGGCCGTCGGCCCGAACCCAACCGATCAGTCCGCCACGGCCGGCGAGCGCCGGATGATCCGGACCGAAATTCGCGCCACCGCTTCCGCGATGAAACAACCAAGCCAGCGGCAATAGCACGGCGAGTGCTCCACCGAGGAGCAGCAGACGCTCGAGTCGGCCCGATTCCTTCCAAGACCTTTGCTGCAGGCGGAGCAGGATTTCGGCGGCGCCGAACCACGCGATCAGCAGCAGCGGGTGGTTTTGGTCCAGACTCGCGCCGGCATATCCGCCGGGTCGTCCCTCCAGCCACCAGCCGAGCAAAATCACCAGTCCGCCGCCCGCCGCCCAGCTGCGCCAGGCCAGCGCTCCGGGCGTCGCTTCCGCGGAGCGGGGGGAGAGACGGAACGCCAGCAATCCGCCGCCGAGGCAGCTGGCCAGCACGGCCAGTTGGCTGCCGGCATCCAGCCAGAAACCGAGTCCACCCGCCGCACCGGCGAGCAGGAGCTGCAGACGTGACGCGCCACCGGCGGGCGTGTGCCACGCGCTCAGCACCAGCACCAGGCCGAGCAGATTGGTGGCGAGGAAAAGTCCGTGGTCGTCGGGTCGCCCCGGGTTGAAAACCTGCGCATGGGAGAAGAGCGCGGCGATGCCCAAGGCGAGGAACGCCCCTGCGACGGCGCCAAATCGCCAGGCGGCCAGCAAGCCCACGACGACGCACAGCAAAACATGCAGCGCGGGGTCCGCGTGGAGCGCGGCCTGCTCGACGGCCGGACCTTTCGCCCCGCCTTCCCCCAAGGCCACCAGACGCAGCCACCAGCGGTAGGGCGCCGCCCCATGGACGGCGCGGCCTTCGGGGGCGTTGTCGTAATCGGCGTGTTTGATCCGCCAGGAGTCGGTCGCCGCCATTTTCTGGACGTCCATGATCCAGGCCTGGCTGCTGGCGCTGCCCACCGGGAGCAAGCGGGCGCGGGTGCCGTGCAGGTAACCGGTGGGCGATTCCGGCGAGGCCGGGGCGACCGGGGTCTGTCCGCTGATCCGGTCAATCTGGGCAATCCGCCGGCTGTTCATCAAGCCGAGCCAGAGGGCCGACAGCACCACCAAGGTCAGCCAAGCGAGGGAGGCGGGGCGCAGCAAGGGGGTCATCAGGCGGATTTGGAGCTGGCGAAAATACGGGCAATTTTCCGGGATAGGCAAGTGCGGTTCGGATGCTTTGCACCTGCCTTGACCAACCCGGGCTCCACCGGTCTCATGCGGGCGTTGCTGCCCCCGATTTCCACCCTCCGTTGCCCCCCGGTTGCCGGGTTTCTCCGGGCCGTCCCGCCTTGGGCGGCGCTCGCGCTGCTGGCGTTGGCGAAGGTGTCGGCGGCTGACGGTCTGGTGGTGGAGCCATTGGCCCCGCGCAGCGCCGCACGTGGGGCGACGCTGTTCGCGACGCTGCCGGCAGCCGACACGGGGATCGTCGCCGAGAACCGCTATGCTGATCCGCGCATGTGGACCGATCGCTACTCGGAAATCATCTACGGCCCGATGGGCACGGGCGTGGCGATCGGCGACTACGACGGCGACGGCCGGCCCGACGTGTTCATCGTGAGCAAGACCGAGCAGAGCCGGCTCTTCCGCAATCTCGGCAATTGGAAATTCGAAGACGTCACCGCGAAGGCCGGCATCGTCGAACCGGGCAAACCCGGCGGCTGGACGCAGGGCGCGGCCTTCGCCGACGTGGACAACGACGGCCGGCTCGACCTCTACCTCTGCCGTTTCGGCGTGCCGAACCAGCTCTTCATGAATCGCGGCGACGGCACCTTCCGCGAGGAGGCTGCGGCGCGCGGACTCGCCGTGACCGACGCGAGCGGCATGGGCGCCTTCTGCGACTACGACCGCGACGGCGACCTCGACGTCTATCTGCAGACGAACCTGTTCGACACCGTGAAGGCGCCGCAGGGGCAGAAGGACTACCTGTTTCGCAACCGGGGCGACGGCACCTTTGAGGAAGTGACCGCGGCGGCCGGCATCGCCCCGATCGAAACCGCCGGCCACTCGGCGACGTGGTGGGACTACGACGGCGACGGCTGGCCCGATCTCTACGTGGCCAACGACTACGCCGTGCCGGACTTTCTTTACCGCAACAACCGCGACGGGACCTTCACCAACGTGATCAACGAGGCGATTGCGCAGACGCCGCACTCCTCGATGGGCTCCGACCTGGGCGACGCGGACAACGACGGCCGGGTTGACCTCTTCGTGGCCGACATGGCCGCCACCACGCGGGAGAAGGATCAGCGCGGCATGGCCAAGATCCGCGCCATGCTCGACTCGGCCATCCATCCGTCCAGCGAAGCGTTCCAGTTCATGCGCAACGCGCTGCACCTCGGCACCGGCACCGCGCGGCTGCGCGAAGGCGCGCAGCTGGCCGGAATCGCGGCCACGGACTGGACCTGGTCGACGCGCTTCGACGATTTCGACAACGACGGCCGGATCGACCTGCACGTGACCAACGGCATGATCCGGGAATACCACAACGCCGACCAACACCAGGTCCTCATGGCGTTGGAGAATCCCGCCGATTCGCGCCGGGCCATGCAGACGGCGCCGGTTTTCGCGGAGCGGAACCTGGCGTTCCACAACGAGGGCGCGCTGCAGTTCAGGGAGGTCGGCGTCGAGTGGGGACTGGGCCAGCTGAGCGTGAGTCTGGGCGCGGCCACGGGTGACCTCGACGGCGACGGTGACCTCGACCTGATCTACGGCAACTACCAGTCGGGCCCGACCGTGCTGCGCAATGACAGCGACACCGGCCACCGGCTGGTCGTGGCCCTGAGGGGAACGGTCTCCAACCGCTTCGGTGTCGGTGCGACCGTGCGCATCAAAACCGCCGCCGGCGAGCAAGTGCGCACGCTCGTGCTCGCGCGCGGCTACCTGTCCACGAGCGAACCTGTGTTGCACTTCGGCCTGGGCAACGAAACCGCGGTCCGGGAGCTCAGCGTCGAGTGGCCGAGCGGACACCGCCAGACCTTCGGCAACCTCGCCGCGGACCAGAAGCTTACCATCACCGAACCCGCCGGCCCGGCTCGGCCATCTGTTCCTGTCCAACCCGCCGCGCTCTTCCAGACGGAGCCGCTGGATCTGTTGGCCCGCGAGCAGCCCGAGGCCGATGCCAATGCACAGCCGTTTCAGCCGTTCGCCTTTGACCGCCGCGGCCCCGCGCTGGCGGTGCTCCCAGGCGCAAAGGGTGAGCAGCTTCTGCTCGGCGGCACGACGCGCGACCCGCTGCGGGGTTTCTCCGCCGACAACCTCGACGACGGTCCGCTCCTTGTCTTCGAAGCCAACGGCGACGGCGTCCCCGACTTGCTCCAGACCAAGGCCGGCACGAGCCGACCCTTCGGTGCCGATTATCAGCCGAAGCTTCACCTCGGCGCGGCCGTCGGGTTCTCACCTGCCGCGCTGCCCGCGATTCCGCAGAGCACCGGGGCCGTGACGGCAGCGGACTTGGATCGCGACGGCGACCTCGATGTTTTCCTCGGGGCGCGTGTGCTGCCGGGACGTTACCCGCTCACGCCGCGCAGCGTGCTGCTGCGCAACGACGGCGGCGTCTTCGCCGAGCTTCCGCTGCCCGAGAACGGCGAGCTGGGCCTGGTCACTTCGGCGGCCTTCAGCGACCTTGACCAGGATGGCTGGCCCGACCTGATCCTCGCGACGGAGTGGGGGACGGTGCGCTACCTGCACAACGACGCCGGCCAGGGTTTCACGGATCGCTCTGCCGCGCAGGGTTTCACGCACACCGGTTTCTGGAGTTCACTCGTCGCCGCCGATTTCAACGGTGACGGCCGCGCTGATTACGCCGTCGGCAATCTCGGGCTCAACACGCCGTATCACGCGGGTCCGGCCATCCTCTTCCACGGCCGCTTCGGGGACGGCGGTCCGCCGCTGGTGATCGAGGCCGTCCAGGAGGACGGGAAACTTTTCCCGCGGCGTTCGCGCAACGAGCTCGGCGCGCGCATCACCGGGCTGCTCCGCCGCTATCCCCGGCACAACGAGTTCGCCAAGGTCGCGCTGCCGGAGATCATCGGCGCCGAGCGCCTGGCCCGCGCCAAACGTTTCGACGCGACCGAGCTGCGCAGCGGCGTCTACCTGAGCCAGCCGGTCGGGCCGCATCGCTTTGTGCCCTTGCCGTGGGAAGTTCAGCTCGCGCCGGTTCAGGGCATGGTCGCGTTCGATCGCACCGGCGACGGGCGCCCCGATCTCGCACTGGTGCAGAATTCACATGCGCCCACGCCGTCCATGGGCCGCTTCACCGGCGGACTCGGCGTGATCCTCGACAACGACGGCCGCGGCGAATTCCGCGCGCTCGATCCGCAGCAGTCAGGCTTCATCGTGCCGGGTGACGCCAAGGCCCTCGTCCTTACCGATCTCAATCACGACGCCTGGCCGGACCTGGTGGCCAGTCGCAACGACCAGCCCGCGCTCGCCATCCTCAGTCGCGGCCTGGCCGGCCTCCGGCCTCTACGAATCGTGCTTCAAGGCCCGCCCGGCAACCCGACCGGCATCGGCGCGCGGGTCACACTCACCTTGGCCGACGGCTCGGTCCGCACCGCCGAGGTCGCTTCCGCTTCCGGCTACTATTCGCAGTCTTCTCCGGCGCTGTTCTTTGCGCTGCCGGCTGCGTTGCGCGCGGTCGAGGTGCGCTGGCCCGATGGTTCTACCACGCAGCCGGTTTTACCGGTCGAGTCCTCCGGCACGCTTGAGATCAAGCACCCGTGAGGCGCTGAGCGTCCCACGGTCAGTGGCTGTTGAAGATATTCCAAGGAAGCGAATCGTGAGGTAGGGCCCGACCTCCGGGCGGGCCGGTAGCGCTCATGCATGTCGTCGGGCCGCTCGGAGATCGGCCCCTACCTTCGTGAGAGAGTTACCCCGTCGGATATGATCCTCCAGAAAAGCTCCGGTGGTGGCGTAGGAGCGCAGGGAACTGGAACTCACGTGAGCACTCTGAAATCCCGCTGCTCCCGCAGCGGGCTACACGGGCCAATGCCGCGTCCGGGTTATGTCCGCGCTCACGGCGCGCGGCCGAACTGCTCGCGGTAGGCGCTGCTGAGCCGTTGCACTTGCTCGCGGGGCACGCGGGGTTGTTCGCGAATGGTCGCCAGCCAGCGCTTGGCCTCGTTTTCGTCACCGGTCTGGATGGCGTTGAAGGTGAGCACGCTCAGGGCCATGGGATGACCCGGTTCGGCCACGAGGGCGCGCTGCATCTCGGCCACGCCCTCGGCGTTGCGGCCCAGGCGAATCAGGAAGTTGCCGAGCTCAAGGTAGGCGTCGGGCTCGTTCGGCCGCAGGCGGATCGAGGTCTGGAACTCGGCGATGGCCTCGGCGGTGCGGCCGGCTTTCTGGAGATTGCGGGCGAACTGCAGGTGCAGACCGGGCGATTGCGGGCAGTTTTTCAAGCCCTCGGCCAGCGTCCGGTCGGCGGCGGCGGTTTCGCCGAGCATGGCCTGCAGCGCGCTGAGGTTGGCCCAGCCATCGGCAAAATCCGGGGAGAGTTCCGTGCAACGCCGCAGCTGTTGGATCGCGCCGGCGTGGTCGCCCTGCTGGATGAGCAGCGTGCCCAGCTGGAAAATCGCCGAGACGTCGTTCGGCGTGATTTCAACGGCGCGCTGGAGCAGGCGCACGGCGCCGGCGGGCGCGCCGTTGCGGGCAAGGTTGCCGGCGGCGATGCCGAGCCGGTAGGGCTCGTAGCAATCTTCGATCAGTTCGTCGACCCAGGGGTCGGCGGGATCGCGGTAGGCGCCGGAGGCCTTCGCGGCGGCGCGGATGGCGGCGGCGCGGTCGCGCTGGCCGAGGCGCTCGTAAAGCGAGACGATCAGGTCGTAGCCGACGGTGTAGTTCGTGCGGTTGACGACGGTCTCGAGTTTCACCCGCGCGTCCTCCCAGCGCTGCGCCTCGAAATCCAAGCGCGCCAGACCGAACAGCGCATAGGCGTCGTCGGGCGTGCGGCGCAGCACCTCGTTGAAGGCGGCCGCGGCCTCGGCGGGGCGGTTGGCCTTCAGGTAGGTTTCGCCGAGCCGGAGCCAGGCGGGCGTGTAGGCCGGGTCGAGCGCTGTGGCGCGTTTCCAGAGATCGAGCGCGGGATCGAGTTCGCCGTAGCCGGCGGTCAGCAGGGCCGCGAGGTGGAGCCAGCGTGCCTCGCGCGGCTCAAGCTGCTCCAGGGCGCGGTAACACTGCAGTGCCTGCTCGGGAAACCCGTTGGCGTGGTAGAGCCGGCTCAGCTCGCGCAGGCCCTCGACGGCCTTGGTGCGGCTGCGGGCCCGGGCCTCGGCCGCGGCCAGCCGGTCGCGGATCGCGGCGGGTGCGCCGGACAAATCGGGCGGCGCGGGCAGCGCTCCGCTGACGGCTTGTTGCATGCCGCCAGCCTGCCACCACCAGGCGCCACCGACGGCGAGCACGGCGCCGGCCAGGACCAATGAACCGATCTTCAAGGCGGGCTTCATGGGCGGGCGGGGCGCCGCCAGAGCGTGATGCGGCTCATCGCGTCGTAGGGCGGATAGATGTAGAAACCGCCCGTGGCCAGCGACACGCGGCCGGTGCCGTCGAAGTCGCCCGCGGTGAGCGTGATCAGGTCCTTCGGCGTGCGCGCGAGCAGGCGCGGCTCGAAGCGCGCGCGACCGTCGTTGCGATACCAGATCAGCGAGATGACGTTCCGGTTGCGGTTGTTCCAGTCCGAGTAGGCTGTCGAAGCCACGATGTCGGGCGCGCCGTCGCCGTCGAAATCCGCGACGATGGGGGAGTAGGCGCCGGGCAGGTGCGCGATGCGATGATAGCGGTAGTTGCCGTCGGCCGTGTTCTCCAGCCATTGCACGCCGTGCCAAGGGCGCGGTCCCGGCGTGGCGGCCGGGCCGAAACCGTCGCCATTGGTGAAGACGATGTCGGGGCGGCCGTCGCGGTTCATGTCGGCGACCACGAGGCCGCTGCTCCCGTAGTCCTCGTTGGTCGAACCCCACAGGCGGCGGGCGGCGAACTTGCCGGCGCCCTGGTTCTCGAACAGGTGGATCTCCTCCCATTGCTGCGAGATCTGGGCGACAATGTCGGGCCGGCCGTCGCCGTTGAAATCGGCAATGACGACATTGATCGCGCCGGAGAGCTCCGAGAGCACGTGACGGCGGAATTCCCAGGGACCGGTGCGCTCCAGCCACGCGACCTCGCCCTGATCGTAGCCGAACTGCGCGAGCGCGAGGTCGAGGTCGCCGTCGCCGTCGAGATCGGCGGCGCGGATGTCGTTCGCGCGGGTGGTGTTCTCTAGGATCGCATGCGGCATGAAGTTTTGCCGGCCGTCGTTCTCCAGGATGTAAATCGTGCCGATGCGGTCGTTGTTGGGAAAAACCGCGCCCATGCTCGCGACCAGCAGGTCGGTGTCGCCGTCACCGTCCATGTCAGCCGACTCGACGTGCACCGGCGCCTTCAGGCCGGCGGCGGCGAGTTTTTCCTCGAACACGCCGGGAGCGATTTGCCGCAGCCAGCGCACCTCGCTGTCCTGCGCCTCGCAAAACACGAGGTCCATGCGGCCGTCGCGGTCCACATCAATGGCGTTGAGGTGCGCGATCCACGGCGGGCGGCCGATCGGCGCGCCGACAGGTTGCTGCACGAGAAGGGCGGAATCGTCCGCGGTGCCGGGTTGGGCTGGTTTCGGCGCCGGGGCGGCCAAGGGTTCCTGTCGGGAACAGGCGGATGCAAGCAGCAGCACGAGCGACGCGGTGGCGATGAGCAATCGGTCAGTCGATGAGGTCGGCGGGGGCATCGCGTTGTCGGAACCTGCTATGCACGCGATGCCGGTCAAAGGCAAATTGCTGATGGCGCGACATGACGGGAATCAAGAATCGAAGGCCCCGTCATTAGGTGCGCTTGGGCGCGGGTTCGCACCCAAGTCGGGTGAGGCGGTTTTGTGGCTATTGTTAGACCGGGCGACCGGTTGCCGCGCGGCGGACGCTCATGAGCCTTGAGGCTGAAGATTGGCTCCTATGGGTTAGGGGACTCTCTTTATGACCTGTCGCCTTAGGGGGCGGCAGGTCTTTTTCGTTTCGTGGAGCGGCGCACGCGTCGGCGACGCAAACTTGGGCGCGGCAAAACGTTCAACCGTTGAACCCGGGTGACCTTGGTTTTCGCATCGCCGCGCCCCATACACCGCCGCGTCTGTCTCGTCCCGTTACCCCAACCCCACGCCCGACAGAACCACGATGATCCCCGCAACCACGCTGGTGGCACTGTGCGCTTTGTCGGCGTCGATCAACCATCCCACATGAATAATGTCAGTCGTCGTCTTACCGCGCTCGCGTTCATCGCCGGCGCGTTGCCGTTGGTGGCCCAAACCGCCGCCACACCCGCCGCTCCGTCCCCGGAAAAGGAAGAGGTCGTCCAGCTCTCGCCCTTCCTCGTCAGCTCGGCCGACTCCACGGTCGGCCGCTACACCTCGCTCGAGTCCACCTCGGCGGGTCGCGTCCGGTTGAACATCATGGACTCCTCCCAGAACGTGTCCGTGATCACGAGCGAACTCATCCAGGACGTGGCCGCCGGCCGCCTCATGGACGCCGTGAAATACATCGCCGGCGTCAGCGAGTCCACCCTGCCCAACGCCAACGAGCGCACCAATGTGCGCGGCTTCCAGGCCGACGGTCATGCGGTGGACGGCTTCACCTACGGCGGCTTCATGAACCTCGATCCGGCCATTGTGGACCGCATCGAGGTGGTGAAGGGCCCGAACTCCATCCTCGCGCCGCAGCCGACCTCGCCCGGCGGCACCATCAACAACGCCACCAAGAAACCCCTCTTCCGCGACTTCGGCACCGCGAGCGTCCAACTCGGCGCCTTCGACGCCAACGGCGCCTTCGTCGATTTCAACCGGGCCGTGAACGACAAGTTCGCCTACCGCCTGATCGGCTCCGCCCGCCATTGGGACAACTGGTGGCAGGATTCCTATATCCACTCGCTCACGCTGATGCCGGGCTTCACCTACAAGTTCTCCGACACCGCCCAGGTCACCTTCCAGTATATCTACACCGACTGGGAATCCACGCTCTACCTCGGCCTGCCCGTTGATCCCAGCGCCGGCACCAAGACCGGCACGGCCCGCATCATCTCCGGCGTGCCGCGCGACCTGAGCGTCTATGCCGACGACATCTACCGCACCGACCGGCAGCACGACTGGAAGGTGCTCTTCACCGCCGAGCTGTGGAAGGGCATCCAGATGCGCTTCTCCGCGCTCTACCACAAGGCCTCGCAATACGCCCCGCAGCTCAACACCGGCAACAGCACCGGCGGCACCGGCGGCAACCGCGACCCGCTGACCGGCAACTACGTCCCCGGCCAGCAGTTCCTCGGCACGGCGCCGTTCACCGGCTCGCCGATCGCCACGCAGCCCACCCGCGTCTTCTCCCGCTCCGGCACCGATCCGCGTGACGACCCGCGCACGCTCTACATCCAGAACGACTACGCCTACATCGTGGAGAACGACTCGCTGAAGTCCACGACCCTCGTCGGCTTCGCCTACTCGGGCCAGCGCAACTACGGCAACTGGGCCTACAACATCTCGGCGCCGAACTTCAACATCGACACCTACACCGACACCCCGTGGACCCGCGGCACGCTGAACTTCTACAACCAGACCAGCAACCGCTTCCTGCAGGGTTACGCCTCCGAGACGCTCAACCTGCTCAACAACCGCCTCGTCCTGAACGCGGCGCTGTCCAAGCAGTATTACCGCCAGCGCGTGCGCAGCATGACCACCGGCGTGTTCCGCGGCAGCTCGCCCGACACCTCCCTCCCGTCCTACGGCGTCGTCATCAAGCCCTACAAGGACATGGTCTCGCTCTACTACGCCTACAGCGAGCAGTCCTCGGCCAATAACCCGTCGGTCACCGGCGCGTTCGTGCCCGCGCTGACCAGCTCGAAGCAGAACGAGTTCGGTGCGCGCCTGAAGCTGCTCGACGAGAAGGTTTACTTCACCGTGTCGCACTTTGACATCGTGCAGAACAACTTCTCGGTGCCGAACCCCGGCAACCTCACGACCCCGCCGCCGAGCCCGCTGCTCCCCGCGCTCTTCTCGGACCGCAAGGCCAAGGGCTGGGAATACGAGCTGCGCGCCAACCCCACGAAGAACCTCTCGATCATCGGCAACTACACCCACTTCAAGAACCGCGACCCCAACGGCGTCGAGTTCCGTGGCACCGCCGAGAAGTCGGGTGGCGTGCTGGTGAGCTACACCTTCGACAAGGAGACCACGCCGGATCTCGCCGGCCTGCGCGCCTCGATCGGTGTCGACTACATCGGCGACCGCCCGGGTGACGCTCCCTCCGGCCTGACCTCGGCCAGCACGTCCACCAACGTGATCCCGAACCAGCCGTCA